>JBJTJQ010000035.1:0-77795 GCA_046095545.1 Candidatus Nanopelagicus sp.
CTGCAGTCTTCAGCGGAATCACTACAAGATCCTGGGTAGAAGATAGAGGACTATTAAAAGCAGAAGATGTATTGAATATTGTTAAGCCAAATTCTGGCCCTTATCTTGTGTCGACTACGGCGATTGCGATTGAGAATACCCATAATTTTGGTGGCGGTACAGTTCAACCACTTTCTGAAATAAAAAAATTGAGAGATGAGAGTAAAAAATTGGGTTTGAAAATGCATCTTGATGGGGCAAGAATTTGGAATGCTCATGTCGCATCAGGAATTTCACTCTCTGAATATGGGAAATACTTTGACACCTTAAGTGTTTGTCTGTCTAAGGGGCTTGGAGCACCCATAGGCTCACTAATGCTTGGAAGCACAGAGTTAATTTCTAGAGCACGACCATGGCGTAAACGATATGGCGGAGGCATGCGCCAAGTGGGATTAGTAGCTGCTGCTGGTGATTATGCATTAGAGAATAATCTTAATTTATTAGCTAAAGATCACTTAAGAGCAAAGGAAATAGCAAGATTAATTGAGGATATAGCACCTGACTTAATTAATAGTGAAACAGTTGAAACAAACATCGTTGGATTGGACCTTTCAAGGTATCAAATTTCTGCGCAAGAACTCGCCATACAATTTAAACAAGCTGGAGTTCTTACTTCTGCGCTAGGCCCTAAATACCTAAGACTTGTTACACACTTTGATATTACCGATAAAGATGTTGAGAAAATAATTAGTATTATTCCAAAATTACTTAAGAGCGCCCTCATGGCGAAGTAACCACTCTTTTATTTTTACTCCATAACCATAATTTCCCAATCCACCACCACTTTTAACGATTCGATGGCAGGGAATTATTGGTGCAATCAAATTGTTCCCGCAAGCGGTTCCAGCAGCTCTAACGGCGGCCTCAGAACCAGCTCGCATTGCTAACTCTGCGTATGAGATCGTATTTCCTGCTGGAATTTTTCTCATAACTTTCCATACATCCTGTGAGAACTTTGCACCTGACTGGCGAGCCCTAATGCCATTGAGTGAATTTAAGTCTCCATCAAAATAATCTGAAATTAAATCGGAAATAATTGGAATTCTCGAAGACTTAGATAATTTCTGCCCGGCAGTAAGTTTATCCAAGCGACTAATTAGATTAGCAATCCCACTAAATCCGGCAGCAATAAGGATATCTTCGTCTGCAATCAAACTTAACTCCCCTACTGGAGTCTTTAAGCTTGTCGAAAGCAACACCTAATTACTATATACCTAGTGGAGATTATTTTAAACTTCTATTTTTTGTGGTCCCTAAGCATTTCTGCAACCAAAAAAGCTAATTCCAACGATTGAGTGTGGTTTAGTCTTGGGTCACACGCGCTCTCATAACGTGTTGCGAGATCTTCATGACTAATCTGTTCTCCACCGCCAACGCACTCTGTAACATCATCTCCGGTTAGTTCAATATGAATACCGCCAGGATGAGTACCTAATTTCTTGTGAACTTCAAAAAATCCTCTAACCTCATCTAAAACGTCATCGAATTTTCTGGTCTTATATCCACTTGGTGCTTCATAGGTATTTCCATGCATAGGATCACAAACCCATAAAACTGAAGCTCCTGATTTGGAAACTGCTTCCACAAGTGGTGGTAGCTTTTCGCGAATTAAGGTTGCACCCATACGTGAAATAAATGTTAAGCGCCCTAGCTCATTTTTTGGATTTAGCTTCTTAATTATTGCCAGGACTTCTTCTGGTGTCGTCTTTGGCCCAAGCTTAACTCCAATTGGATTATGAATTTTTTCAGCAAAATCGATATGAGCGCCATCTAATTGTCTAGTTCTTTCACCTATCCAAAGAAAGTGGGCTGAAACATCATAAGCATTTCCAGTTCTTGAATCAATTCTGGTTAAAGCTTTTTCATACTCCAATATCAATGCTTCATGACTTGAATAAAAATCTACCGACTTAAAAGCCTCAGGA
This sequence comes from Candidatus Nanopelagicus sp., assembly GCA_046095545.1. Taxonomy (GTDB): domain Bacteria; phylum Actinomycetota; class Actinomycetes; order Nanopelagicales; family Nanopelagicaceae; genus Nanopelagicus. Next base: position 1,965 of record JBJTJQ010000035.1, read on the forward strand.
TCAACACCTGCCGATTGCATAAACTGTAATGCTCTGCCGATTTCATTTGCCATTTCTTCATAGCGAGCGCTAAATCTGGCATCGGCCGCAAATCCCTTATTCCAACTATGCACCTGCCTGATATCTGCAAATCCACCTTGAGTAAAAGCCCTAACCAAATTTAGTGTTGATGCAGATGTGTTGTACACCTTAAGTAGTCGCTTTGGATTAGGGGTTCTAGCCTCCTTAGTAAATTCAAGATCATTGACAGCATCTCCCCTATAAGCAGGCAGTGTCACACCATCTCGAGTTTCACTGTCATTGCTTCTAGGCTTTGCAAACTGGCCAGCCATTCTGCCAACTTTTACTACTGGTAATGATGAAAAATACTGTAAGACAGCCGCCATTTGTAAAATTGTTTTAATGCGATTTCGAACTGAATCTGCTGTAGCAGCTGCAAATGTCTCAGCACAATCTCCACCCTGCAACCAAAATGCGTTACCAGCAGCGGCCTGAGCAATCTTCTCCTTTAAATTATCGCACTCGCCGGCAAAAACTAGTGGCGGATAGGTTGCTAACTCTTTTACAACTACAGCAACCGCGCCTTGATCAGGCCAGGTAGGCTGTTGGGCAGCTTTCAGATTTGAGTTAAAAATTGAGTTGGCGTTCATTAGATAATGGTAGGCAATCTGCTTGGCAGGATGTGGTCAATTTTGACCCAACTTCTAACCGAAGAAAATCTCCGCCTCTTTGTAGCGAGCAGGGTCAACAGTTTTTAACTTTGCTGTTGCTGAAGCTAACGGGACACGCTCAATATTGGTGCCATGTAGGGCGACCATCTTGCCCCAATCACCCTCATGTGCTGCGGTAATTGCTTGTAAGCCAAATCTAGTTGCTAATACTCGATCAAAAGCAGTTGGGGAACCACCTCGCTGAATATGACCTAAAACTGAAGTTCTAGCCTCTTTGCCAGTCTTAGCTTCAATTTGTGAAGCTAGCCATTCGCCAATTCCAGATAACTTAACATGGCCAAAAGCATCTAGTGTTTGATCTTTTGTAATCATGTCGCCATCTTGCGGAATGGCACCTTCAGCAATAACAATAATAGGTGCATAGCTTTGCTCAAATCTAGATTCGACCCACTTACAAACCTGTTCAACAGAAAATTTAACCTCTGGAATCAAAATACAAGAAGCCCCGCCTGCAATTCCTGCGTGGAGGGCAATCCATCCAGCATGGCGCCCCATGACTTCAACAATTAGCGCTCTATGGTGCGACTCTGCGGTTGTGTGTAATCTATCAATTGCCTCAACTGCGATATTTACTGAGGTGTCAAACCCAAATGTGTAATCAGTGTTGTTTAAATCGTTATCAATTGTCTTTGGAACTCCAATTACTTTTACGCCAAGTGAATCTAATTTGGTAGCTACACCTAAAGTATCTTCGCCACCAATTGCAATCAGGGCATCTACTCCCATCTTGGCCAAATTCTCTTTAATTTTTTCAACGCCCCCGTCAATTTTAAACGGATTTGTTCTGGATGAACCAAGTATTGTTCCGCCCCTAGGCAAAATTCCCCTGGTAGCTGCAACATCTAATTTCATAGTTATACCCTCAAGTGGTCCACGCCAGCCATCTTTAAATCCAACAAATTCATATCCATACTCTTTTTCGCCTTTGCGGACTACTGCTCTAATTACCGCATTTAATCCAGGGCAATCTCCACCACCTGTTAAAACTCCAATGCGCATTAAATTAACTCCACCCTAAATTCATCAATATTTGGTCAACGTCGACGGCTAAGTCTACTCTGCCGCAATGGGATTAAAACCCGAGATCAGGCAGTATCTATCTGAACGTAGCGCCCTAGGGCTGCCGGCAGTTTGGCAGGCCCCGCTTGATGAAATTAGGAAAAATACCAATCTACATATCGCCCTTTCCCAACCACTTATAGATATATTTGAAGTGAAAAAGATCTTAATTCCAGGACCAAAATCAGATCTGCCAGTTCGAATTTATCGACCTAGTCCTAAATTGAATTTGCCCGCCTTAGTTTTTTTTCATGGTGGTGGCTGGGTGTTAAATTTTTTAGATATATATGAACCTGCTCTTAGGAAATTAGCGGTAGCCGGTGATTTTGTCATTATTGCAGTTGAGTACCAAAAAGCGCCAGAGAATCCATATCCTGCTTCATTTGATGATTGTTTTGCCACACTTGAGTGGGTAGTCGAAAATGCCAAAAGTTTAGGAATTGACCCAAAGACCATTGGAGTTGGTGGAGATAGTGCAGGCGGAAATTTAGCTTCAGCTGTTGCGCTCAAGGTAAGGGATTCAAAACTACTAACTCTTGCCTACCAATTGTTAATTTATCCTTGCAATGACTATGAAATGAATTATAAATCAGCCAGTACTTTTGCTGAGAATTTTGGACTAACAACTAAAGCTATGCGGTGGTTCTGGGAACAATATTTGGCTGATAGTAAATTCCAAATTGATCCTTATGCCGTTCCAGTTAAGGCTGCCACGTTAACTGGCCTGGCGCCGGCCCTAATCTTTACTGCCGAAAATGATCCACTCGTCGATGATGGTAAAAACTATTACAAATTACTAGTCAGCCACTCTGTACCTGCATATTATAAAGATTATCCTGGTCAGATTCACGGGTTTTTCAATTTAAGTGGAGTAACAGCAGATGCTGAGTTGCTATACTCAGATATATCGCGTGAGATTAATACTTTGTTAGGAAGAGATAATTAATTGTCTAAAACTGGCTGGGGTCGCTTTGCCTTACTTGGATTTCTTTGGGGAATCCCCTACCTATTCTTAAAGGTAGCTGTTGAAGAGATATCTCCAGAAGTAATCGTATTTTTTAGAGTATTTATTGGTGCATTAATATGTTTACCAATCGCCCTAAGTAGAAGTCGCCTGCGGGTAGCAAAAAAATATTGGCCATTTCTAATTTTGTATTCGATAACTGAAATGATTGGGCCTTGGTATTTAATTACTCACGCTGAGAAGGAAATTTCATCTGGACTTACAGGATTGTTAGTTGCCACAGTACCTATCTGGTCAGCAATTCTTGCCTCAATTTTTGGGGATCATACTGTGTGGCATAAAACCAGGTTATTTGGATTAATCATTGGCTTTATCGGAGTTGTAGCTGTTGTTGGGATCGAATCTTTTGGCGGCAAACAAGATATAGTTTCAATTGGAATGGTCATTTTGGCAGCAATTGGATATGCATATGCAATCAATATGATTAATCGTCGAATTCCACACATACCTGGAATCGCAATTAATACTTGGGCAATGATTATTACCTCATTTGTATATTTGCCGTTTGCAATTATTACTTGGCCGGCTACTACTCCTTCGGTTGAAGCTATCGGCTCAGTTATCTCACTAGGCGTACTCTGTACTGCAATTGCATTTATTGTATTCTTTAAGTTAGTCGCTGAGGTCGGTCCCCCAAGAGCTTCTTTGATAACCTACTTAAATACTGCGGTTGCAGTTTTGTTAGGAGTGCTACTACTAAGTGAACCTATTACATTAGGAATAGCTTTGGGATTACCGTTAGTGCTTGTGGGGTCATATTTCGCTAGTAGAAAAGTTACTCCGTAAATCCCAATCTAGCTAACATTTTTGGATCCTTCTGCCACTCTTTAGATACTTTTACATGGATTTGAAGGAAAACTTTCATACCCACTAAGTTTTCAATAGATTTTCGGGCAAGTGTGCCAATTGCCTTCAATTTACTACCTTGAGGACCAATAATTATTCCTTTTTGGCTATCCCGCTCGACATGCAATGTCGCTACAACATCAAAAATATTTCCACTATCTCGCTGACCAGACTCATCAATAGTGACCATTACCGAGTGAGGTAATTCTTCGTAAAGTTCAGCAATCGCTGCCTCTCTTATTAAATCAGCCATCATCAACTCTTGTGCTTGATCTGTATTTATATCTTTTGGATATAACGCGGGAGAATCTGGCATTGAATTTGAGAGTAATTCCAAAAGTAGCTCCGTTTGATCCAAATTTCTTGCAGAAATTGGAATAATTTCTGCTTTTGTTAAACTTAGTCTTACTACAAAATCATTAAGATTTGATAATTTTTCTGCTAACTCTGACTTTGAAATCATATCAATTTTTGTTACCACTATAAATATTGGTTGTCCAGATTTTATTTGCTTTACAATATATTCATCACCAGCTCCTATTTCTTCATCTGCTGGTAAACAAAGAATTATGCTGTCGGTTGAATCTATATTTTCACTAACCATTGAATTTAATCTGGTACCAAGAGCTGTTTTTGGTTTATGCATCCCAGGTGTATCAACCAATATAATTTGGTAGTTATCTCTATTAACAATTCCTCTTATTGGATTTCTTGTGGTGTTTGGGTGGTGAGACGTAATAACTATTTTGCTTCCGACCAGTGCGTTTACTAAGGTTGATTTTCCAGTATTAGGACGTCCAACCACCGCAACAAAGCCTGCTTTAAAATTATTCATTGGCCTTATTCTCTCACCTTTTCCGCACCTTCAGTGCACGGGAGTTATAAGCTCCAAAATTTCATTAAAACTAGTTGCAATATCGGCAACTCTCTCAGAAATTAATCGATGACATCCTTGGCTTAGTGGTGACGTAATTTCGCCGGGGACAGCAAATACTGGTCTGAATATTTCTGCTGCATCTCTGGCGGTTCGAATAGAGCCACTCACATACTCAGCCTCGATGACAACTGTTGCTTTTGAAATTGCTGCAATCAATCTATTTCTGACTAAGAACCTAAATGGCTGGGATAAAACACTCGGCATGACTTCGCTTATTAGTAATCCATTTCTTGTGATCTGATCAAATAGCTTCAAGTTTTCTACTGGATATAGGTGATTGAAACCTCCGGCTAAAATACATATGGTTTGCTTGCCTAGACTTAAAGTTGAAATATGAGCTGCGGTATCTATGCCAATTGCGCCACCACTTACCACCGTAAAATCTGCCCTTGCAGCTTGAGTAGCTAAGAATTTGGCACTTGATACTCCATAACTAGTTGGTTTCCTACTTCCTACAATCGAAATAGAGGTTTTTAAAGTTTCAAGTATTTCTCTATTTCCCTTTAGGAGAAGTCCGATTGGTGGGTTAGGTAAGTCTTCCACCCCAATTGGCCAGTCGAAATCCCTGGGAGTGATAAAAAATGAGTTTGAATTCTCAATTTCGTTTCTAGCCTTCACTACATCGGTTTTCATTATTTTGTCTCTAATAATTGATAATGAATTGCTTTCTGAGAAGTGACTTTTAGAAGTTATATGATGGTAAACAGCTTGGGCGCCAAGATCTGATATTTGGGCGCTCCAAAAAGGGTCTGCTGGCTCAATACAAGTAAAAAGAATTAGTCTGCAATCTTCTTCAGTAAGCACTTGACTAACTTAATCAGAGATAACCTTTGATTGTAGAAATTAAAAATTCTGTGAATTAGTTTTTAGTTTTTAAGATTTCAGTAATATTTGAAAATGATTTTCTATGGATAGGCAGTACCCCATACTTCTTTATGGCGGCGGTATGTAATGCTGTGATATACCCTTTGTGATTAGCAAGCCCATAATTCGGATACTTGCGATCTAGTTCTATCATTATTCGATCTCGATAAACCTTAGCTAAGATAGACGCAGCGCTAATTGATATTGCAACTTGGTCACCCTTCCAAACCGCAAGATTTGGCTCAGTCATACCTGGTATTGAATATCCATCAGTCAAAATATACTCAGGCTTCACTTTCAAAGCATGGACAGCCCGTCGCATACCTTCAAGATTACATTTATGTAGACCTAGAAGATCAATCTCATCTGCTGAAAATTCAATAATTGAGTAGGCAACTGAATTATTTAATATTACTTCATACATGCGATCTCTTTGAGGTGCTGATAATTCTTTTGAATCTCTAACTCCATCTAGTTCCGATGAAGTTGGATCTTTCAGAATAACCGCTGAGACTACTAGGGGTCCGGCACAAGGACCTCTGCCGGCTTCATCCACTCCTGCAATTTTTGTAATTCCGGATTGCAAAAGTTTGCTTTCAATCATTTCTATGGTTTTTCTTGTACTGGAACCTTTTTTAGGTCTTCACCTTTGGGGATAAAAGCAGCATTTGTAAACGGCCAAACAATAAAAGTAGCGCGTCCTACGACTTTGCTTAGTGGAACCATTCCGTTATTTGCACTTTCAGGGTGAAACCTTGAATCTGCACTGGCTCCACGGTGATCACCCATTACCCAAATAAATCCTTTAGGTATATCAACATTAAATTTCATTTCGCTTGGCTTATCGCCTGGATAGATGTATGGCTCAGTTATGGAAACACCATTTACCTGAACTTTTCCAGAAGAATCGCAACAAGTAACATTATCCCCGCCCACACCAATTACGCGCTTTATTAAATATTGTTTAGCTGGATCAGGTAGTACTCCAACAGTAATCAAACCACTTTTGAGCTTGTTAGAGATGCTTGAACTCTCACTTACAGGTGCCTCACCTAGCCATTTATCTGGATCAGAAAAAACTACTACCTCACCACGTTTAATTTCACTAAATAAGGCTCCAAATTTGTTTACAGCAATTCGATCTCCAACTTGTAATGTGTTCTCCATTGAACCTGATGGAATAAAGAAAAAGTGGAGAAAAAAAGTTTTAATTACAATTGAAATAATTAGGGCCGAAACTACAATTATGGGTAGTTCCCGAAGGAATGAACCCTTCTTAAACATAAGAGATAATGCTTAAACTTGTGGTGTTTCTTCGGCGGTAGCTTCAGCAACTACCGCTTCAGGTACAGCTTCTGTAACTGGTGCCGCCTCTTGCGTAGTAGTTGATTCTGTAACTGGTGCTGCCTCTTCAACTACTTGAGCACTTTTAGCCGCAAGTCTTTCAGCAGCTTTTTTCTTTAAAGTTGTAGCACCATCTGCTGGCTCATTCATAGCTTCTTTAACAGCTGCCTCGTATGCCACCCTCTTATCAATTCGTGAAGGTTGTAACTTCAAAGTGCCTTCACTTCCTGGTAGGCCATTAGCTTTTTGATAATCACCTGTAATTTTTAATAATGCCGTAACTGCTTCAGTTGGTTGTGCTCCAACTCCAAGCCAGTACTGAACTCGCTCTGAATTCACTTCAATTAAAGAAGGTTCGGATGCTGGTGAATAACGACCAATTTCTTCAATCGCCTTTGAATTTCTAGCTGAACGAGAATCCGCTATAACAATTCGAAAATGAGGTGTACGGATCTTTCCAAGTCGCATTAACTTAATCTTTACTGACACAAAACTCCCTATAGAAAATTAATTTGGATTTATCTTATGTAAACAGCGGGGGCGTTCACATTCGACAAAATTACGGACTAAATTGCTATGGGTTAGAGGGTCCCATTCGCAGGTGGCTAATCTTGCCAGTATTAAAGCCATAACCCAAATTGGGAAGGTACTAGGTCAAATTCCCTCTTCTATCGCTCGTTTAGCAGGATTTCCGGAGCGAGACTTCTTCTTTGGTTTTTGGCTAACCTGATTGGTTTTTGGCATCGTGTCCATACTGCCTGCACCTGCTAAAGCCGGAGGGATGGAGCCCGAACGCATTTGTTTCATGACTTTTTGGGCTTGCGTAAAGCGCTCTACTAATGAATTTATCTCAGAGACAGCTCTGCCACTGCCTTTAGCTATTCTTGCTCTTCTTGATCCATTTAATACTTTTGGATCATTTCTTTCCAACGGTGTCATCGATTCAATGATTGCACGAGTCCTAACTAACTCTGTTTCATCAAAATTCTGTAATTGCTTTTTCATACCAGCAGATCCAGGTAATAAACCAAGCAACTTATTCATACTTCCCATATTTTTCATAGCTTCAAGCTGAGATAAGAAATCTGTAAAAGTAAAATCCTCCCCCTTGATAAATTTATCTTCAAGATCTTTCGCTGTTGCTTCTGGCATTGCTCGCTTTGCTTGCTCAGCTAAAGATGCAACATCTCCTAAACCAAGAATTCTTGAAGCCATTCTCTCTGGATAAAAAAGTTCAAAATCTGTAGTATTTTCACCAGTGGCAGCAAAAATTATTGGCTTACCTGTTAACTCTACAATTGATAATGCGGCACCACCTCTGGCGTCACCATCTAATTTAGTTAAGACCACCGCATCAAATCCGACTCCCTCAGAAAAAGCCTTTGCAGTTCGAGCAGCATCTTGGCCCGTCATGGCGTCAACTACAAAAAATATCTCATCAGGTTTTACAGCATCTCGAATCTTGATTACTTCTTGCATCAAATCTTCATCTATGCCAGTCCTGCCTGCAGTATCAATAATTAGAAAATTGTGTAATTTATCCTTTGCAAACTGCAATCCGGCACGAGCAACTTGAATCGGATCTCCAATGCCATTTCCTGGTTCAGGGGCAAAGACTGGAATATTTATGGATTTACCAACAATTTGAAGTTGATTTACTGCGTTAGGTCTTTGTAAATCTGCCGCAACTAATAATGGTGTATGGCTTTGTTGGGAAAGGTGATGTGCAAGCTTTCCAGCTAATGAAGTTTTTCCAGCACCCTGTAAACCGGTTAGCAGGATTACGGTAGGAGGTGATTTAGCAAACCTTAAGCGCCTAGCTGAGCCGCCTAGTATTTCAGTCAGCTCCTGATTTACTATCTCAAAAATTCTTTGAGCTGGATTTGTGCTTCTTTTTATCTCAGATGCTAGTACTTTACATTTATCAAAAATTTGATTTGAAAATTCTTCTGCCACCTCTATTGCAACATCAGAGTCTAGAAGTGCCAACTTAATCTCAGCAATGAAATTTTCTAAATCAGACTCAGATATTTTGCCGCTAAGGCCAGAGAAAATCTTGCCAAACCTCTGGCCTAGCGCTTCAAACATGTAGGAATCCTACATTTGTTTAGATGGCTGCTTCACCGCTTTCACCAGTCCGAACCCGAGTCACAGAATCCACAGCTGTTGCCCAAACTTTTCCATCACCGATATTTCCAGTTCTGGCAGCTTCGGCAATGACCTTAATTGCTTTTTCTGCAACATTCGAAGCAACTAATACTTCTAATCTAATTTTAGGAATCAGATCGACTTTATATTGAGCGCCCCGATAAACCTCGGTTAACCCAAGTTGTCTTCCAAAACCTTTTGCATCAGAGACAGTCATGCCGGTAATTCCAGCGCTAACTAATGCCTCTTTTACATCTTCTAGTTTTTGGGGCTTAATGATTGCAGTTATTAGTTTCATGGTTAGAAACCTCCTCGTGAATTAGAAGTTAATTCATAGCCAGTTTCGGCATGTTGGTCATAATCGATGCCTGATATTTCAGCTTCCTCTTTGATTCGAAGTCCCATTGTTTTATCAATAATTAGACCGATTATTAAAGTGACAATAAAAGAATAAGCCAGGACAATGAAGGCACCAAAGGCTTGTTTAGCTAGTAATGCTGCTCCTCCGCCATAGAAAATTCCATCCAGGCCGACGCTGTTAACTGCGCTGCTCCCAAAAAAACCAATGGCTAAACTGCCCCACAGTCCTCCAATTAAATGGACTCCTACGACATCAAGTGAATCATCAAAATTCAATAAATACTTGATACCTACAGCTAAGGCACAGAAAATACCCGCAAGAAGTCCAATTACAACTGCGGCCCAAGGGGCAACAAATGCACATGCTGGTGTAATTGCAACTAGGCCAGAGACTGCACCTGATGCCACTCCCAGTGAAGTTGGATGGCCGTCTCTTAGCTTCTCAACTATCAGCCAACCTAATGCGGCAGCTGCTGTCGCTACCTGTGTATTTAGCAGTGCCAATGCTGCAACTCCATTTGCGCCAAGTGCGGATCCTGCGTTGAACCCAAACCAACCAAACCAAAGTAGGCCGGCACCAATTAAGACAAGTGGTAGCGAGTGTGGACGCATTGATTCTCTACGCCATCCAACTCGACGTCCTAAAATAATTGCCATGGCAAGTCCAGCTGCACCTGCATTTATATGTACTGCAGTCCCACCAGCAAAATCTTGAACACCTCTGGCTGCTAAGAAACCTACACCCGTGACTGTATCGCCAACCTTGTTTCCAAACGCAAACACCCAGTGAGCAACCGGGAAATATACAAGTGTTACCCATACCGTTACAAAGACGGCCCAGGCAGTGAATTTTGTTCTATCTGCAATAGCGCCAGAAATTAAGGCCGGCGTAATAATTGCAAACATTAATTGGAAAGCTGCGAAAGCTAATAATGGAATTGGATAAGCACCACCGTTATTAGTGAGTTCGTTTACAGCACTTCCAAGGCCGGAAAATGAAATTTCGCCGTACCATTGCGAATCAGCTTTATACCCAAATGCTAATTTGAATCCATAAATTACCCAAAGCACACTTACTATTCCAATTGTTACCATGGACATAAGCATCATATTCAAGACACTTTTTGCTCTGACCATACCACCATAAAAAAGGGCTAGACCAGGTGTCATTAAGAGCACTAAAGCCGTGCTAGCCAATACCCAAGCGGTATCTCCGTTGTTTAGAACTATCTCCGCCATTTATTCTCCGATCGATAAACTCGAATTGATCAAAATCCTCGCCATTGAGATGGGGTAACTATCGGGTAACAGGGTTAACTTCAGAGACAATTTAGATTTCAGGCTTATGAAACAAAGGGCCTGATTGTTAAAAGTATGTTACTTAATCGAATAAACCTGCTAAATAGGCGTCTTGGTCAAAAGGGGTGAAATCATCAATACCTTCACCGGTGCCCACAAATTTAATGGGAAGACCTGTAGCTTTCTCGATTGCAATTGCAATTCCACCCTTAGCGGATCCATCTAATTTCGTCACTATAAAACCCGAGATATTAACTGCCTCAATAAAGGTTGCAGCCTGGTTCATTCCGTTTTGCCCAGTAGTTGAATCAACAACTAGCAATATTTCATCAACCGTTGATTGCTTCTGCACTACTCTAACAATTTTTGCTAACTCATCCATCAAATTTTGCTTAGTATGTAGTCTTCCGGCAGTATCTATTACTAAATAATCTAAATTTGATTCTTTAGCTTTAGTTATGGCATTAAAGGCAACCGATGCGGGATCACTATTTTCTTCACCAAAGATTACTTCAACATCAATACTTTTGGCCCAAGTTTTTATCTGATCGGTAGCGGCTGCACGAAATGTATCCGCAGCGGCAAGCAGGACAGAACTACCTTGGGACTTTAGATAATTTGCCAACTTGGCCGCTGAAGTAGTTTTGCCAGCGCCATTTACTCCGACAATCAAAATTGTCTTAGTTTTGGCTTCAGAGTTCAAAATATTTCGAGGCTTAGCACTTAACCAGGAACTAACCTCTTCAGTTATAGATTTTCTGGCATCTTCGGGTTTAAGAGACTTACACTTTAGAATTAGTTGATCAACTAGTTTTGGTCCCAAATCCGAAGAAATAAGTTGTGCTCGTATTTCATCCCAATCTTTCTGTGAGATTGAATTTGATTTAAGTGCAGTGAAAAGCTTTTTAAATAAGCTCATTTAGAATCTAAGATACTGCGTCGACTTCACGAATACGCTGCGAAATTACTTCACTAACCCCATCTCCACGCATGGTTACACCGTAAAGGGCGTCTGCAATCTCCATTGTTCTTTTCTGGTGCGTAATAATGATTAACTGAGATTTCTCTCTTAACTCTTCAAACACACCAAGTAACCTACCTAAGTTTGTATCATCAAGAGCTGCTTCTACCTCATCCATAACATAAAAAGGTGAAGGTCTGGCTTTAAATATTGCAATTAGAAGTGCAACTGCTACCAATGATCTTTCACCCCCTGATAGTAGAGATAATCTCTTCACTCTTTTACCGGGTGGTCTAGCCTCAACATCAACACCTGAGGTCAGCATGTCAGATGGGTTTGTAAGAATTAATTTTCCATCGCCACCTGGGAATAATCTAGCGAAAACAAGTTCGAACTCTCTTGCGGTATCTTCATAAGCTTCTGTAAATATCTGCTGAACACGATCATCAACCTCTTTAATTATGTCTAATAAATCTTTTTTAGTCTTTTTTAAATCTTCTAATTGTTCAGCAAGGTAACGTAAGCGCTCTTCTAAAGATGAATACTCTTCTAATGCCAACGGATTAATCTTTCCTAATAATGTTAGCGATTTCTCCGCCTGGGAAAGGCGCTTTTCTTGTTGGTCTCGCCGATACGGAATCAAATCTCCAGGCACAAATTCGCCCTGCTCATTCTCGTAAAATGTTGGAACGTCATTACTTGGGCCATACTCATTTACAAGTGTGTGAACATCTATTCCAAGTTCCTCAACTGCTTTTGTCTCTAATTGTTCGATTCTAAGTCGTTGCTCAGCCCGAGCGATTTCGTCTTTATGCACACTTGAGGTTAATTTCTCTAACTCAATCGAGAGCTCACGACCGATTGTCCTTAAACTTAATATTTCGCCCTCTCGAGAGGTTCTTGAAGTTTCCAATCTTTCTCTTTCAGAACCTGCCCGCGAAATAGAGGACTCAATTTGAATCAATGCCTCATAAGCTGTGTCTGCAATCTCCTGTGCTGTTATCGCAGCTTGTGCCCTATTTTCACGGCGAGAAATTGATCGAGATGCAGATTCACGCTCAGTAGTTGCTTGATTCTCTAATGCCTCAGCCCGCTGTGATAGTGCATCCTTACGCTCTTCTATAGTCCTTAAATTTAATCGAGACTCCACCTCCTTTGATCTTGCACTTGAAACTTGAGATCTTAGATCCTCTAAGTTTGTTAGATCAGGTTCAACTGGAGTTTGATGTGATTCAAACTGCGCCAAGGCTGCAGCTAAGTCTCTTTCGTCGGAATTGCGCTGATTAATCGCTGATTGCAGTGCTAAATTTAATCTATCAAATTCATCAACAGAATTCTTTACATTCTGGCCTGAGATAGCAAGCTGCTCAGCGAGCCCTGTCATAGCTGCGTCAGACTCATTTAACTTAGAAAGTACAGACTCATACTCACTGCTTACCTTATTAAAAACATCATTTGCGCTGGTAAGTTCAAACCGGATTCGATCACAATCAATAGAGACCTTATTTACTTCAACTTCACATTTTGAGGTCAAATCATCTATATTAGATATCAAGCTAGCATTTTCTGAAGATTTGACTAGTTCAGTAATTTCTTTAAATGCAGATAATCTACCTAGCGATCCGGCTCGCAATTTCTCAGTAGATTGAAGTTTTTCTGTAAGCACCTTTAGTTCTTTTTCACAATGCTTCATTTCAATTTTTAACTTTTCAAATAAACCATCAAGGCCAGGCTCAGAAGCCGCTAGTGATGATATCTGGGTTTCAGTCGTTGCAAAATTTTCCCGATAGCCTTTTAGTCTTTGTTCGACAGAATTTCTAGCCTCAGTTAATCGATTAACCTCACCTGAAGTCGCATCTATTCGAGAGCGTAATCCATTTATATGACCTTCCTGTCGAGCAGTTCCCTCACGTTGATCTGCAATAGCACGGAGGGCAGCTGATACTCGACTTTCTTCAAGCGCTAACTTTTCTTCAATTGCTTTTAATAAATTAGAGTCATTATCAAGTTGCTCTTGAGATTTTTTAACTTTATTAGCCAACTCTTTTTCTTCATTTCGTAACTGTTGAGCTTCTTGTTCTAATAAAACTGGATCACGACCAGATGCTTTGGCTTCTTCAGCTTCTTCAGAGAGAAATCTTGCGCGTTCAGATGATAGGTTTTGTACTGCACGAATTTGCTCTCGCTGAGCAGTAAGACGATAAAAGTTTTCTTGAGCGGCGATTAATTGAGGGTTTTCACTAGTAGCAATAGTATCCAAATCTATTTCACGACTTCTTGCAGAATTTAATTCACTCTCAACCTGTTCTTTGCGTTGCCGTAACACATTTTCATCAGCGACTTCTAGCTCCATTTCATTGCGCATGCGCAGCATGTCATCTGCCATCAAGCGTAATTTTGCATCCCTCACATCAGATTGGATTATCGAGGCTTTGCGAGCCACCTCTGCTTGTTTTCCAAGTGGCTTTAGTTGTCTTCTCAACTCCACCGTTAAGTCTTGAATACGAGCTAAGTTTGTTTGCATTGAATCAAGTTTTCGAATTGCTTTTTCTTTACGCTTTCGATGTTTTAGAACGCCAGCTGCTTCTTCAATAAATGCTCTGCGTTCTTCTGGATTTGCTAACAAAATTGCATCTAATTGGCCTTGCCCAACTATTACATGCATCTCCCTACCAATACCGCTATCACTAAGTAGTTCTTGGATATCTAAAAGTCGAGTTGTTTCACCATTTAATAAATATTCAGAGGCACCATTTCTAAATAGAACTCGCGTAATTGTTACCTCAGTAAAGTCAATTGGTAATACGCCATCAGTATTGTCGATAGTTACCGAAACCTCTGCTCTACCAAGAGGTGCTCTACCTGAGGTGCCAGCGAAGATTACATCTTCCATCTTCCCACCGCGCAGTGATTTTGCCCCTTGCTCACCCATTACCCAAGAGAGCGCATCAACCACATTTGATTTACCGGACCCATTTGGACCTACAACACAAGTAATTCCCTGTTCAAAATTTAAAGTAGTTGAAGAGGCAAAGGACTTAAAGCCCTTCAAATTCATACTCTTTAAATACATAGGACGATCCACCCACAGCGCATAGCGCAAACCTATCTAAAAAGTGATCGAAAACTTGGTACCTAACGCTGGCAACGCGGGCAAAAATGGGAAGATCTGTTTGTAAAGGCTATCCGGCGAATCTTTGATCGGCACCGAGGGCAAGGTTCGCCTTCTCTTCCATAAACCTTTAGGGAACGGGAAAAGTATCCACTTTCACCATTTACATTTTTATACGCCTCATCAAAAGAAGTGCCACCTGCTTTAATCGATGACTTCATTATTGAAATAGCTGATTTAATTACCTTTTTGATTTCATTTTCATTTAGATCTTCACAAATAATCTCAGGATGTATTTTTGCTCGCCATAATGCTTCATCTGCATATATGTTGCCAATTCCACTAATAATATTTTGATTTAAAATGGCAGGTTTGATAGCAGTTTTTCTTCGATTAATATTCGAAACTACCTGTCTTAAGTCAAACTCTGATTCAAATGGGTCTTTTGAAATCTTTAAAACCGAGGTTGGAATTCCTTCGAAAACCTGCTCCACAGATAGCCAGCCAAAGGTCCGTTGATCGATAAACCTAACCTCATTGGCATAGTTCTTGATTAGGCCACTCAACGAGATTCTAGCTCTGAGGTGGGGGTGATCTTTTACATGACTTTTTTGCACCAGTAATTGCCCGCTCATTCCCAAGTGGGCAACCAATACAAACTCTCTATCAAGTTCTAACCAAAGAAATTTCCCTCGCCTTCGAATGGAGTTTATTTTGGCACCATTTACAGCAGAGAGCGGTAATAGAGAACTTGGTTTGAGCGCTCTTGGATGAAAAGTTTCTGCATTTCTAATCTGCTGCCCAACAATATACTTTTCTAAACCTGCACGTACAGTCTCTACTTCAGGTAATTCTGGCATGCTTACTTACTTTTTATCTCGTTCAACCAAGATTTCATAAGCAATTTTTGCTGCTGCTTGTTCAGCTTCTCGTTTACTTTTTCCCATTCCAACTGGAAACTTCTCACTACCTAACAGTACGCAAGCCATAAAACTCTTATCATGATCTGGACCAGATTCACTTATCTCGTACTCAGGCGATGTAAGGTTCAATAACGCAGACAACTCTTGTAGTGCCGTTTTACTATCCAATGTCGAGCCTTGGGAGGTTGCAGCAATGATGGCTGGATTAATCCACTTTGAAATAACTTCAGCGCTTCTAACATATCCATGTTCTAAATAAATTGCTCCTACTAACGCCTCGAAGGAATCGGCCAAGATTGAATTTTTCTCACGTCCATTAGTTGCCTCTTCACCTTTGCCTATTTTCAAATAAGAACCAAGATCGATTTCACGGGCAATCTGAGCCAGTGCTTTCATATTAACTACGCCTGACCTAAGTGGACTTAATCTACTTTCATCCAAATTTGGAAATAATTTATAAAGTTCATCCGTGACTATTAATCCAAGAACTGAGTCACCTAAAAATTCAAGTCGCTCATTATTTGGAATTCCGCCTGCTTCATAAGAATAAGAGCGATGCGTTAATGCAAGTTCGAGCAACTCATCCTTAACCGATATCCCGAGTTGTTCGGTTAGGCCAGAGTACAGTTTAAACCTCTAGAACCTGTCGACGGTTATAAGTTCCACAAGTTGGACAAGCCACGTGTTGTAATTTAGGTTGTTGACATTGCTGGCAGGTTGCAAGGTGTGCAGGAGTTGTCTTCCACATGCTTCGACGAGAGCGAGTACGTGCTCGCGACATTTTTCTTTTTGGAACTGGCATGATCTTTACTCCTTACTTTTTACGCTTTACTAGCGCACGGTGAGAATTATCTACGAAAAACTCTAACTTGTAAAAACGATTAGTTTTTAAGCGGGAAATTCTTTAATGCTGACCATCTTGGATCATCAGATACCTGTGCTTGATCGGCCGGCACGTATGACCAATTTTCACCTTGCTTGGCATCTATACCTGGGCAATCCTCTGAGCAAAGTGGATTAACCTCCATATTAAGAATAATTGCATCTCTAATTGCCGGTTCAAGATCAATCTCATCGCCAATCATAAAACTCAAGTCATCAGCTTCTAGATCAATATCCTCTTCATCTGTTAATTTAGATTTTGAACCTTTTTTAGCGTTAGTCTTAGTTACTCGTGATTGATAATAGTAAAGCTCTGTAAAGTTTTCATCGATTGGCCAAGTAATCGGCTTCAGACAGCGTATACATTCGCCTGATGCAGTGGCGACGACTCGGGCAGTTGCAAGTACGCCCTCTTCTACAGACTGAATTCTTAGATCGATCTCAATTATTTCACCGGGTTTTACCGATAATAAATCAATACCTAATGGATCAGAAATTTCTATATCAAGTTCATATTCGCGCATTTCACCAGCACGATGAGGTAAATCATGAGTATTGAAAACAAAAACAGATCTTGCCATTTAGTTTACTTTAATTTAGATAGAACATGCTTAGTCTCAACACCATTTAGTTGATCTCTACCCTTGCTAATTACATCTAAAGTCTTATTTAAAATTACTTCAAGATTTGCTAATCGCGAATCAATGTACTCTTCAATTTCTTCTCGATTTCGATCACTATCTGCCTTTGCATCGGACAGAATTCTTGCCGCCTCTTTGCGTGCTGACGAAACAATAGTCGTTTGTTCAACCATGCGAGAAACCTCATCTCGCGCTTGCTGAATCACTGCATCAGATTGAAGATGGGCCTGCTCCAAAATTGAATCTTTTTCACGTTGAATTGAAATAGCTTTTGCCAAGTCGTTTGGAAATGACGCTTTTATTTTATCTAATAGTTTTAACATTTCACTTCTATTAATAACACATGAAGCCGATAATGGTACAGATCTTGCTTCTTCAACAATTGCAATCGCAGCTTCAATATTCTCAACTACATCCATTTTAGCCCTTTCGCTCAAGTCTAGATCTTAACTTATCGACAATGGCAGCCGGCATATATGCCGATACATCTCCGCCATAACTTGCGATTTCCTTGACGAGTGATGAAGACAAAAATGAGTGCGAAGGTGCAGTAGACATGAATAATGTTTCAACACCTTGAAGTTGTAGGTTGACTTGGCTCATTTGGAGTTCATAATCAAAATCGCTTACTGCTCTTAATCCTTTAACGATTGTTGGTATCTTGTTCGCTCTACAGTAATCGACTAATAGTCCGGTCCAAGAATCAACTTTTACATTTTTATATCTACTAGTTACATCTTTGATCATTTCAATACGCTCATCAACAGTAAACAATGAACTCTTTGTTTGATTCACCAAAACTGCAATAACAACTTCGTCAAACAAAAAACAGGCTCTTGCGATAATATCCAAGTGGCCATTAGTTATTGGGTCGAAAGATCCTGGACACACGACTCTTCTCATAGGCAAAACGCTAGCAATTAATTGTCAAGTTAGCCATTTTTTTTCATATTAGGCTCAGATATCACGCCGTAATGAATACTTCCTGCTCCATATGATCGAACCTTCACCTCCGATAATCCTTGCGGCCATATAAAATTTTTAGTTTTTCCATCGCGCTCAATAGCTATCACTCCATTTCTATTTAATAAATTTAGAGTTAGGATCTTCTTTAAAATCTTTTCAATTTCTGTATTCGCAACATCATAAGGAGGATCTATAAAGATTATTTCAAATGAGGTATTGGCTAAGTGATTTAAATATTCAAAAGTAGTTTTGTTATAAACTCTATATCTACCGATACCACTTACCCCATTAAGTAATGCAAAATTTTGTTCGCATACCTTGGCACTTATTGGGTTACTTTCGACAGCTTCTACTAATGCTGCCCCTCTAGAAAGTGCTTCAACGCCAACTGCTCCAGATCCTGCAAATAAATCTAGAAAGTGCAATCCTTCTATCGAGCTAAAAGTAGAAATTAATGATGAGAACAGACCTTCGCGAGCGCGATCTGAAGTTGGTCTAGTAATTGAAGGTGGAGAAAACAGCTTTCTGCTCTTTCCAAATCCAGAAATTATTCGCATACTCATGATTTGTCCATAAATCTTGCAGCCTCATCAATTCTCAATTTTTCAATTTCATCTCTAAGCTCAGGAAGCTTATTTAGCTTAGGATCAATTGATAAGATTTTATTGGCCATCTCTTTAGCCCTATCAATTAATTCCTCATCCCTTAGTACGCGTAAAAGTCTAAGGTGTGATTTTCCACCCGATTGAGACTTACCCAAAACATCACCCTCTTTGCGTTGCTCTAAATCAATTCGAGCAAGTTCAAATCCATCTAAGGTGGAAGCAACGGCATTAAGTCGCTGCATACTTTGAGACTCCTCGGATGCATTTGAAACCAAAAGGCATAAGCCTGGAACTTTTCCTCTGCCAACCCGCCCTCGCAATTGATGAAGTTGAGATACGCCAAATCTATCTGCATCCATAATCACCATCATTGAAGCATTTGGCACATCCACACCTACCTCGATAACTGTTGTCGCAATTAGCACATCGATTTGACCTTGTGAAAAAGCCGCCATGGTTTGCTCTTTTAGATCACTAGGTTGCCGGCCATGCAATACGGCAATTTTTAATCCCTTTAAATCACCTGTAGCAAGCTCTGGTGCTAGCTCCTCAACTGCAACCATATGTTCATTATCTAAATACTCCTCTCCCAACAACCTAGCTGCAGCGATTTCACGTTCGCTTAATTTTTTGTTTGGATTACTAATACGGGGTGCAACAACGTATACCTGATGCCCTTTGGCTACCTCTTCTCTTACGCGTTGCCAAGCTCTTGCTAGAAAATGTGGTTTTTCCAGAACGGATACAACGTGGGTGTTAATTGGGACTCTTCCTGATGGCAATTCTCTGAGAGTAGAAATATCTAAATCACCAAAAACTGTCATAGCTACTGTTCGCGGAATTGGCGTTGCGGTCATTACAAGTAAATGAGGTGGGTATTTAGCTTTTACCTTTAACGCATCTCTTTGCTCCACACCAAAGCGATGTTGTTCATCAACGACCACTAGTCCTAAGTCAGAAAATGTCACACCCTCTGATATCAGCGCATGAGTTCCAATCACTATTCCAATTTCACCATTCGCTAACCTAGTGTGAATTTCCTTCTTCTTTGAAGTAGGAAGTGAGCCAGTAAGCAACTCAACTTGCATACCAATCTCATTTGATCCTAATGAGCCAAAAATGGCCAAATCTCCAAGAATTTTATTAATTGTTCGGAAGTGTTGTTGAGCTAAAACTTCAGTTGGTGCAAGAAGTACTGCCTGTCCACCCGAATCAACCACACTTAACATCGCTCTCAATGCAACAACTGTTTTTCCAGAGCCAACTTCACCCTGTAGTAATCGGTGCATGGGAAACTTTCGCGAAAGATCTTGTTCTATTTGTTTATTAACCTCAATCTGACCTTTTGTGTAACTGAATGGTAAATTCTTTTCAAACTCTGCAACTAAAAATGGTGAATTGGGCGTTCGAGATCTAGTACTTAAACCCTCTATCTCAAGCCGCCTTTGACCAAGCAGAATTTGAAGTAAAAGCGCTTCATCAAAGGTTAATCTTTGGCGGGCATTCTCGGCAGATTCCAAATCTGAAGGTTGGTGGATTTCCTCAAATGCAGTTTTTAAATTTGGGTAGTTATGCTGCTTGGTAATTTCTTCCGGTAGGTAATCTGGAATATCTTCCAATGAATCCAACGCCAATTTCACACACTGCAAAACTTTCCATGATGGCAATTTTGATGTTGCTGGATAGACCGGCAGGAACTTGCCTGCAAATTCAGCAATGGCCTCATCTACATTTTCACCATCTGGAATAAGTTGAAAATCAGGATGAGAAAGTTGCCTTTTGCCATTAAAAATCCCGACCTTACCGGCAAACAATCCAACTCGACCGGTTTTTAAATCTTTTTCACGCCAGGCTTGATTAAAGAAGGTCAGGGAAAGTTTTGCACTCCCATCTGTAACGACAACCTCTAGAATACTTTTGCCATTTGCCCTTCTTAACTTAACTGCTTCAATCTCCGCCAAGATTGTCACATCTTCATCAACTAGTAATTTTGAAATATCAGTTAATTCACCTCTAACTACATATCTACGTGGATAGTGTCTAAGTAATTCATTGATGGTGGTTATCCCAAAAGACTTCTCCAACACAGCAGCAGTTCGATCACCGAGGATATTTGGTAAGCGAGTCGCAAGGGTTGCCATAGAGGAAGTATCTAATGCCAAATGGCTAGTTGCGCGTAATTACCCACCGGATTAGCCATTTAATGCCCTAAGGAGGTAATCTTTCGCCTTCATTAAGTTTGAGTCGATAAATCTAAGGAGCCATACGGTGTCATCAGTCTGTGATCTATGTGGAAAGGCTCCAAGCTTTGGAAACAATGTTTCGCACTCAAAGCGAGCAACTCGTCGTCGATGGAATCCAAATATTCAAAAAATTCGTACTATTGTTAATGGCCAAAGTAAGCGTAAAAATGTTTGTGCTTCATGCTTGAAAGCTGGAAAAGTTCTTCGTTAATTAAAAGTGCTGGTAGCCTTTTATCTCAAATTCTTTTGCATCTAAGCGCACTTCACCTTTTCCTGCTTCAACAATTCCTATCTCAATTCCCAAATCTTTACTTCGGTACTTCGGATCAACTGTAGCAATAAAGAAATGATCCTCGCCACCATTTAATACCCAATCAAAAATATCTTGACCAAGTTCAGTTGATAACTCTGCCAAATCTTTGAAATTATCTGCTTTAGAAATTAACTCTTTATTAAGATTAATTGAAACACCAGAGGCGCTAGCTATATGTCCAGCATCAATACTCAAGCCATCGCTGATATCACACATTGCAGATGCAACTTTGATCAGTGCATCAGGTCTAACTAATTTTGGATTTAAATGAGCCTCGACAACATATCGTGGTCGATCTAAACCCCTATCTAGAATTGCAAGTCCGGCTGCAGATAATCCAGGAAGGGCAGAGACATAGACAATATCTCCAACTTTTGCACCATCGCGTTTGATTGGTTTTGAGTTTATATGGCCTATAGCAGTAATACTTAAAACTAATTTCTCCGATTTACTTAAATCACCTCCAATAACATCTACCTTAAACTTGTCAGCGACTGATCTAATTCCTTCTGCAACCTCGGTAATGACTTGTGTATTTTCATTCTGGTTAATTCCGGCAGCAACCAATAAATAATTAGGTTCTCCCCCCATTGCAAAGACATCAGCCAAACTTGCTGTAGTCAGCTTTGCTCCTATTTGAAATGGCGTAGACCAATCTCGCTTAAAATGTATACCTTCAACTGCCATATCTACTGTTGCAATAAAATCAGAGACTGCCCCGCTGAACACGGCTGCATCATCTCCAATGCCGACCTTTACTCCGCTTTGGAATGAACTATTAAATAGCTCACCAAGCCGGCGTATTAGCGCATCCTCTGACTCCATAAATGGCACTCCCCAATTAACTCGCTATAGGCTACCCTTTAATGACGCTAAAGTTCATCGTTGAACATATGGCGATAATTGAAAGGCTTTAAATGTCCGTACAGGCATATATTCTTATTCAAACAGAAGTTGGTAAGGCAGCAAGTGTTGCAAAGGCAGTTTCAGCAATTGCTGGTGTAACTATTGCAGAGGGTGTCACTGGTCCTTACGATGTAATTATGCGAGCTGAATCGGCTTCAATGGAAGATTTTGGTCGCACCGTGTTGGCTAAAGTACAGGGTGTTTCTGGAATAACTAGAACACTTACCTGTCCTGTAACTACGCACTAATTTAAAGAGAGCTACTTTAAATAACAGTAGCTTTTTTTATTTAAAACCAGCGAATCATTCCGATTACACCTGCAGTTGCATAAAAAAATTGCAGAAATAAAATACCTTTATGCTTGCCCAAGTATGCCCAAATACCTATTAGCGCCGAAGATATCAGCAATAAGGTAAAGCCAATAAACTCAGCTCCAATATTGGCTGCTACCAGCAAAGAATAGATAATTGCAGTTATTACCCCAAGCCATTCAAAGATTCTTAATTTTTTACTATTTGCCATGCGGTTTCTCCCGAGCCAAATTTACCTGATTAAGAAAAGAAAAAGCTATTATTAAAGCGGGAATAAAGTTCCATCTCTCAAGTTCTGATCGAGATATGATATTTACAATTGCACTCAATATCCCAGTTAAGAAAAAAACTCTTAATAGCCAAACTTTTGCAAGTATGGATTTTCTATAAAAACGATCACAGATATATAATTGATAGAGAACGATTGCACTAACTAACACGTAAACTAATCGAATGTATGTAGGAAAATTTTCAAATTGCCCACCGGCAGCTCTTGGTAGCGCATATGAGGCATCAATTACAACACCAACAACAAGTAAAAGATTCCAAAATAAAGAAAGATATACAGCCGTGCGAAAAACTATTTTCATTCATTCACCTACTTTCATAGCTTGCGCACCTAGTACTCTTTTCAATTCATCATATGTTGTTGGAAAAACAGCGTGAGGATGTCCAGCAGCAGCCCAAATAACTGAATAATTATTTAAAGCCTCGTCAAGCAAAATCAATCCTGGCGGATTTAACCAACCAATTGGCGCTACACCCCCGATTGAAAAACCAGATTTCTCTTTTACATAATCTGCATCAACTCGCTCCAATTTCTCAACCTCTAAATTACTTGCTACTAAGTCGGTATCAACTCGGTGTTTACCAGAAGTGATAATTAAAAGTGGTAATTGGTTAGGGAGTTTAAATATAAGTGAAGAAGCAATTTGTCCAACTTCAATTCCCAGGCCAGCAGCTGCTTCTGCAGCACTCTTAGCGGTTTCTTCTAAAATTCTTATTTGACCGGACATCTTATGATTTTCTAACGCCGCAATTACACGCTTTACTGCAGACTTTTCAAGCACACCATTCATTTTTATCTAGTAATTCTCACAGATCTACTCATTGCAGTGTTAATTAATTTTGTTATTAGTAGCTTATAATCCACACCACTTTCTTCAAGCAGCTTAGGATAAACCGATGTTGGTGTAAATCCTGGCATAGTATTAATTTCATTAATAATTACCTCGCCAGTATTTGCATAAAAGAAATCAACCCTTGCTAATCCTTCACAACCTGCGGCTGAAAATGCAATCAGAGAAGCTTTCTTAATCTCATCCGCTACACCCTCTGGCAAATTAGCGGGCACAATTAACTCCATTGAATTATCAATATACTTTGCTTGGAAATCATAAAATTCAAAATCTTTAGAGATTGAGATTTCACCGACCGCAGCAACTATTAACTTTTTATCAGTCTCTAAAATTGCGCACTCAATTTCTTTACCCTCGACAGCCTTTTCAATTATCACCTTTGAGTCAAAACTCAGTGCGTGTTCCACCGCGCCTGCCAGTTCTGCTATTCGATTCACTTTAGAGGTTCCCTTGCTAGAACCACTTCTTGCTGGTTTTACAAATAATGGGAGTGAAAGCTCACTTGGCAGTTCAAATTTATTAGAGGTAACTACAATTCCTGGTGCAACTTTTAAGCCAGCAGCAGCAAATATTGGTTTGGCATATGACTTATCCATACAAACTGCACTTGCTAAAACTCCAGAGCCGACATACCGTAAACCAATTATCTCTAGCAAGCCTTGAATAGTTCCATCTTCACCATATGGCCCGTGTAGTACTGGAAAAACCACATCTATTGCTAGATTTTTTCCACCAGCAATTAATCCCTGGCTAGTGATACTCACTTCAATGCCATTTTCTGAAATTGTGGGTAGCACACCATTTTTAACAACAAAATTTGATTCTTTAGGTATGTGAAGCCATTTACCAGACTTTGTTATACCAATAAGCTCTATATCAAAAAGATTTCTATCAATTGCTTGTAGTACGCCATTTGCAGATATGCAAGAGATTTCATGTTCACTGCTTCTACCACCACAAATTATGGCTACTTTAGTCTTCCTCATTAAATTTCAGCCTTAATACTTACCTTCATTAATCTATCCAAGGCATCTTTTGGCTTAAGTGTTTCGGCAACAACGTCCGAGACAGCCTCAATAATTGGAACTTCCACGCCTACTCGATGTGCTAATTCCAGCATTGCACCAGCTGAGTAAACACCTTCAACAGTTTTAACTATCTGCTGTCTAGCTTTAACTATTGATCCTGATTTCCCTAAGACCTCTCCAAAACTTCTATTTCTAGAGAGTGGAGATTGTGCACTTGCCACAAGATCGCCAATGCCTGCAAGGCCTAAAAATGTAAGTGGTGTAGCACCATACGCCTCTCCAAGACGAGCAACCTCAGATAATCCTCTAGTAATCATTAATCCTTGCGTGTTCTCGCCATAGCCCATACCCACTGCCATTCCAACCGCAATTGCAATAACACTCTTTGCTGCCCCGGCAAATTCACAACCAACTAAATCTTTGGATGGGTAGATTCTGAAGTAATTGGTTGAAAACATATCGGAAATAAGGTCGATAATTTCTTGATTCTCAGATGCCGCTACAGCTCCTGCTGGTTGTCGCATAATTATTTCATTTGCCAAATTTGGTCCTGTGATTAATCCTAATTTTGATTTTTCTATTCCTAAGACTTCTTGCATTACCTCGGTCATTCTAAACTGAGTATCAACCTCAATACCTTTAAGTGTGCTAATAACCGGTAAATCCGTTGGGAAAAAACCTTTCCATTCCATCAAATTTTCGCGCAAAGTTTGAGCAGGAATTGCCACTAAAATTACTTCAGCAAACTCAAGCACGGCTTTAATATCAGTAGTTGCCTTTAACTCCCTAGGTAAATCTATGCCTTTGAGGAAGCGACGATTAGAGTGTCTTCGATTTATTTCTCTAACAACTTTTTTATTCCTACCCCAGATTAAAACCTGTTGCCCAGAGTCAACCATCACCTGACCTAGTGTCGTTCCCCATGCCCCGGAACCTAATACCGCAACTTTTCTCATCTGATTTCCTTTTTATAATTACCCGTTCTTGGTAATTGGGATTTCCTAGGATCAAATATTTCAATAGGGGCCTTTTCGCCACGTAATTTCTCTAATAATTTTGTAATTGAACTCATAACATATGCAGTTGCTTCTTCAAGTGCATTTGGATCATCGTATTTTCCATACCACCTTGAAAAGTCCAGTGGCTGCCCGGCAATCACTTTTACTTTCGTCCGCGGAAAAATTCTAATTTTCTTACTATAAGCTGGCAGAATTTCTTGAGCCCCCCATTGAGCGCAGGGAATTACTGGTACTTTAGTCAAAATTGCTAATCGGGCAATTCCCGTTTTTGCTTTCATCGGCCAATAATTCTGGTCTCGAGTTAATGTTCCCTCTGGATAAACTCCAAGTAGGTGTCCAGATTTCAAAAAAGCTATTGCATGCTGCAACGCATTAGATGCCTCTGAAGTTTCCCGCTCTACCGGAATTTGTCCAGCACCAAGTAAAACTCTGCCAACAATTGGAAGTTTGAATAAGGAAGCTTTCCCAAGATATCTAGGTGCTCGACCATTGTCATATAAGAAGTGCGTGAAAATTAGTGGATCGATATAGGAAATATGGTTACACACAACAATCGCCCCACCGGACTTAGGTAGATTTTCAGCACCTTGCCAATTCCGTTTAGCCAGTAATTTAAGTATTGGTCGGATCACAGTTGCGCCAAATTTGAACCAATTTGTGGTCCCTAGTGGCTTACCGCTGGGTGGTGCGTAAGAAATTTTCAACTCGGTGGACACCGCTTAATTCTACGGCCAATTCTAATAATGCCGATAAATGAGCGTAAAAAACGGGATCTCATGCGCGAGATCCCGTTTTAATTTACTTCTCAGAAATTAGCGACGACGCTTTGCCTTCTTTGCAACTTTACGAACTGCTTTCTTGGCCTTTGAAGCTTTCTTAGCAGCCTTGGCAGGAGCAGCCTTTGCTGGTGGAGTTGGAGCAGCACCTAGCTTGCGAGCGCCAGAAATTACTTCCTTTAATCCCTTTGCAGGTAAGAAGCGAACTTTCTTGCTGGCTTTAATTTGAATCGTCTCTCCAGTGAATGGATTACGACCTTTACGAGCTGGTCGATCAACTTTTTTGAACTTACCAAAATCATTGATCATTACATCTTCGCCCTTTGAGATATTGCGAACAACCGCATCAAAAATTACCTCTACAGCGCGTGCAGCCTCTTTCTTGCTGTCACCAAACTGTGGAGCAAGATAGGCGATGAACTGTGCCTTGTTCATTTAATCCCCTTATTTACGCGTAAACATTAAGCTTTTGCTTAACTGAGGGTTAATCTATGGGGTGAAGAGAAATAGATTGATTAATTAAATCGGTGTGTCGCGATCAAATTCCTATTTAAAATCAAGGTTTTTTGAAGATTTATAGAAACTCTAAATTATTACTTTAGAGTTTTCGTTTAGCGAATTGGCAGTGTTTTAGGCTTAAAACTAGCTCTATTTTCTTCAAATTTTGAAACCTGATCAATTTTGGTAAATGTTAGACCAATGTCATCTAACCCTTCCATAAGGCGCCATCTGGTGTAGTCATCAATCGCAAATGCAATAGTTGTCTGCGCGTAGGAAACAGTTTTCTTATCTAGATCTACCGTGATAGAGGTATCTGGCTTACTTTCAATCTCTAGCCAGATCTTTTCAATCTCATCTTGGGGTAAAATAACCGTCAATAAGCCAGCCTTTTGCGAATTACCGCGAAAAATATCAGCAAATCTACTAGAGAGTACAACTTTGAAACCGTAATTTTGTAATGCCCAAACAGCGTGCTCTCGAGAGGATCCGGTGCCAAAATCTGGGCCAGCAACTAAAATGGTTGCCGATTTATACTGCGGTTGATTTAATTCAAATTCGGGATCATTACGCCAAGCTGCAAATAGCCCATCCTCAAAACCACTTTTAGTAATACGCTTTAGATAAACCGCAGGAATAATTTGATCAGTATCGACATTGCTGCGACGAAGTGGTACAGCAGTACCAGTGTGCTTAATAAATTTATCCATTTATAAGTCCGCTGGAGAAGAGAGAGTGCCCTTTAATGCTGTAGCTGCGGCTACTAATGGACTGACCAGATGCGTACGCCCACCCTTTCCTTGTCTGCCTTCGAAATTTCGATTACTTGTTGAAGCTGCGCGCTCGCCTGGCTTTAACTGATCTGGATTCATGCCTAAACACATGGAACACCCAGCACTGCGCCATTCTGCTCCAGCATCTAGAAATACCTTATCTAAGCCTTCAGCTTCAGCTTGTAATCTAACTCTAGCTGACCCAGGAACAACTAATAACCGAAGAGAATTAGCAATCTTTTTGCCCTTAATTACTTCAGCAGCAGATCTTAAATCTTCAATTCTGCCATTTGTGCAGGAGCCTAGAAACACTGTGTCTACCTTAATCGATTTAAGTGGTGTACCAGGTTTTAAATCCATATACTCAAGGGCGCGCTCTGCGGCACCTCTATCCTCAGGGTTGGTGAAATCAGCAGGATTTGGCACAGATTCGCTAAGTGGTAATCCTTGACCTGGGTTTGTTCCCCAAGTTACAAATGGTGCCAAATCATCGGCATTTAAATAAATTTCTTTATCAAAGGTGGCATCAGTATCTGTTACTAAAGTTTTCCAATAAGCCAATGCTGCCTCCCAATCATCTCCACCTGGGGCATGCGGTTTTCCTTTTACAAAATCAAAGGTAGTTTGATCGGGCGCTATCAACCCAGCCCTGGCACCAGCTTCGATAGACATATTACATATTGTCATTCGAGCCTCCATCGATAATGCTCTTATGGCACTGCCACGATATTCAAGTACATAACCCTGGCCGCCACCAGTACCAATTTTTGCAATAACGGCCAAAATAATGTCTTTACTTGTTACCCCCGGCTTCAAAGTTCCATCGACATTGATCGCCATTGTTTTTGGCCTAATTAATGGCAAGGTCTGAGTTGCGAGCACATGCTCAACCTCGCTAGTCCCAATTCCAAAGGCTAGAGCACCAAATGCGCCATGTGTTGATGTATGCGAATCACCGCAGACAATTGTCATACCTGGTTGAGTGATACCTAATTGAGGTCCAACTACATGCACAATTCCTTGTTCTACATCACCTAGTGAGTGAATTCGAACGCCAAACTCAGCGCAATTTTTCCGCAAGGTATCTACCTGTAATTTGGAAACGGGATCGGCAATTGGCTTATCAATATTTAAAGTAGGAACATTATGATCTTCAGTTGCAATCGTTAAGTCTGGTCTTCTAACTTTGCGATTAGCTAAACGTAAGCCATCAAATGCTTGTGGGCTTGTTACCTCGTGAATTAGGTGCAGATCAATGTAAAGTAAATCTGGCTCACCGGCGGTAGAGCTAACTACATGCTCCGCCCAAATCTTTTCCGCCAATGTCTTGCCCATTGCGACTCAATCCTTTCGACACCTACCTGAATTTGCTTCTCATTTATTGAGATGGCATTATCAGAGTATGGACAGAAAGAATAGCGGAGTCGGCGTCCTAGACAAAGCGGTAAAAATACTTGCTGCATTAGAGGCAGGGCCACAATCACTTAGCGAACTTGTCTCAACAACTGGAATCGCACGTCCGACAGCACATAGATTGGCAGTTGCCCTTGAGTTTCATCGACTTGTATCACGAGATTTCTCAGGTAGATTTATTTTAGGAGCCCGTTCCTCTGAACTTGCTGCAGCTGCTGGTGAAGACAAATTATTAGCAATTGCTGCCCCCTCACTAACGGCACTTAGAGATGCAACAAGTGAGAGTGCGCAACTTTATCGAAGACAAGGCGATCGCAGAATATGTGTTGCAACTGCAGAGAGATTAACTGGGTTGAGAGACTCAGTTCCAGTTGGCACGGTCCTAACTATGCAGGCAGGTTCTGCAGCTCAAATACTTCTTGCTTGGGAGGATCCAGAGAAACTTCATCGCGGTCTAGTAAATGCTAAATTCACGGCAGCAAATTTAGCTGCAGTCCGTAGACGCGGCTGGGCACAATCAGTTGGTGAAAGAGAGGCAGGCGTTGCATCGGTATCAGCACCGGTTCGAGGGCCAAATAATAAGGTGATTGCTGCAGTGAGTATTAGTGGGCCGATGGAACGGTTAAGTAGACAACCCGGAAGAATTCATGCTGCCGCGGTGGTTGCAACCGCTGCCCGATTAAGTGAACACTTAGCAAAAAATCAAAAGTAAAAACTAATGTAGCTCCGAGGGGATTCGAACCCCCGTAGCTGGCTTGAGAAGCCAGAGTCCTAGGCCACTAGACGACGGAGCCGTACGGTAAAACTAGAGTCGCTGGGGTACCAGGACTCGAACCTAGACAGGCTGAACCAGAATCAGCAGGGCTACCAATTACCCCATACCCCAATATTTAATTTTGAGCAGTAAAAGAATACCTTGCGTTAAATTTATTTGGAAATTACCGCCTTTATTCGCGCAATTGAACGCTCTTTCCCTAATAACTCTAGTGACTCAAAAAGTGGAGGTGAAATATGAGATCCAGTGACCGCTATTCGAATTGCGCTGAAGGCAATACGAGGTTTTAGTCCTAACTCCTCGATTAAGGCTATACGAAGCACCTCCTCGATTTTTTGGTGAGTCCAATCAGTTAAATTTTCAATTTTGGCAAGGGCTGTAGATAAAACTTTTTGCGATGAATCATCAAATAACTTAGGTAATTCTTCAGGATCGACAGAGAAATTCTTCACAAATAAGAAGTTGAGCATTTGAGGAATTTCAGTTAATTTCACAATGCGCTCCTGGATTATTGGTAAGGCAGATTTAACAACCTTTATTTCTTCAGGAGATCCAGAAACTACCTGACTCTTTATAAGAAATGGAATAGACAATTCTAAAAACTTATCAATATCTAGCGCTCGAATCTTATCGCCATTAATTGCCTCAAGTTTTTTCATGTCAAACCTTGCTGGACTACTGTTAACTCTCTCTATTGTGAATAATGCAACAAGTTCTTGCATGGTTATATTCTCTTTATCATCTCCTGGGGACCACCCTAGTAATGCCAGGTAGTTACAAATTGCCTCTGGCAGGAAACCTTGCTCTCGATACCAAGCAATCGAAACTTCCCCATTGCGTTTTGATAATTTTGCGTTGTCTTGCCCCATAACAAATGGAAGGTGGGCAAACAAAGGATAATCTTTAGGATCAACACCCATCGCTTGATAAACTCGAATTTGTCTTGGTGTAGATGAGAGTAAGTCCTCGCCTCTCAAAACATGTGTAATTTTCATTAATATATCATCCACGGCGACAGCTAAAGTGTATAAAGGTGAACCGTCTGCACGTGCCAATACAAAGTCTGGAACAAATTGATGCTCAAACTTAACTTCACCACGAATTAAATCTACAAAAGTAGTTTCGCCCTTTGGCATTCGCATTCGTACAACTGCTTTACGGCCCTGACTTTTATACCTACTGACCTGCTCATCACTCAACTCTCGGCATTTTCCATCATAACCAGGAGCTTTATTATTTTTCATCTGCTCCTGCCGACGAGCTTCTAGCTCCTCTGAACTACAGTAACAATAGTAAGCATCACCTTGATTAATAAATTTTTGCGCCCATTCAGCATATATATCTAATCTTTGCGATTGTAGGTAAGGACCTAAATCTCCACCTACCTCAGGACCTTCATCCCAATTGAGCCCAAGCCATTTAAGTGTTTCAATTGCAGCTTGAATAAATTGGTCGGTAACTCTTTCAGTATCTGTATCTTCGATTCTAAATATTAATTTTCCACCGGTATGTCTAGCGTAAGCCCAATCAAACAATGCAGTTCTAATATTGCCGACATGTAGATCGCCAGTGGGTGAAGGTGCGAATCTCACGCGAACTTGAGAATTAGTTGGCACGAGATGAAACCTTATTTGTTAAAGTACCTAAGCCATCAATAGAAATTGATATTGTTGATCCAGCTGGCATTGGTCCTATTCCCGCAGGTGTGCCTGTCAAAATAACATCACCAGGTAATAAAGTCATCACATTTGTAACGAATTCAATAATCTTTGGCACTTTAAATATCATTTCAGAAAGCATAGATGACTGTTTAATTTCTCCATTTAATGTAGCACTTATTTTCTGATCACCTGGAATAAATTCTGTTTCGATCCATGGACCCAGTGGGCAAAAAGTGTCAAAACCTTTAGCTCTGGTCCATTGGCCATCTTTTTTCTGCAAGTCCCGTGCAGTCACATCATTGGCTAATGTATAACCAAAAATAACATCGGTTACTTTTTCCGCAGGAACTTCTTTACAAATTCTACTTATGACAATCGCTAGTTCTGCTTCATGGTCCACACGTTCGCTCATTTTTGGCCACATTATTGTTTCATTTGGGCCAGTTACTGCAGTATTTGGTTTAATAAATATTATTGGTTCAGTTGGGACTTCAGAATCCATTTCAGCAGCATGGTCTGCATAATTTTTCCCTATACAAACAACTTTACTCCTAGGGATAACCGGTGCTAATAATTTTACTTCAGATAATTTAACTGTCTTATCTTGTGGGACTATTCCTGCGTATATTGGATCCCCTCGTAACAGTAAAATTACATCTTTATCATTTAGTATGCCAAAGAGTGGATCAGTACCAAAACCTAATTCTGATGGAGCTGAGAACCTAACAATACGCATTAGGTCATCTTACAACTGATCAGTTATCTTTCCTGATTCTGCAATTTTCTCTGCCAATACAGTGGCAATTCGATGCCTCCTGCCTGACGGCCTTTCTGCTGTTAGTTTCCAGCCTGGAACAATTATTGTGCTGCCAGGTATTGGTACGCGACCTAAATGCTTTGCAATGAGTCCACCAATTGAATCAACATCTTCGACTTCGTCTTCGGTAAATTTAGTCTCAAATTGCTCGGCAAAATCTTCAACGTGAAGTCGAGCCGAAATTCTCGCTTTATTTTCGTCCAGCCATTCTATTTCTTCTGTTTCGTTATCGTCGTATTCATCAGATATTTCGCCAACTATCTCTTCTAAAATATCTTCAATTGTAATAATTCCTGCAGTTCCGCCATATTCATCAACAACTATTGCCATGTGTATCTGGTCGCGTTGCATTTGTTTAAGCAAGTCATCAGCGGTTTGATTCTCAGGGACAAATGTTGCTTTGCGTAGGTGTTCCTCAACTTTCTCGCTCAATTCCGAGTTGGGATTATCATGAACCCTCTTAGCCAAATCCTTAACATAAGCGATACCTACAACATTGTCTAAGTTATCTGCTATGACTGGAATGCGCGTGAACCCTGAGCGAAGCGCTAACGATAGTCCTTGTCGAACGGTTTTATCTGCCTCTATCCAGACCATTTCTGTTCTGGGTACCATTAATTCTCGTACTAAAGTTTCACCAAGATCGAAGACTGAATGAATCATTTCGCGTTCTGATTCCTCAACAAATCCACTCTCACTTGCTTGATCTACCATGTCTCTAAATTCAGCTTCTGTTGAAAAGGGACCAGATTTAAATCCTTTGCCAGGGGTAATGGCATTTCCAATACCTATTAAAAGTGTTGTCAGTGGACCTAATAATTTCGATAATAAGACAGCTGATGTAATTGCCGGGCGCGCCCACTTAATTGCATGTTGTTTACCCAATGTCCGTGGTCCAACTCCCACAACGACATACGAAATCGCAACCATTAAGGAAATGGCACCAAATAATGCAAGTGCCTTATTAGAGTTTTGTTCAACAAAAAAGGTTGCGACCAAAGCGGTAGCGGTTAGTTCACAGGTTTTTCTTACTAAAAGAATTACATTTAAAAATCTTGCAGGATTTTCAACAAAGTTTTCAAAGCGTTTTTTATACTTTGGCTTAGATTCAACTATTTCTTCAATAAGTAGGCGAGAAAGAGATGTCAGTGATGATTCACTTCCTGCCAAAAATCCAGCAACAAGAAGAAGAAAAATAATTAGTAGCAGAGTACCAATACTCATTTAAGTGCTCTCCATTGATTAAGGAAATCTTCCTGAATTTTGAACATAACTAATTCATCTTCTTTCTCTTCATGATCAAATCCGAGTAGATGAAGCACGCCATGAACCGTCAGTAGTTCAATTTCTAGGTCAGTAGATTGTTTCCCATTTTTTGCTGCAAACTCTGGACACAAAACTATGTCCCCAATAATTCCAGGACCATTTGAAGCGCTGCCTGGCTTGATCTCATCCATCGGAAAAGATATTACATCTGTTGCACCTGAAAGATTCATCCACTTCTGGTGAAGCTCTTCCATTTCAATTTCGTTAACAAGTCTAATTCCTAACTCTGAATCAGGATGTATGCCTAATTTAGTCAAAGAAAAATCAGCTAGTGAAATGAGGCGTGCCTCATCTAATTGAAAATTAGTTTTATTCTCCAATTCTATCTTCATATCTGCTACTCATAAATGAGTAATTAGCGATCACCTTTTCCGCTTCTTATTGGAAATGTTGACTTTGAAATATTCTCATCCCAATTTCCATAAGCTGTAACTATTTCACTAACTAGCCTATTTCTAACAACATCTTCTGCCGTTAGATAAATGAAGGATATATCCTCAACTTCTTTTAATATGTCTGGCACAATTTTTAATCCAGATTGTGAATTATTTGGTAAATCTACTTGAGTTATGTCGCCGGTAACGACCATTTTTGATCCAAAGCCTAATCTAGTTAAAAACATTTTCATTTGCTCAGCAGTTGTATTTTGTGCTTCATCAAGAATTATAAAGGCATCATTTAAAGTTCTACCGCGCATATATGCAAGTGGTGCAACCTCGATAATTCCTGAGGTCATTAATCTAGGGATAGCATCTTGATCAATCATGTCGTGAAGCGCGTCAAAAAGTGGCCTGAGATAAGGATCAATCTTTTCGTGCAAAGTTCCAGGCAGAAAACCCAATCTTTCACCGGCCTCAACTGCCGGCCTGGTCAGAATAATTCTATTAACTTGCTTTGACTGTAGTGATTGAATCGCTTTAGCCATTGCTAAATATGTTTTTCCGGAACCAGCTGGACCAATTCCAAAAGTAATTGTGTTTGAATCAATTGCATCAACATATTTTTTCTGATTTGAAGTTTTAGGTCGTATTGTCTTGCCGCGATTACTGAGAATATTTAATGATAAGACTTCAGCAGGGTGTTCTGATGGATCCTGGGTTAACATAGAGATAGATCTGCTCACCATGTCTACGTTTAAATTTTGACCTGAACGCAATAATGAGATCAACTCATTTATAAGTGTTGAGAATAAAGTTACTTTTTCGGCGTCGCCTTTTACATATATTTCATTTCCTCTTAAAGTGATCGATAGTTGAGGAAATTGCTTCTCAATAATTCTAAGGTAGGAATCATTTGGTCCGACAAGGGCAACCATAGGAAAATTGGTTGGTACCGTGATTACTTTGGGCTCCATTAATCTAATTCTATATTTAACCGGGTGGCCAAGCGAATGTTCGGCCACCTAGTAGGTGTAAATGAGCGTGGAAAACAGATTGACCAGCACTCTCGCCCGTATTTATATTGGTTCGGTAACTGTCAATCCCAAATTCCTTGGCTACGCTAGATGCCATATCGAAAATTTCACCCACCAATGTCAAATCAAATTCTGCAACTTTGGCCATATTTTCAAAATGTTGGTTGGGAATAACTAATACATGTATTGGTGCTTGTGGGGAGATATCTTTAAAAGCAGTAACTCTATCTGACTTTTTTACTATTTCAGCCGGAATCGACTCAATTACAATTTTACAAAATAGACAATCCATTATTACCACCTACCAATTTTAGTTTGCAATGCAGACATAGCCGCAAAACCAGCATGTGCAGAACGAAGGATAGGAGCACCCAATCTGACTACTGTTGCATTTATAGTGGAGAACAGTTGAAGCTCCTCCTCTGTTATTCCTCCTTCTGGGCCAATTATCAGATATATTCTGTCTAAATTCATCGGAATTGATATTTCACTGAATTTTTCTTTTGCAGATTCATGAAAAACTATTGCAAATCCTATTTTTATCTCGTTAAGAATCTCATCAGTACTCATCTGATTATCAACTATGGGTAATCTTAATCTCTTTGACTGCTTACAGGCTTCCTTAACCGCAATCATCCATTTTTCGCGCGAATCTGATTGCCACTTGCTAATTGAACGCTGTGAGCTCCAAGGAATGATTCGATCAGCACCTGAAACCGTAACCAGCTCAAGCATTTCCTTATTTCTATCTGACTTAGTGAAGGCTTGGATTACTACCAATTCCGGCTTTTCTGTATGCGTTTCACCTGTATTTTCTATTTTTATTGAAAGAGATTTCTTACTAATCTCCGATATAGGTCCTGATATCCATTTTCCGTGACCATCAGATACATAAACTAATTCTCCTACAGATAATCTTAAAACTTTTATTGCATGATGAGCTTCTTCATTTTCAATATTTTGTATATTTTCAGTGCTTATTTTATCGACAAAAAATAAATTAGACACTATTTAAAAACTCTTTTAACTTTATCAAAGAAACCTTGGTCTTCATTAGTGTTTATTTTCACTTTATCTAGACCCTCGTTACGAATATCAGAAATTTTCTTCAGTAATTCACTTTGCTCCTTACTCAACTTCGTCGGGGTTAAAACTTGTATATGAACTATTAAATCTCCCCGGCCCGATCCTCTTAGTTTTGTAACCCCTAAGCCTCTTAGTAAAACAGCTGAACCGCTTTGAGTGCCCTCTTTAATTTCAATTTCTTGTTTTCCATCTAATGTATCAATGAAAACTTTAGTGCCAAGTGCAGCAGACGTCATAGGAATTGAAATTGAAATATGTAGATTATTTTCTTCCCGAATTATGTATTCATGTGGAGTCTCAACAATTTCAACATAAAGATCACCGGGAGAACCGCCACCAGGACCTACTTCTCCCTGACCATTTAATTGAATACGGTTTCCTGTTTCAACTCCGGCAGGTATTTTTACAGGAATGCTTTTTTTAGCTCTAACTCGACCGTCGCCAGAACACTCGCCACAGGGATCAGAAATGATAGAACCAAATCCTTGGCAGCTATTACATGGTCGGCTAGTCATTACCTGACCCAGAATAGATCTAGCAACTTGTTGAGTTTCTCCTCGGCCTTTGCAAACATCACAGGTTCTCGGCTTAGCGTTGTTGGCACAGCCTGATCCATTGCATCTATTGCAGATAACTGCAGTTTCTACATTTAGTTCTCGATCACAACCAAATGTTGCTTCGAATAGATCTACCTCAACTCTAATTAAGGCGTCTTGACCTGGCCGATTTCTTGGCCGAGGGCCCCGCTGTTGTCCACCTCCGAAAAATGCATCCATAATGTCGCTAAATCCAAAACCGCTACCATTACCGAAACCACTAAACCCGTTACCACCTAAGTCATAGTTCTGACGCTTTTCTGGGTCACTTAAAATTTCATAGGCAGCAGTAATTTCTTTGAACTTTTCT
Organism: Candidatus Nanopelagicus sp.; assembly: GCA_046095545.1. GTDB lineage: Bacteria > Actinomycetota > Actinomycetes > Nanopelagicales > Nanopelagicaceae > Nanopelagicus. Next base: position 39,071 of record JBJTJQ010000035.1, read on the forward strand.
GCCATCTTTGGATCTGGATTAACATCTGGGTGATAGCTACGTGCAAGTTTTCGATAGGCTTTTTTTATTTCATCAAAGCTTGCGTCACGGTCAACTCCTAGAGTTTCATATAATTCTGACATAAACTTATTTGTTCGCAGTTAAGAATCGACCAACATAATTTGCAACAGCATTTACTGCACTAATTGATGATGCATAATCCATTCTAGTAGGACCTAGTATTCCTAGTGCTCCAGCTTCAGCATAACCGACAGTGACAAGACTTGTATTTTTGAAACCTTTTTCACTTTGCTCATCTCCTATCTTAACTCTCACTGAGGAATTTGAGCCTGACAGTAATCTTAATAAAACTACTTGCTCCTCTAAGGCTTCTAAAATAGATTGCATGCTACTAGAAAGATCTTGATTCGCTCGCGCTAAATTTGACGTTCCTGCATAGACAATTTTTTCTTCCGGATGATCGATTGCCATTTCAATTATTGTGGTAATTATCACGACTACATTAGAATTATCATTACCAGAATAATTGTTAATTACTCCTTCTAATTTACTTGCTACATTTGAGAGTGATTGATTTGCAATTTTGTTGTTCAATTTTTTGTGCAAGTCTGCTAGTGAACCCTCCGTAATATCAAATGGAAGTTCCACCATTCTTTGTTCAACTCTTCCAGTATCCGTGATTAAGATGACCATTAATCTAAAACTACTTAGAAGAACTAATTCTATGTGTCTTACTTTTGCCTTAACTAATGAGGGATATTGAACAACCGCAACCTGCTTGGTGACTTGCGCAAGTAACTTAACAGTTCTAGAAATGACATCATCTAAATCAGTTGCTCCGTCTAGAAAATTCTCAATAGCTCTCCTTTCGGGGGTTGAAAGCGGTTTGATCTCTGAAAGTTGATCCACAAAAACTCTGTAACCTTTATTTGTTGGAATTCGGCCCGCACTTGTATGTGGCTGGGTTATTAAACCGGCATCTTCCAGCACAGCCATTTCATTTCTAATCGTTGCAGGCGACACACCTAGTCCTGATCGACTCGCTAAAGTTTTAGATCCAACGGGTTCTTCAGTTGCCACATATTCATCAACAATGGCCTTTAGAATCTTAAGCTGCCGACCCTGCATACTTTTACTCATATACCAACGCTACTACAAGAGGATTTCTCGGACTATTCGATCAGCAATAAGTCTGCCATTTAAGGTCAGTGTGGCTCTGCCATTTTGCCAGTCCGATAGATTGAGGTGACCGGTTTTCACATACGTGGATAAATCCTGAATTTGCTGGATATTCAAACTATTAGTTTCAATTCCACCTTTTAATCTGATTGAAAGCATTAATCGCTCACTTTCAATCTGCGAAGCTTGTAAAATCTCAAAGTCTTGGATCGGCAATTCATTTTTTTGTATTTTTTCCTTGTAGCTGTTGGGATGCTTCACATTCCAAAATCTCTCACCATTAATATGTGAATGCGCTCCAGGACCTATCCCCCACCAATTTTCTCCATTCCAGTAAGAGATATTGTGTTGGCTTTTTGAATCATTCTTTGCCCAATTACTTAATTCATACCAGTGAAATCCTGCAGTGGAGAAGGATTTATCTGCCACTATATACTTTTCGGCAGTCAAGTCATCATCAATTTGTTCGATATCGCCTCGTCTTATTTGAGCCGCTAGTTTAGTTCCAGGCTCCACTATTAGGGCATAAGCGGAAATATGAGAAATCGGAAGAGATAATGCAGAATCAATTGATTGTTGCCAATCTTGCATGCTCTCTCCTGGTGTGCCATAGATTAGATCAACGGAGATCTCATTGAACCCTAATTCTTTTGCCCAACCAGTAACCTTTATTAAATTCTCAGGATTGTGAGTTCTATCTAAAGTTTTTAGCACATGTGGTACGGCAGATTGCATTCCAAATGAGAGTCTATTTACTCCAACCTCAAGAAATTTACTCAACTTATATTTATCAACTGAGTCTGGATTTACTTCTAACGTAATTTCGGCGCTATCAGCTAAGTGAAAATCTGATTTAATTTTATTGATTACTTTCCCGATGTCTAATGGCTGCATCAATGATGGAGTTCCACCACCAAAAAATATGGAACCTACTGTAATATCTTGGCCTATTTTATTTTTTGCTAAATTAATTTCCAGAATCGCTAAATCAATATAAGCGCCTGAAATCTCATCTAAACCTGATGTTATCTTAAGCTCAGAGGGTGTATAGGTATTAAAATCGCAATATCCGCAGCGCTTACTGCAATACGGAACATGTATATAAAATGCCAGTTTCAATTACTTCTTCTTTTCGCTCGCTTTATCTGAATCAGTTGTTAATGCTGCAATAAATGCCTCCTGCGGAACTTCAACTCGCCCTACCATTTTCATTCTCTTTTTTCCTTCTTTCTGCTTCTCTAAAAGTTTACGTTTTCGGGTGATATCACCACCATAACATTTAGCCAATACATCTTTCCTGATAGCCCTAATATTTTCTCGAGCAATTATCTTGGCACCGATTGCCGCCTGAATTGGTACTTCAAACTGTTGACGTGGAATTAGGTCACGTAATTTTCCAGTCATTGATACCCCATATGCATATGCTTTATCGCGGTGAACTATTTGACTAAATGCATCAACTTTCTCGCCTTGCAAAAGAATATCTACCTTAACTAAGTCACCTGCTTCTTCTGCAATCGGTTCATAATCTAAAGAAGCATATCCTCGGGTTCTGGATTTTAACTGATCAAAAAAATCAAAGACTATTTCAGCCAGCGGTAATGTATAACGAATTTCTACTCTATCTTCAGAGAGATAGTCCATTCCTTTTTGTACGCCTCGTCGCTGCTGGCATAGTTCCATTATTGTCCCAATAAACTCACTTGGGGCTAAAATAGTTGCCTTAACAATTGGTTCCATAACCTCTGCAATTTTTCCATCCGGATATTCTGACGGGTTTGTAACAACTATTTTTTTCCCATCATCAAGTGTAACTTTATAGACCACGCTTGGAGCTGTTGAAATTAGGGTTAATCCGGCTTCTCTTTCTAATCTTTCTCGCACAATCTCCATATGAAGTAGGCCTAAGAATCCGCACCTAAATCCAAAGCCAAGTGCTGCTGAGGATTCTGGCTCAAATACTAAAGCAGCATCATTTAATTGTAATTTATCAAGCGCCTCGCGCAACATTGGGTACTCAGCGCCATCTAAAGGGAATAGACCAGAGAAAACCATGGGTTTTGGATCTTTATATCCAGCTAACGCTGTTTTTGCTGGATTGTTATATGTAGTTACAGTATCTCCCACTCGAGACTGTCTAACATCCTTTACACCGGTAATTAGATACCCAACTTCGCCAACTCCAAGGCCATTACTGGCAATTGGCTCAGGAGAAATTACGCCCACTTCTAACATTTCATGGCGCACACCGGTTGAGTACATTTGAATTTGATCTCTTGGAGATAGATGGCCATCTACTACTCTTACATATGTAACAACACCTCGATAGGAATCATAAACCGAGTCAAAGATTAACGCTCGAGTAGCCGCTTTCGGATCTCCAACCGGTGGTGGTATTTGCTTAACAATTTGATCTAAAAGAACTTCTACTCCTTCCCCAGTTTTACCGGATACACGTAAACAATCCTCTGGTTTACAGCCAATTAGGTTGGCAAGTTCTTCAGCAAATTTCTCCGGTTGTGCGGCAGGTAGATCAATCTTGTTTAACACTGGAATTATTGTTAAATTATTTTCCATTGCTAGGTAGAGATTTGCCAAAGTTTGTGCTTCAATACCTTGAGCGCAATCAACAAGCAGAATTGCACCCTCACAAGCGGCTAACGACCTTGAAACTTCATAAGTGAAATCAACATGGCCTGGCGTATCAATCATATTCAAAATGTAATCTTGATTATCTATACCAGATCTCCATGGCAACCGCACTGCCTGACTCTTAATTGTGATTCCACGCTCTCGCTCAATATCCATTCGATCTAAATACTGTGCGCGCATATTTCTATCTTCTACAACGCCAGTAATTCCGAGCATTCGATCAGCTAGTGTGGATTTACCATGATCAATATGTGCAATTATGCAAAAATTTCTTATTTGATCAGGTTTGGTTGCAGCAGGTTGTGGAGATTTAGTAATTGGAATAGCAGGCATCTATGCCTTAAAAAAGTCTAAGAAATTAACGAATACCAGCTTTGTTGGCCAATTTAGCCATCGCTGATTTTTTGTTTGCTGCATTGTTGGCATGGATTACACCTTTTGAAACTGCCATATCTAATGAACGAGAGGCATCTTTGAATTCAGATTTAATCTTTGCAGCATCCCCAGCAGCAACTGCTTCCCGGAATTTACGAATTGCAGTACGAAGTGCAGAACGGTAAGCCCGGTTTCGATCCTGTGCCTTGTTGTTGGTACGGATTCGCTTAATCTGAGACTTAATATTTGCCACTTGGAATTACCTTTTCTCGTTTAGTTTAAAACTTATTTCAAGATCGCAAGGGTATCAGCGCTAGTCATTACCCTCAAACTGAGCCTTATTATCGAGTTCCCCTTGCTGAAGTTACGGTCATTAAAGCCCTTTCAAGGGCGTATTTAGGATCTGCAGCTACCCCCTTAATATCCGCATCTAGAGCAGCTAGCGCAATCACTGCTCTTGATAATGCACCTTCACTCCAACCAGATAATTGGCGCTTAGCCTTTTCGATTTGCCAAGGCGGTAAAGCAAGTGATGAAGCGAGTTCATAGGAACTGAGGCTATTAGAACTTCCCGATACCTTCGCAAGAGTTCTAAATGAAGAAGCGAGGGCACTAACGATTAATACTGGATCTGTTCCTGTTGCAAGCGCATTACGTAAGCTTATTAGCGCTTCAGCAGTTTTACCATCAACAACCGCATCTGCTACATCAAACCCGGTACTTTCCACTCTTCCCTGCTGGTATTTTGCAACATCATCTTGATCAATTATTTTTTCACGAGCAACATCAGATGCGAGTTGAGAACATGCAGCACCTAGTTCACGTAAGTCACTACCTAAAGAATTTATCAATGCCTGAACTGCCTCATTAGTAATTTTTCGCCCGAATCCTCTAAATTCACTCCGAATAAACTCCGCTTTTTCACTTTCCTTTTTAATTGCTTCAGCAGAAAATACTTCAGGCTGAAGCTTTTTAACTTTATCTACTAATCCTTTACCTTTTACCCCACCTTTATGCCACAATACTAAAAGTAAATTACTATCTTCATCTTCTAAATAAGTCAATACTTCATCAGTACATTCGGCTGTTAAATCCTGAGTATCTCTAATAATAACAATGCGCTGGTCGCCAAATAAAGAAGGAGCCAATGAATCGGTAATCATTCCAACCTCTAGATCACCTGCATACAAATTAGAAATCTGTGCATTAGGAAATTTTGAACTAATATTGGTAATCACTCGGTCAGCTAATAGTGCTTCTGGCCCTTGAATTAATACTAACCCCACCTGATTTTCCACCATTCTTTGCCGACAACCCTGATCTTATTGGTTGATATAACAGATATACCACCAGATTGATCAGTGCGCCAAACTTTTGCTCCTCGATGGGCTAATTCATTGATGAATTTTCCGTTAGGGTGGCCATAAGAGTTTCCCTTACCCACACTGATAATCGCGACCTTTGGATTGAGCATTTCCAGCATAGGTAGATATTGATAGGCAGAGCCATGATGAGAAACTTTTAAGACATCCACCTGAGTGAGTAGTCCTGATTTATAGATTGCTTCCTGTACCTCAGGTTCGATATCGCCCCCAGAAAACAATGAAATATCATTATTTTTTATTAGCACTGAGATGCTGGAATTGTTAACTCTTGATCCATCTCCTGGAAGCTTATTGAATTCATTGACTTGCCTTTGTGGCCATAAAACTTGGATATTTGTGTTGTTACTTTCAAAGAAATATCTATCTCCAGCAAAAACGCTCTTGACTTTCATTCCAGATAGCTGCTTCATGACTTCTTTATAGGCTTCAACTGGTTCATACAAATTTGAGATCCAGATTTCACCAATTCTTCTATTAGCTATCACAGAAGGAATAGCACCCACGTGATCGGCGTGGAAATGAGTCAAAATTAATAATGGTATATCACTTATTTTTAATGACCTTAGACATTGATCAATTGCCTTTGAGTCAGGCCCAGTATCAATAACAATTGCAGAATTTCTTCCTAAGTTGACTACTAAACCATCTCCTTGTCCAACATCACAATTAACAATTTGCCACCCCTTACCTGGCCAAGAATAGGTTGTTACAACAGCTTGTAAAAATATCATGATTAGCAACAGAGTTGTAAGCATTCTTTTACCCATAAAAATTATTATAAGCAAAATTAAAATACCAAGTAGGGCAACTTTTGTGTTAGGAAAGTATAAGGAAGGAAACTCCATCATTAAGTCGCTGGTTAAGACAATAATATTGGCAAAAAATGATGCAATGTTAAAAAATACTTGACCAATATCTGAAAAAAGCGGTGTAATTAATGCGCTTATGAAGCCTAAAATAGTAATTGGTGCAATTACTGGAGCTACTAAAATATTGGATGGAATTGTAGCCGAGGAGATCTCATTTGAAAGTAAAATAATCACAGGTAGACAAAATAGAGTGGCACTTATTGGTATTGAAACTGCTTGTAGTAGAAATTTTGGCTTAAAACCCAATTCAAATCTTTTCTCAAATCTTGGCGACAATAATAAGATTCCTGCTGTAGCTAGAACTGACAATGCAAAGCCAGGATCAATTGACTGAAATGGATCAAGTAAAATCAGTAGGGTAATTGCTGCCCCAAGAGATGGCACGCCAAGTGATCTCTCGCCTCGTATGCGGGCCAAAAGAATTACCAATGTCATTACAGCTGCTCGTAACACAGAAGGTGTGGGCCTTACTAAAAAAATAAACAAAAATAGAATGATTAGAACTAGTATTATTCTCTGTCTTAGTCTTCTGACAAAAAATTGTAAAAACCATAGTAAAAAACTTGCAACCAGAACAAAATTTGCACCACTAACTGCTGTCAAGTGCGAAAGTCCTACTTTTCGCATTTGTTCCTGAAACTCCTCACTTTGTAGTGAGGTGTCACCTAGAACCAGGCCTGGGACTAATTGGGAGGACTTTGTCCCATTTGATAAATCTCTAAACTGACTTCGAATCTTTTCTGTGACATCAAATAGATTTCTGGATGGGTTTAGTATGTAGATTGGATTATTTGCAATTGCAAGGGCTGCTACTTTTCTCTCTCTAGTTTTAATTATTCGTGCCGTAAATTGAATTTTTTGATCAATTATCAAGTTATTATTTTGTGGAATCTTTACTCTAATCGGCAGACTTAACCTATTTGTATTTATTTTTGTTGTATTCAATAGGAAACTGAATTCATCCTTGAGTCGATTCGATCCATTAATTTTCCCACTTTTTAATACTGGATCAGTTCTGATTACCCCTTCAATGCAGACCGTAGTATTAAAATTGCTAATCAGATAGCCATTTTCTAATGTAACTTGTTTTATCCACATTGCGCATATCCCAATTATTACTGTAACTAGAATAATTCTTATACTTTTGTTCTGACTTATTACAATTAAAACAATCGCTGTCAGTACTGAAAGTAGCCGCAAGTTGGGAAAAAAACCGGTGAATGCAACTGCTAGCCATAAAGTTATACTGATTACAAATAGCGGTACCTCTACAAGACTCGCAATAACCCCATTATTTCTTCGAATTTTGATCCGCCTAGTCCTGATATCTTTTTCAATTCATCAATAGAATTGATTCGACCTACTTTTACTCGATAATCAATAATCCTTTGGGCGGTAACGGGACCAATTCCTGGCAATGTATCTAGCTGAGCAATAGTGGCTCTATTAATATCCAGGGGATTATCAATTGTTACTTTTCTAGGTTTAGATTTTGATGAATGGTTCTTGGTAGGACCAACCAATATTTGCTCGCCATCAACCAAAACGCGAGCCAAATTTATATCACTGATATCAACTCCTCTGAGCTGATTTCCGGCGGCTTTAATCGCATCTATAACTCTGGAGCCTTGTGGGAGCTGGTAGACACCTGGGTTTGTAACTTTGCCAGCAACATTTATTATCAGTTGTGCAGTAATGGTTTCAGCTGGGGTCGGGATTTCCACCAGCGCTTGACTTACTTGCTCTGTAGGCCTGGAATTAAAGTAGTAGAAGCCACCTAATCCAATAATGACTGCAAAAATAATGGATAAAGCGCGTTTTTGATCAGGAGTTAAGTTTAATTCGTTCATTCGCCCATCTAATACAAAAATTGGTAAAAATTTATCGAAACTTATTTTTTTGTGGAAAACTGGCAAAATTTATAACATAAAGTAAGGTGAAAAATACCTACCGGCCTAAAGTAATTCTATTTTTCTTGCCAAAGCTCCTCCAACCATGGCATGTAATTTTGTGCCCTCTGGTAAATACTCCTCTGAAATTATCTCTCCTTGTTCATGGACTGCACTAACAAGATCGCCTCTACTAAATGGGATTATGGCCTTAATTTCAACTTTAGGCTTTGGTAGTGCTGCTTCAACAGCTCTTATGAGATTTTCTATACCATAACCCGTACGGGCAGAGATTGCATATGCATTTGATTCTTTTCGTAAAATCTCCATCAGAACTTCGGGTGAGGCGACATCAGCTTTATTTACTGCAATTATTTCCATAATCTCACCACCTCCAATTTCATTTATTACCTCTCGAACAGCTCGCAATTGCTCAAATGGATCTGGGTGAGAACCATCAACAACATGGACAATTAAATCGGCTTCTGAAACCTCTTCTAAAGTTGACTTGAATGCCTCAACTAATTGATGAGGTAGATGTCTAACAAATCCGACCGTATCAACTAGCGTATAAATCCGACCTTCTGCACTCTCGCTTTTCCTTACCGTCGGATCCAAAGTAGCAAATAATGCATTCTCAACTAAAACATCGGCGCCAGTTAATCTGTTAAGTAATGATGATTTTCCAGCATTTGTGTAGCCTGCGATAGCCACTGATGGGATATTTTTCTTTCGTCGCTCACTTCTTTTTGTATCTCTAGATACTTTCATTTCTTTGATTTCACGGCGGAGCTTTGCCATTTTGTCATTAATTCTTCTACGATCAGTCTCAATTTTTGTTTCACCAGGTCCGCGCCCACCAATACCACCTGCTTGTCTAGATAGTGATTCACCCCATCCTCTAAGTCGGGGCAGCATGTAGGACATTTGAGCAAGTTCTACCTGTGCCTTACCCTCACGACTTTTCGCGTGTTGTGCAAAAATATCTAAAATTAAAGCAGTTCTATCAATTACTTTTACCTTAACTTTCTGTTCAAGTGTTCTAAGTTGTGCTGGTGATAACTCGCCATCACAAATCACGGTATCGGCTCCGGTGGCAACGACAGCTTCTCGAACCTCTCTAACCTTTCCTGAGCCAATAAATGTTGCAGCATCAGGCTTATCCCTGCGTTGAATTAGCGCGTCCATAACTGTAGAACCTGCTGTTTCTGCCAAAGCAGCTAACTCCTTTATTGAGTTATCCGCATCGGTAGATGTTCCTTCGGTCCAGACACCAACTAGTACAACTTTTTCAAGACGAAGTTGTCGATACTCAGCGTCTGTTACATCCTGTAATTCAGTTGATAGACCACTTACCCGACGAAGCGCCTGTCTATCTTGTAAATCTTGATTAGGGCTCTCTGGATTTTCATTTAATTCATACTCAGCAACAGCTTGTGCATTTTCCCGAATCAGTGAATCTATATCAAGCTCTAATCCCGTTTCCTTATCAAATTTAAAATCTGTCACAAATATTGATCCAACTCTAAATCTTTAACTAAAACAGCTGGGCCAGTAAGTGTTGCATTACTGTGAGCATCTATTTCAACAATTAATCTTCCGCCGGGCGGATTAATTATCCATTTAATAGGTAAGTTTTTATTACTTTTTATTGTGGCAGCAAGTGCAACTGCGCAAGTTCCTGTCCCACAGGATTTAGTTTCACCAACTCCTCTTTCAAATACTCTCATTCCGATCTGACCATCTTCAAAAAATCTAACAAACTCAATGTTTACACCATCAGGATATGTCGTTTCAGGTTTAACTATAGGAGCTGACTTCAAATCACCAATAGATGATAAATCCTCTACAAAGACTACTGCGTGAGGATTACCAACATCAATATTTAAGCCAAAATACTCTTGTGAATTTACCGTTACATTAATCTGACCATCTACCTGAGAAACTTTTCCCATATTTACTGAGACATCACCTGAATCCGGGACTGATAAAAATTTTCTTCCGTCTCTGGTGTTGATTGAGTAAATACCAGAGGGTTGGTGCCCACGATCTGTTAAGTACCTAGCCATAACCCTTATGCCATTGCCACACATTTCAGCTTGTGATCCATCTGCATTTGAATAATCCATAAACCAGGCTTTATCCTGTTTAACTATTTTTATAAATCCATCACTGCCAACGCCACTTTTTCGGTCACAAATTCGTTTTATCTGCTCAGCGGAAAAGCTCAATTTATCCTCTGGATCAAAGACCAATACAAAATCATTGTGAGTCCCATGCCCATAGGTGGCGTTTATCATTAATTAATACTAGCCAACAGTTTTTCTAGACGAACTGTATTTATGGCTGGTGGGAGCCAGGTAATTCGTTCATCCCGATTAAACCAAGTCTCTTGTCGCCTAGCATAAGCTTTAGTAGTTCTTTTAGTTTCTTCTTTAGCAAACTCTTCACTACATTCCCCATTTAAATAATTCATTATTTGGCTATACCCAAGCGCCTTTTTAGCAGTAGTCGACTGTTCTAACCCTTTGGTCATAAGTAGAGAGACCTCGCGCGCAAACCCTTTTTCCCACATGTTCTCAACACGTTCATCTATTTTTTGGTCCAAATTGTTCCGATCTAATACCAAGCCAAACTGCTTGGCCATTGGATACTTACTGCTTTCCTGCCTTGGTAAATTGGCGGTAAATGGCTTGCCGGTTAGCTCTATTACTTCTAGTGCTCTAATAATTCTGCGCAAATTCTCTTTTGGAATAGCTAAGGCAGCAGCCGGATCTAATTTCGCTAGCTTTTCATGCATTATTTCATTGCCAACTCTTTCAGCTTCGTCAGTTATTTTCTGTCGAACCTCAGGATTTGTATTCGGAAAATTTAAATCATCTAATATCGCTTTAATATACAAACCAGTACCACCTACAACTACAACTGACTTTCCCTGATCAATTAGTTGGTCGATAACCCCTCTTGCCATACTTTGATACCAAGCCACATTTGCTTCATCCTTTATATCTAAAACATCGATTAGATGATGGTTTATTCCACCTCGTTCTGCAGTAGTTAATTTTGCTGTACCAATATCCATCCCGGTATAGAGTTGCATTGAATCAGCATTAACAATTTCAGCCCCAATTTTTTGCGCTAGCATGACAGCCAAATCGCTTTTTCCAGTAGCGGTCGCGCCGCAGATAACAATTAAACTCATTTATAAAGTTTTAAGTGAGGCAAGGGAAGGGATTCCTAATAGTATTTTCTGATCTCCTTTATCTTCCATCCAAGCGGCGTGAGCCTCTGCGCCCCGGGTTTTTTTCACACTAACTGGTTGGCCAGCGACAATATGATTTGCAAAAGCTTCTGTGACCACAACCTCGACTAGATCACCAGGTCGAGCACTCTTTGCTGAATTATCAAAGTGAGTTAATCTAAAATCTGCGCTTCGGCCATTTACCCTGTTTAAATCCAAATCATGTCTGCCTTCATGACTTGAAACTAACAACTGCACCCTCTTACCAATCATCTTTACATTTTCATTTTTTGAAATTTCTTGTTGAATCTTATGAAGCTGGTTATATCGCTCAGACATCACCTCAGTAGTTACTTGATCTGGCATTGTTGCCGCCGGTGTGCCAGGACGCTTGGAGTATTGAAAGGTATAAGCTGCTGAGAAATTTGCTTGTTTTACCAAATCAATAGTTTGTTCAAAATCTGCATCACTTTCACCAGGAAACCCAACGATAATATCGGTAGTTATTGCAGCATGTGGAATTGCATCTCTGACTTTCTCCAGGATGCCAAGGTATCGATCTCGACGGTATGACCTGCGCATAGATTGTAAAATTTTGTCACTGCCAGATTGCAATGGCATATGAAGATGCGGCATAACATTTTTAGTTTCGGCCATTGCCTCAATAACATCATCGGTAAAGTCCCGTGGATGCGGCGACATAAATCTAACTCGCTCTAAACCATCAACTTTGCCACATTCTTTTAATAATTTTGAAAATGCTAATCGGTCCCCAAAATCGACTCCGTAAGCATTTACATTTTGTCCAAGTAAGGTAATCTCAATTACACCTTGATCAACTAGCGTTCTTATCTCCTGCATAATTTCATGAGCCGGGCGATCTTTTTCAATACCTCTTAATGTTGGCACAATACAAAATGTGCAGGTGTTATTACAGCCTACCGAAACTGAAACCCATGCAGAAAATGCTGAATCTCGTTTAACCGGTAGCGTCGATGGAAAATGCTCTAAGGATTCTTTAATCTCAACCTGCGAAGCCTCTTCAACTCTGGCTCGTTCAAGTAAAACTGGCAGTGAGCCAATATTATGAGTACCAAATACCACATCTACATATGGGGCCTTTTTAATAATTAAATCTTTATCCTTTTGAGCCATACAACCACCAACTGCAATTTGAAAGTTAGGATCGCTTTTCTTTCGTGGCGCTAAGAATGAAAGATTTCCATACAATTTATTATCTGCATTTTCTCGAACCGCACAAGTATTAAATACAACTAAATCTGGTTGGGTATCTGCTAACGCTTGGGTGTAGCCGGCCTCAATTAGCAGGCCAGTAATTCGCTCAGAGTCATGCACATTCATCTGGCAACCATAGGTTTCAACTACAAAGGTAGGCATCGGTTAATTCTACTTGCTAATTTTTATTAGTTAACTCCCGCATAATTTTGCTACAAATTCCATGGCCATAACCTTTTCTCGCAAGCAGGCCAGAAATCCTGCGATAGACGACCTCTGGATCTAAATGTGAAATTGAGTTGAATTTACGCTGCGCCAACAACAGTGCTTGGGCATACTCACTTTCATCATCAATCTGCTCAATCACCTCATTGATAATGTCCTGAGAAACACCCTTGGCGCGAAGCTCATCAGCAATCACTCGCTTACTTAATTTCTTACTTCGCTGCCTGGACTCAGACCATAATTTTGCAAATTCAAGATCATTGAGTAAACCTTGTAACTCTAATGAATCTAAAACTGAATTTGCAATATCGGTATCCACCCCACGCTTTACTAATTGCTTTAATAACTCATCCCTACTCTTAGCTCGTGGTGCAAGTGCATACAATGCAATTGACATCGCTTCAGAGTAGGGATTAGCTACTACTTCTTGAGTTTTTTTCAAGGTGTATTTGAATAGTTAGAGATTAAAACTCAACATCAGCAGTTGCTTCATCAACAGCTGCAGCTAGTGCAGGGTCGATTTCAGCTGGCACGTATGATGTACGGATCTTTTTCTCTATTTCATTTGCTAGATCAGGATTATCAATTAAAAATGCCCGTGCATTCTCTTTGCCCTGTCCTAGTTGATCGCCCTCATAGGTAAACCAAGCACCGGATTTTTTAACAATTCCAGCTTCAACGCCAAGGTCAATTAATGAACCCTCACGGCTGATTCCAACACCGTAAATAATGTCAAACTCAGCTTGCTTAAATGGGGGCGCAACCTTGTTCTTAACAATTTTAACTCTGGTTCTATTACCAACCGCATCTTGTCCATCTTTTAGAGTTTCAATGCGGCGAACATCCATGCGCACTGACGCATAAAACTTAAGCGCCTTACCACCTGTTGTAGTCTCTGGTGAGCCAAAGAAAACACCGATCTTATCGCGTAGCTGATTAATAAAGATTGCAGTGGTATTTGATTGATGGAGTGCACCGGTCATTTTACGAAGTGCTTGCGACATCAAACGAGCTTGTAATCCCATATGAGAATCACCCATCTCGCCTTCAATTTCAGCTCTTGGTACTAATGCTGCAACTGAGTCCACAACAACGATGTCAATTGCGCCGGATCTTACTAACATATCCATAATTTCAAGAGCTTGCTCACCAGTATCAGGTTGTGAAACCAAAAGTGCATCAATATCAACACCTAGTTTCTTTGCATACTCTGGATCTAGTGCATGCTCAGCATCAATAAAGGCTGCAATGCCACCAGCTTTTTGAGCATTCGCAATTGCATGTAATGCAACTGTTGTTTTACCTGATGATTCTGGGCCATAAATTTCAATAACTCGGCCACGTGGCAGACCACCAACACCAAGTGCAATATCTAGTGCAACTGAACCAGTTGGAATAACCTCCATGGCGACCGTTTTACGCTCACCCATTTTCATTACCGATCCTTTACCGAATTGACGCTCGATTTGGGCAAGGGCGGTATCTAGGGATTTTGAACGATCACTAGAACGTTTATCTTCTTTTTTATCATCTTGTGGTTCTCTATTTGCAGAGGCCATAGTGATTTGTTTCCTTTCTTCTCCTTGACCATCTCTTGAAAATTTAATTTCTTAAGCAAGGTCATATTGTTCGGTCCAGAAGGTACGGAAACTCACTGACGGCTGGCTTAGGGTGCCAGCGGAACTGTGGAACCGCTCTGGTTGGGCAGAGTTAGTGTATCGAACAACTGTTCGAAAGGGTTAAAAAGGGCTGGGACACGCCGCTATCTGTATTTATCTGGCATCGAAGGGTTATGACGAACTACCGCTCGCCAGATCTCATCTGGCTCCATCCCTATCTCAATTGCTGCATTTACCGAGATACCACCCAACTCGCTGTGAATTATGTCGCGGGCGTAGGTATCAGGATCTGAGAAGTATTGGCTGAGACGATTACGAAGCTCAGAGATTCGCATACTCACCGCCGGCTCATGTTAAGGATAAAGATGGAAAATACGACTACCGTTGCTATTCAAAAAGAGTTTTGGCTAAGCGCTTTGATTGGGCTAAAGATTCGTCTTCGGTTATTGGTGATCCTATTTGGCCAATTAGCCACCGTAAAATTACACCACAGGCAGCCGAGTCTGCACCAAAAATCTTGGCAATTCCTTGGTGAGCAAGCACCCAGGTGGAATGGTTTGAAATAGTAACTAATTTTGCAATATCTGTTGGATCACTTTCTACCAATTTTCTAAGCGCTAAGTCTTGTGAAATCTCAATCGACAATTTATGTAGCGCCTCTTGTCTTGAAGAAGCTGCTAGGCCAATCTCGATTAATCTACCTACCTCAGATTCCACTAGGCGCTCCATCATCTCTGCCTTGTCTGCAAATTGATTATAAATGGTAGCTTTTGAAACCTGGGCGCGAATGGCTATTTCCGTAATATTAGATTGATAATTTCCAACCTCAGTTATGACAGATTTGGCGCCAGCAAAGATTGCAGCTCGGGATTTATTACTTATAGCAAGTTGGCGGGCATATAGCGCCAGTGCCGGCTGAGCTGACAACTTAAGCGGCGGTCTCTACCACCTGCAAAGTCGAGATTGTTAAAACTGGGGATTCGTGGTTTTTAACCACAGTTGCAACATCAACCAAGATGGTGGAAAGAGATAGATCTAGAGCAGAACAAATTGCATTAAGTAGCTCACTTGAGGCCTCTTTGTGCCCACGCTCAACCTCAGATAAATATCCAAGGGAGACTCGGGCACTTTTTGCTACATCGCGCAAAGTACGCCCTTGCTCAATTCGAGCCGCACGCAGGGCGCTGCCGATGTGGGTTCTTAGAAGTATCACGGAATAAGAATACGCTCTAATGCAGCTAATGCGCTGGTAATTGTGGCGTGGCGGATGACTTCTCGATCTCCCGACAGGGCAAGGGAGATAGCAAAACTCTCTTTTTCGCTTGATATACCCACCCAGACAGTTCCGACTCTTTGACCATACGCCTTTCTAGGTCCTGCGACTCCAGTCGTTGAAATTGCATAATCACTCTTAAACTCTCTGCGTACGTTCTTTGCCATATCAATTGCAACCTGTTCTGAGACAGCCGTATGTTTCTTTAAATCAGATTTGATGATTGAAAGCTTAGAAATTTTAATCTCGTCACTATATGCAATCACGCCACCTAAAAATACTTTAGATGATCCAGGCACTCTGGTGAGATGTTCAGCTATTCCTCCTGCCGTAATTGACTCTGCAACTGCCAAAGTTTTGTTTAATTTAGCAAGTCGTTTAATTATTGATTTTGTAATCACTAGTTGACTCATTTTCGGAAAGTTTTCCTAAAATAATCTATGCCCGTAGCTATGGTTAAATAGATCGCAACTGCCATAAAAATATCTCTTGGTAGGTGTAAAAAAGAAGGAAGTGGCAGAATATAAAAGCCAACACCAAAGCTTTGGAAAAAGGTCTTTAATTTTCCACCCCTACTAGCAGGAATTACACCTCGCTTAATTACTGCAAATCTTAGGACGGTTACTAAAATTTCTCGTGTTAGGAATATGACAGTTATCCACCAGGGAAAAAGTCCTAATATTGAAGCACTAATTGTGGCAGTGGCCAACATTGCTTTATCTGCAATTGGATCCAGTAACTTTCCAAGCTCTGTGATTTGATCCCTATCTCTTGCTAATTTTCCATCTAAAATATCACTTAAGCCAACAATAAAAAATAATATAAAAGCTATAATTCGCCAAGTACTATCATCGCCGCCATTTTTAAAAAGTGCATATGCGCAAAATGGTAACGCCACTATTCGAAATATTGTGAGTGTGTTAGGCAAATTTGGTCGACTTAGGAATTTCATATTACTTGCGCAATCAAATCTACGCCAGAGACTTCGCTGACGATTGCATCTACATATTCACCGACTCGATACTTATTTCTAGATTGAATAAAAGTTGAACCGTCAACATCTGGTCCTTGGTGTTCAGCTCTTCCCTCTTGTTCATCTGCATCTTCAACCAATACTGAGACTTTCTGACCGATTCTTGCCTCCGCTCGTTGTGTGATTAGTTCATCCACTAAAGTGGATAATTCTGATCTGCGCTCAGCAATGATATCTGGTTCAACTTTATCGGTAAGCGTTGCACCTTCCGTCTTGTCTTCATCTGAATAGCTAAATATTCCAATTGCATCCAATTGTGCTTGAGTTAAGAATTCAATCAGGTCCATAAACTGAGCGTCACTCTCGCCTGGAAAACCCACTATGAAGTTCGATCTAATACCTGCTTCAGGATTTAAAGCGCGAATTTGAGAGATTAGATGCAAGAATTTTTCACCATCTCCAAATCTTCGCATTTTTCGAAGTAAGTCACCATTTGCATGCTGAAAAGATAAATCAAAATAAGGCACAACCTTATCTACTGAAACCATGGCTTGCAGCAATGTTGGGCGCACCTCTGCTGGCTGGAGGTATGAAAGCCTGATCCGCTTAATATCATTGATTTTCGATAACTCTGGCAGAAGTTTCTCCATCAGCTTTAAGTCCCCAAAATCTTTTCCATATGAAGTAGTGTTTTCACTTACTAGGTAAATTTCTGAAACTCCATTATCTGCTAGCCATTTTGCCTCCTCAATTATTTCTGTCGGAGTTCTAGAGACAAATGAGCCTCTGAAAAAAGGTATGGCGCAAAAAGAACATCTTCGATCACAACCACTGGCAATCTTAAGAGGGGCAATTGGAGCATTATCCAGACGTTTTCTAAGTACCGCTCCAAGTGGCACTTGATCACTTATGAGTTTACGGCTCTTCTCTTGTTGGCGAGAGCTAGGAGAAATGGGGAGCAAGGTTCTTCGGTCTTTTGGTGTGTGTGGGGATATTTTTCCGCCATCAATAATTTTTGAAAGCCGAGCTGAAATTTCCTGATAGTCATCAAAACCTAAAATGGCATCTGCTTCAGGCAGGGCGGTTGCCAATTCTTTTCCATATCGTTCAGCCATACATCCGACTGCGACTACAGCTTTAGTTACACCATTTCTCTTTAAAGAATGAGCTTGGATCAATGCATCAATTGAATCTTTTTTGGCACTTTCAATAAATCCACAAGTATTAATCACTGCAATCTCGGCCTTTGTTGGATCATTAATTAATATCCAACCATCAGCAGCCAATCGGCCAGCCAACTCTTCAGAATCTGTCTCGTTGCGTGCGCATCCAAGAGTGACCAACGCAACGGTACGAGGTATTTTCTCTTCAGTAAGTTTTGAAATCACGGTGCGCTAAGGATAGCGTCCAAATATTACTTAACTTCTATTTATGACTGAGTTGAACCATTCAGGTCAAAATCTAATCTAGCAACCTCACCAGGCACACCGGCTAAACCAAGATCTGAGCCATTTAACTCAACTTTAACTACACCAGCATTGCCAATTACCGCCTTGATTAACTCCGGATCAGAAAATGTTTGAGATTGACCTGACAGAATTTGGCCATTAAAAATTTGCTCACCCCGTGAATTTGTTAATCCAATCCAGCTCTTTCCATTAACTGCTGTTAGTACAAGATTTACACCACTAATATCTGTAGTTAAGGACTCATTAGTTGAAGTCCTTTGATTACTTTCACCCGCTACAACAATTGACTCATTGACATTTAAAGCATTATTAATGGCAATTTGGGCTACAAATCCGAGTGTTAAAGTTGTAGCAGAGATGGAAGCTAAGGTCTTAAATCTAATTTTTTTCTTTACTTTAGGTTTATCAGCAACATTATTTTCAGCTAGCTGTTCAATTATTAATTTCTTATCACCACTTTGAGCAGATTCAATTGCGGAAATCAACAAGTCGGCATCTGCCTTTATAACTTTGGCAATCGATCTGATATGTCCTCGCGCATATGCAATACCACCACATATTTCTACTGAATTTTTTTCCAAGTCTTCAATTACAGCGATTCTGATATTTGTCTTATCGGATATCTTTTCAATTGACATACCAGAAGCTTCACGAGCTACAGTTAATGCAGATTTTTCTACCATATCAAATGCCTTACTTACTGGGGTTGCCTAATGGTAGACCGATTACATGTATTTAGTAAATGCGCCCTGTCAACTAAATTGTTGCCATGCGCTCAACCCTTAGCGGTTGAGGATTTCACCCAGCCTTTCACCCCGATATTTGAGTTCTAATTACCTCGGATCGATTCCAAGACATCTGGCATTTGTTCTGCGTTAATCAATACCGCTCTTGCTTTTGACCCTTCACTTGGCCCAACAATACCTCTGCTCTCCATTAAATCCATTAGCCTACCTGCCTTTGCAAAACCAATTCTTAATTTACGTTGCAGCATAGATGTAGAACCAAACTGTGTAGATACAACTAATTGAATTGCTTGCAATAATAAATCTAAATCATCTCCAACATCATCTGCTGTTACACTGGACTTTACCGGTGCATTTAAATCAATTCTATAAACAGGCTGAAGTTGTGATTTCACGTGATTGACTACCGCTTCAATTTCTCGTTCAGAAATATAAGCTCCTTGTATACGAACCGGCTTACTAGCTCCCATTGGTAAAAATAATCCATCGCCCTGTCCAACTAATTTTTCAGCCCCAGGAGTATCTAAAATAACTCTCGAATCAGCCAAACTACTGGTTGCAAAAGATAGTCGAGAAGGAACATTGGCCTTAATTAAACCAGTGACAATATCTACGCTAGGTCGTTGAGTTGCTAGTACTAGGTGAATTCCAGCTGCCCGAGCCAGTTGCGTGATCCGAACAATAGATTCTTCAACCTCTCGAGCTGCAACCATCATTAAGTCGGCTAACTCGTCAACAATAACTAGTAAATATGGATACGGCTCTAAGACTCTGTCACTTCCTGCTGGTGGATTCACCTTTCCAGCTTTTACGGCCTTATTAAAATCATCGATATGTCTGAATCCAAAAACTGATAAATCGTCGTATCTCAACTCCATCTCGCGAACTACCCAGGACAAAACATCTGCGGCTTTTTTAGGATTAGTAATAATCGGCGCAATTAAATGTGGAACACCTTCATAATTTGTTAATTCAACTCGCTTGGGATCGATTAGAACCATTCGGACTTCATCAGGTGTGGCGCGCATAAGAATTGAAACCACTAAGGAATTAATCATAGAAGATTTACCAGCACCAGTTGCACCTGCTACCAATAGATGTGGCATCCTTGCTAAATTTGCACACAAGAATGAGCCTTCAACATCTTTACCCAAGGCAATTAACATAGGATGAGTATCATTCAAAGAAACAGGAGATCTCAAAACATCTCCAAGCGCAACAATTTCTCGATCTGAATTTGGAATTTCTATTCCTACCGCCGATTTACCAGGAATTGGTGAAAGAATTCTTATCTCACCACTCGCAACAGCGTAGGCAATATTTTTAGAGAGAGCTGAGATAGCCTCAACTTTTACACCATTACCTAATTCAACCTCATATCTAGTTACAGTCGGTCCCCGCATAAAACCAGTTACTTGCGCATCAACACTAAATTGCTCAAACACCTGCTTTAAGGCAGATACAACTGCATCATTTGCTTTTGATTTTCCTTTAGCCGCTGGCCCACCCCTTAACAAATCTAATGGTGGTAATTCATACTTTATTTCGGAGGAAAGTAATAATTGTTGTGGCCTACTGTTTTCATGCTTGACAGGTTGAATTATTGGAATTGGTTGGGTTATTTGATCAAAATCTTCCAATGCGATCTCAAACTCTTCTTGCTGTGGTTCATATTCCTGGACTAAATCCTTGACTAATGGAGTCTCAAAAGGTGGGCTTTCACTCACCTCAAAATCCTCGGCCACTAGTTTTTGTGCTCGGCGATCTCTTAATTTGCTAATTCCACTACCGCCAAAGCTAAATAAGCGCTTTATTTGGCTGAATAATTTTGACAATGATGTCTTAGTTATTATCAACAATCCAAATAGTAAAACAATAAACAAAATAGGGATGGCTAAAATTTCCGTTACCGCGGCAATTAATGAGGTAGAAACACCGTAGCCAATCCAACCACCGCCTTGTTGAATAGCAGTTGCACCAGTTCCTATAGAACCATTCATAATATGAATCAAAGCTGTAATGCTTATCAGGAGAAGTAGCGTGCCAATAGTTATTCTGCCAGTGTCTGCTGATTCATCAGGAGACTTAAAGATACGATAAGCAAAATAAATAAATATTAGTGGAACTAAATAGGCAAGTTGCCCAACTGCACCAAATAAAAAAGCGTATGTGGATTTACCCAAGAAATTATCTAATTCAAACCAAATTCCTGCTGAAAATACCAAGGCCAAAATCAAGATAAAAAAGGCAATTCCATCTCGTTGGTGAGTAGGGTCTAGCTCCTTGGAGGAGCGAAAAATAAAGCGAACTGCACTGCCCAAGATTTTTGAAAAAAGTCGCCAAATAGAGCCAAGGCCTCTAACTACCAGAGCAAAAATTTGAATTTTTTTTGCCTTATTTTTTTTGTTTGCCATAAGAAGATAAGCGTAAAGAATAAGTTTACTACTTGCCCTAATTGGCGCGCACTTTGGTCTAAAAACTAATCAAACTCTTAATTAAACCTCTACTACTAGCGGGATTATCATTGGCTTGCGGCGATGCTCCTCCCCGACCCAACTTCCAATAGTCTTACGAACTACTTGAGATAGCTGATGGGTGCCATTAAATCCACCAGCAACTGCTTTCGCTAACGCCTTTTCGATATCGCCTTTAACATCATCAAATAATGTCTTATCTTCTGTAAAGCCTCTAGCATGAATATCAGGACCGGCTACAATTTTTCCGCTCTGTGAATCTATTACTACTACTACCGAGATAAACCCTTCATCTCCCAATATTTTTCTATCCTTAAGTGAGCTCTCTGTAATTTCACCAACACTTTGACCATCAACATACACATAACCACATGGAATAGATCCAGAGATATCAGCATGGCCATTTGCTACATCAATTGTGATTCCGTTTTCGGCAATGACAATATTATGTTCAGACAATCCTGACTGCATTGCTAAATCTGCATTTGCTCGCATATGGCGCCATTCTCCATGTACTGGTAACACATTTTTTGGTTTAACAATTTCATAGCAGTGCAGTAATTCTCCTGCTGACGCATGGCCTGACACATGAACCATGGCATTACCTTTATGTACAACGTGAGCACCAAATCTAGTTAGCTCATTTATTACTCGGTAAACAGATTTTTCATTTCCTGGAATCAAAGAGGATGCAAGAACTACTGTATCTCCTTTACCGACTCTAATCTCATGATCACCATTTGCAATTCTAGATAATGCAGCCAAGGGCTCCCCTTGCGATCCAGTGCAAACTAATACTATTTTGTCACCGAAAGAATCAATATCTTTATAATCAACAATTAATCCATTTGGTACTTTTAAGTAGCCTAAATCTTCAGCTAATTTCATATTTCTAACCATCGATCTGCCAACATATGCGACTTTACGGTTTGATTCAGACGCGGCATTTAAAACCTGCTGAATTCGATGGACGTGTGAAGCAAATGATGTAACTACCACTCTTCTTGGGGTTTTCTGGATAGCTTCAATTAAGGCAGGATAAATATCCTTTTCGGCTACAGTTAAACCAGGGACATCAGCATTAGTCGAATCAACTAGAAATAAGTCAACACCCTCTTTACCTAAACGAGAAAAAGTCTCAAGATCAGTCACTTTTCCGTCTAACGGCATCTTATCCATTTTGAAATCACCAGTATGCAAAATTACGCCAGCTGGCGTTTTGATCGCTACAGCAAGTGAATCGGGTATTGAGTGATTGACGGTTATAAACTCAAGAGTAAACGGCCCAACTTTTTCAACCTGACCGGCTTTTACTTGGGTCATTGGAGATGTAATACGTCGCTCTTTTAATTTTGGCGCCACAAAGGCAAGTGTTAATTGTGATCCAATAATTCTAATGTCACTTCGCTCTCTTAATAGATATGGAAGTGCGCCAATGTGATCTTCATGTCCGTGCGTCAGAAATATAGCTTCAATATCATTCATTCGATCTTTAATGTAAGAGAAATCCGGCAGAATTAAATCGATTCCTGGTTGATCATCGCCTGGAAATAAAACTCCGCAATCAACAATTAGCAATCTGCCTTCATACTCAAATACGGTCATATTTCGACCGATTTCACCAAGTCCGCCTAAAGCAACTATGCGAAGGGTTTTTTTAGCTAACTTAGATGGGTAAGGTAATCCTGGATGTGGATGATTCATTTAGTTACTTTAATTTAACGCCACCAGCCAAAAGATCAACTTTGAGCTGCGCAATCTGCGCTTCAGTTGCATCCACAAGCGGCAATCTTGTAAAACCTCCAGGTAGCCCCATTAGATTCAAGGCAGCTTTAGTCAAAATTGCTCCTTGAGTCCTAAATGTTCCGGTAAAAACTGGTAACAATTGTTGGTGAATTTCAAGAGAGCGATTTGAATTACCAGAAAACCACGCATCTAACATGGCCTTCAACTCAGCTCCAACTGTGTGACCGCAAACTGATACAAAACCAACTGCTCCAACTGAAAGTAGCGGTAGATTCAAAATATCATCACCAGAGTAAACTGGAATTCCACATCTTTTAATTACCCATGAGGTTGCAGCTGGATTCCCTTTAGCATCTTTAAGTGCAGCAATATTTCTATGTTCAGCTAATCGAACAATCGTATCTGATTCTATTTCTATTCCGGTTCGTCCCGGAATGTCATACATCATCACTGGTAAATCAGTGGCATTCGCCATCGCTTTGAAATGCGCTTCAATTCCAGCTTGTGGTGGTTTGTTGTAGTACGGAGTTACAACTAATAAACCATCTGCCCCCGCTTTGGCTGCACGTTGTGCCTGCTCAACAGAGTGAGACGTCTCATTGTTGCCTGCTCCTGCAATAATTTTAATTTTATCGCCAACTACCTTACGAACTGTTTTAATAATTTGATCTTTTTCTTCATCTGATGTGGTTGGAGCTTCACCTGTTGTACCATTTACAGCAATTCCATCATGTCCTAGAGAAATTAGGTGAGCGGCGATTTTTTCTAATCCAGCCCAATCAATTTCACCACTTTTAGTAAATGGTGTAACCATTGCGGTAATTAGCCGGCCAAATGGTGGCGAGATCTGCATGGTCTAAGGCTACCGCTTATCTAAGGTGCAATGCGACCAGATTTTTGAAATGCTCCATATGTAATAGGCATTAATTTAGCGAACTCTGCTTCCATTTTCTCAGCAACCATCTCAATCTCACGTTGAGGATAGGATGGAAAGTGTGAACCATCTCTAGCGGTTCTTAGTGATAAAAAATTCATAAGCGCTCGTGCATTCATGGTTACATACATTGATGAGTAAAGCGTTACCGGTAATACCGCTCGAGCCACTTCACGGGCTACCCCTGCGCTCAACATTTTTTGATAATTTGCATATGCAAGTTTGCAAGTTTCCTTAATTGCATCCACCGTTACTTTGAATTGTTCTTCTGTACCATCAACAAATGTATAGGCGCCGGCTTTTCCTATCTGCACAAGCTTTCGCTCTTTGCTTGGAATATAGAAAACAGGTTTTAACTCTCGATATCTACCACTCTCTTCATTGTAGGAAGCGATTCTGTGTCGCATAAACTCTCTAAATACAAATATTGGTGCTGATATGAAAAAAGTCATTGAGGTATGTTCAAATGGTGACCCGTGACGCTCACGTGCTAAATAATTTATTAAGCCTTCGGATTTGGCAGCATCAGCGCCCACATCGTCAAGAGACTTATCACCTGCAGTAGAAACCCTGGCTGCCCAAATTACATCGGCATCGCTAGCACTAGATTTAACTAGCTCTACCGACATATCATCTCGAAAAACTATCTCATCGCTCATGTGCGCGACCCTATCTTTGGTGATTGATGATTGGCTGGATTAAAGTGTCGGCGTGTCAATTAAACCCAAAAATGATGCCGTTGAGCGAACATCCCTAAGCGTTGCTTTTACCGTAGGACTATATGGTGCAGCCTTTGGCGCAGCTGGCGTAACAGCTGGTTTTTCTGCTTTGCAAACCTGTCTCTTATCCTTGCTACTTTTTTCTGGAGCATCACAATTTGCTGTGGTTGGAATTATGGGTGCAGGCGGTTCTGCGCTTAGTGCAATTGCAACTGCAACTTTACTGGGATTTAGAAATGCATTATATGGTTTACAACTTGCCCCTATTTTAAAAGTGACAGGAATTAAAAGAATCATTGCCTCTCAAATCACAATTGATGAATCAACAGCTGTATCAACTCTGCAGTCAAATGATTCAGATCGAAAGCGAGCTTTCTATTTGACTGGTTTTGGAGTTTATATTTTTTGGAACTTGTTCACATTACTTGGTGCTCTAGGAGCCAGTGCAATTGGTGACCCATCTGTATGGGGTTTAGACGCAGCGGTGCCTGCTGCTTTTTGTGGACTTGTTTGGCCAAGACTTAAAGATAAAAAATTGTTTTTAATATCCGCTGCTGCAATCGGATTAGCACTTTTATTAACGCCTATAACTCCAGCAGGTATTCCAATCATCACTACTGTAATTCTAGCTATCGTTTTTGGATGGAAAAAATGAGCTCTATTTGGATAGCAGTTATTGGTTCAAGTATTACTGCTTTCTTAAACAAATATATCGGTCACAGCGTCCCAGAAAAATGGCTAGATAGACCAAGAATTAAGAGTATAAATACCTTAGTTCCAGTTGTACTTTTAAGTGCTCTTGTTGGTGTTCAAACCTTTGCCAATAAACAGGAATTAGTGATTGATCAGCGCTTGGTAGGTGTTGGTGTTGCAATTATTGCATTAAAATTAAAAGCATCATTTCCAATAGTGGTTGTAGCTGCAGCAATTTCATCCGCAGCCGTTTACAATTTACTCTAGATAACCTTTAAAATTTGTAGTTTTTCTTTCAAGGCCTCATCTGAAGGTTCAGTTAGATGAGTTCCGTCTGAAAATAAAATAACTGGAATTGATCGCATTCCACCATTGATTTCGATGACTTTTTCAGAAGCGCTTGCATCTGCTTCAACATCAATATAGTTATATTTAATATTGTTCGAATCTAAAAATTTCTTTGACCTGCGACAATCCTTACACCATTCAGCACCATACATGGTTATTTCACTCATTTTATTGCCTCCATATAGTTTTCTAACCCTACTGTTAAGCCAGGATACTTGGCAACATTTCTTATACCAATTAGAACCCCGGGCATAAAGCCAGCTCTATTTATCGAATCATGTCTAATAGTCAAAGTCTCACCTAAATCAGAAAAAACTACCTCTTGATGTGCAACATATCCGTGGGCTCTTATTGAATGTACAGGTACATCGCCCACTATCGCACCCCTGGCTCCAGCAAGTGAGCTCTTCGTTGCATCTGGCATCGGCTCTTTACTATTTTCTTTACGCGCAGTTGTGATTAATTCAGCAGTCCTTATTGCGGTCCCGGAAGGTGCGTCCACTTTATGTGCATGGTGCATTTCAACAATTTCTGCGCTTTCAAAATACTTAGCAGCAGTTTTGGCAAATTGCATCATTAGAACAGCGCCCAGCCCAAAATTTGGTGCAATTAGAGCACCAACTTTTGGATACTTGTTAAGCAGATCTCTGAGTTTATTTATTCTCACCTCGTCAAAACCTGTAGTGCCAACAACTACGTGAATATTATTTGTAATTGCAAACTCTAAATTTTTCATGACAGAATCAGGAGTTGTAAAGTCAACGACAACTTCAGTTCCAGTTTTAGTTAATTGCTCTAAAGAATCGCCTAGATCTAAGGCAGCACTTAAGGTTAAATCGCTGGCAGCATTAATAGCTGCGACCGCCTCTGTGCCCATTCTGCCTTTGGCACCAAGCACTGCAACTTTCATTTTATTAACCTTTCAAATTTACTTCTAGATGTGAATGGTCCCACTACCGCAAGCGTAGGAGATGTAGGTAGGGTTTTGCGGGCAATTTCCCTGATTTGTTCAGGTGTTACGATTGCAATTTCACTTAAAATCTCATCAAAGCTTAAAACTTGACCATACACCAGTTCACTTTTGCCAATTCTAGTCATGCGGGAGCCAGAGTCTTCCTGACTTAGCACCAAGGCTCCTGAGACTGATCCCTTTGCCCTATTAATCTCTTCCAGCGTTAAACCATTCTCAGCAATATCAAAAAGTATTGATTGAATTACCTTTACTGATTCTTCAGCCTTAATTGGTTTACAACCAACATAAAAAGAGAGAACGCCACTTCCGGCAAATTGTTGACTGTATGAGTAGGTTGAATATGCTAACCCGCGCTTTTCTCGAATTTCTTGGAATAATCTTGATGACATACCTCCTCCGATTGCTGAGGATAAAATGCTTAATGCAAATCTTGACTTATCATCTCTTGCAACACCCGGAACACCATAAATAATGTGAGCTTGTTCGGTCTTTTTGTTTAACAAGGTAACTTTACCTTTTCCTAAAACCTTAACTTTGGCTGTATTTCTCACTCTATAATCAGTTTTCGGTTGATCTAAAAATCCATCCCTACTTAAAGCATTTTCAACCATGCCTACTACTTTTTTATGTTTAATATTCCCAGCAACTGCGACAACTAAGTCTTCTGGTTTATATCTACTTTTATAATAGTTAAAAACAGTATCCCTACTCATACCTTTTATAGACTGTACAGTCCCGAGAATTGGTCGCCCAAGTGGTGTATCTCCATAATATTTTTCAAGAAATAAATCATGGATCAAATCGCTTGGATCATCATCACGCATAGCAATTTCTTCTAACACTACTTTACGCTCTGCGTTAACATCCTCTATTTTGACTGCGGATGAGGTTATTAAATCGCTTATCACATCAACTGCTAGTGGTAGATGCTTATCAATTACACGAGCATAAAAGCAGGTGTACTCTTTAGAAGTAAATGCATTAGTCTCTCCACCAACTGCTTCAATTGATGATGAGATTTCTAGTGAACTTCTCTTTTTGGTTCCTTTAAACAATAAATGCTCTAGAAAGTGTGAAGCTCCCGCGGTTGAATTTGATTCATCACGGGAGCCAACATTGACCCAAATACCAAAAGCTGCTGAGCGAACAGATTTTTCTTCCTCAGTGACTATTCGTAAGCCACATGGCAAGACTGTTCTAGCCAAATTACTCTGACTTAGCTTCTTCTGAAAGATTTGCCGGAACTAATGAGTATTTTCCCTTGGGATCTATCTCATTAATTACAACTTCAATCTTCTCGCCAACCTTCATTACTTCTTCAAGGTTTTCAATTCGCTTTCCACCATGCAGCTTGCGAATTTGCGAGATGTGTAGCAAGCCATCTTTACCTGGAGCAAGATTAACGAAGGCACCGAAAGTAGCTAACTTAACTACCGAACCATTGAACTTATCGCCAACAGCTAATTGAACTGGATTAGCAATTGCATTTATTTGTGCCTTTGCAGCTTCAGCAGCAGAACCTTCGGTTGCACCGATATAAATAGTTCCATCATCTTCAATCGTGATATCAGCGCCAGTCTCATCCTGAATTTGATTAATCATTTTGCCTTTAGGACCAATAACGGCTCCAATCATGTCGACTGGCACCTTTATTGAAATAATTCTTGGAGCAAGTAATGACATCTCATCTGGAACTGAAATTGCTTGATTCATTACATCTAAAATTGCTAGGCGCGCTTCTTTTGCTTGTAAAAGAGCGGCAGCTAGTACAGATGCTGGAATTCCATCTAACTTGGTATCTAGTTGAAGTGCAGTCACAAACTCTTTAGTTCCTGCAACTTTGAAATCCATATCTCCAAATGCATCTTCCGCACCCAAAATATCAGTTAGTGCTACATACTCAGTTTTTCCATCTACCTCATCTGAGATAAGACCCATTGCAATTCCTGCAACTGGAGCTTTAAGTGGAACGCCAGCGTTAAGCAGTGACATTGTTGAAGCACAAACTGAACCCATTGACGTTGATCCATTTGAACCTAATGCCTCAGAAACTTGGCGGATTGCATATGGAAACTCTTCGCGAGTTGGTAAAACTGGAACTAGCGCACGCTCTGCAAGAGCGCCATGGCCAATTTCACGACGCTTTGGTGAGCCAACTCTTCCTGTTTCACCAACTGAATATGGTGGGAAATTGTAATTATGCATATATCGCTTGTGATCTTCAGGTGAGAGCGTATCTAACTGTTGCTCCATCTTTAACATATTCAAAGTTGTGATTCCCAAAATTTGAGTTTCACCTCTTTCAAATATTGCAGATCCGTGAACTCGAGGAATTACCTCAACTTCAGCTGTAAGCGCACGAATATCTCGCAGGCCACGGCCATCTATACGAATCTTTTCCCGTAATACCCTTTGTCTAACTAATTTCTTGGTAACTGAGCGTAGTGCGGCTGATATTTCTTTGACTCTTTCTGGGAAATCAACCGTTAGTTGTTCTGTAACAGCGCTATTAATCTCATCTAATTTAGTCTCGCGCTCCTTCTTACCAGCAATTGTTAATGCCTTAGCTAGGTCATCTTTTGCAGCCTTCTCAACAACTGTATAAATATCATCTTGATAATCAAGAAATACTGGAAATTCACCTATTGGCTTGGCAGCTTGCTTTGCCAATGCAATTTGCGCTTCACAAAGAATCTTAATGAATGGCTTGGCTGCTTCAAGTCCTTGACCAACAATTTCCTCAGTTGGCACTGTTGCGCCACCTTTAATTAACTCGATAGTCTTATTTGTGGCTTCAGCTTCAACCATCATAATTGCAACATCATTGTCGGTGATTCGACCAGCGACTACCATATCGAAAACTGCTTTCTCTAAATCGCTATGATTTGGGAAAGCAACCCATTGACCTTCAATTAATGCAACGCGCACGCCACCAATTGGTCCTGAAAAAGGAAGTCCGGCTAATTGAGTCGACATAGATGCAGCATTAATTGCTATTACGTCGTACATGTGATCAGGATTTAAAGCCATAACTGTGGCAACGATCTGTACCTCATTACGCAACCCCTTCACAAAGGATGGGCGTAGTGGTCGATCGATTAGTCGACAGGTAAGAATCGCATCCTCAGATGGACGTCCTTCCCGACGAAAGAAAGAGCCAGGTATTTTTCCAGCTGCATACATTCTTTCTTCCACATCGACAGTTAGTGGAAAGAAATCAAATTGATCTTTCGGACTTTTTGAAGCCGTAGTTGCAGACAACAGCATGCTGTCATCATCTAAGTACACAACAGCAGTTCCTGCTGCTTGTCGAGCAAGTCGACCTGTCTCAAAGCGGATCTCCCGCTTTCCAAATTTACCGTTATCTATTTTGGCAACGGCTGATTTAACATCTTGACCCTCCATGGGTCATCTCCATTTCTCAACACTTTATACAAGGAGAATGGATCTTCGATCGAAGTTCACGGAAAATCGTTTTCCGGAAACCACTACCGAGGACCAAAACTCTTGACGATAAAGTTTTTGCTGATCTTATTTATCTGCGAAGATCGAGCTTTTCGATAATCGCTCTATAGCGCTCAATATCTGTCTTGGCGAGGTATTGCAAAATCCGACGTCGCTTACCGACCATCAATAACAAACCACGACGGTTGTGATGATCCTTTTTATTAGTCTGCAAATGTGCAGTTATCTCATCAATACGTTTTGATAGAAGTGCTACCTGAGCCTCTGGGCTACCTGTGTCAGTTGCAGATGAGCCGTACTTACTAATTATTTCCTTTTTAGCTTGTGGCGTTAATGCCATTTGTATTGCTCCTTCTGTCTGTCACGAGGGCCTCGGTGTTACTCACGAAGGCGCACTTTCCCGCTTTAGTGGGTCAAGATTACCAGCGCAGTACTTAATTATAAAAATCGGCTCAAATTTGAGCGTTATTTTCTAGTTAAATTTCTAGCCTGATCGCAATCTTTTTTCATTTGCTCAAGTAATGGTTCTAATCCATCAAATTTCAAGGTATCACGTAGTCGATAACCAAACTCAATTGTTGCCACTTGATCATATAAATCTAAACCGACCTGATCAATTGCATAAGCTTCAACCTGTCGACCTCTAACTCCGGGAAAAGTTGGATTGGTTCCAATTGAAATTGCCGCTTGCCATTTAAAGTTCCCAACACTTAACCAACCAGCGTAAACCCCATCAGCAGGAATTGTTGCCAAGTTAGTCAGGCCAATGTTTGCAGTTGGATATCCAATTTCACGACCTCGTTTTTCTCCATGGATAACTGGACCCTTTAGGGTAAAGTTTCTAGTTAGCAGCTCATTTGCACGCTCAATTTCACCATCAATAATTAAGTTTCTTATTCGCGATGAAGAAATCGTTGAGCCACGATTTTCTTGAAGTTTAATGATTGAAACTCCAAATCCATACTTTGGTCCAACTTCAGATAAATACTTTGGAGTCCCTTGGGCTTTGAAGCCAAAATTAAAATTTTCACCGACAACAACGTGCTCGGCGGAAAATCTACCAATTAATATCTCTTCAATAAATTGATCGGGCGATAAAGACGCAAAATCTTTATTAAAAGTGATAACTTCCACTGAATTTGCACCAGCTTTTTCAAGTAGCAGGATCCGATCCTTCAAACTTAAAAGTTGAGTTGGCGTTCGCTCCGGCGCAATAACTGAAGTTGGATGTGGATCAAATGTAATCACCGTTACTTCTCCATGGTGTTTCGCGGCTGAAATAATCTGCTGATGCCCAGCATGCACACCATCAAATATTCCAATCGCAACAACTTTTTTCATACTCATATTATTTCACAATTCAATTCTCACCCGTACTATTGACTAAAATTGGTGAGGCTACAATATTTGCATTTATGTTTTTATTTTCCAAAAGAGCAACGAAATGGAGGTCATTATAAATTGCAGCCACCACTCCTGGCACTGGATTTTGATCAATACTTCTGCCAAATAGTATTTCTCTTTTTTCAGCTGAATTAATGGTCCGAACTGGAAAAAGCTTATCAATTACATCCGCTACTGGAATAAGTTGCGCGTCATTAATGGACTTACACTGATCAAGTGAAAATGGTGAAACCAAGGTTCGTCTTAGAGCTATTAAATGACCGCCACAATTTAAAGCATTACCTAAATCTCTCGCGATGGCCCGAATATAGGTTCCAGCAGAGCAAGTTACTGAAATATCTATCTCAATCATTGAGTGATTACGCCTTATCTCATTGACCAAAATTTCATCAATCACAATATCTCGCTCTGGAATATCAATAATTTCACCAGCTCTTACTCTGACATGAGCCGACTTACCATCGATTTTAATCGCCGAAACTGCGCTTGGTTTTTGCTTAATTTTTCCCTTGAATTTTTCTAGCTCGCTTAAAATCATTTCGTCACTAATCGACATCATTAGATCTTTATTTGCAGTAAAAGTTACATTACCCTCTTTATCATCAGTATGTGTTGCGCTACCAAGCAAAATTGTTGCATTGTATGTTTTTTTACCATCGGTGATATATGGTAGCAATCTAGTACCAATTCCAACTCCTAGAACTAATACTCCAGTTGCCATTGGATCTAAGGTACCCGCATGACCAATTTTCCTAGTATTCAAACTCTTTCTAGCAATTGCCACCACATCGTGGCTAGTCATTTCGCCGGCTTTATCAATCAATAAAAAGCCATCCATTACATCACCCTTGATCGTGATTTTTATATGGATTTTCTGCAACAGGCTTAGCACCTACTCGTAACTTAGCTACCTCTGCATCTGCTTTATGCATCTGCTCAATTAAATCATTCATAGCAGATGCGGAATCAGCCATGCCATCTAAAAAGAATTCTAGAGAAGGTGTAACTCTTAAACCGAGCGATCTTCCAACCTCTGACCTGAGCATTCCCTTTGCACTGCTTAATGCTGCAGCTGTTGACTCGCGGGCTGCATTATCACCGAGAACAGTATAAAAAATTGAAGCTTGCTGTAGATCTCCAGTCACACGCACATCTGTGATTGTTATGAATCCAAGCCTTGGATCTTTTACTCTCGACTCAAGAGTGTTCGCAATCAATTCCTTAATTCGATCAGCAACCTGCAACGGACGTTTACTTGGCATAACTATGCTCTCTTTTTCTCACGAATTTCATAAGCTTGAATTACATCACCTACCTGCAAGTCTTTAAACGATCCAAGTCCAATTCCACACTCAAATCCTTCACGCACCTCTGTGGCATCATCTTTGAATCGGCGTAATGATTCAATAGTGAGGTTTTCACCAATCACTACCCCAGCGCGCATTGTTCGAACCTTGGCATTTCTTCTAATATTCCCGTCAGAGACCATACAGCCAGCAATATTTCCAAACTTGCTCGATTTAAAGATATCTCTAACTTCTGCATTACCAAGAACTGCTTCCTCAAACTCTGGTTTGAGAAGTCCCTTAAGGGAAGCCTCAATATCTTCAATTGCCTTATAAATAACGGTATAGAACTTGACCTCAACTCCTTCATGCTCAGCAAATATGGCAGTTTGAGGTTCAGGCTTAACATTGAACCCAATAATTACCGCAGTTGAAGCAGATGCCAAAGTAACATCATTTTTTGTAATAGCGCCCACTCCACGGTGAATAACTCTTAAGTCAACCTCAGTTCCAACATCTAATTGAACTAATGCATCCTCTAATGCTTCAACTGAGCCAGATACATCGCCCTTAAGAATTAAATTCAAAGTACTTACCTTGGATTGTTCTAAGAAATCTTCAAGTGATACCTTCTTGCGTGCTTTAGCCAAAGAGGCATTACGTGAAGCTAATTGTCGCTTTTCTGCAATTTGTCTGGCGGTTCGGTCATCCTCTGCAACTATAAATGAATCACCGGCACTTGGTACTGATGTAAAACCTAGTACCTGCACTGGCCTAGATGGACCTGCTATATCAACTGCGCCACCATGTTCATCCAACATAGCTCGAACGCGGCCGTATGCACCTCCAGCGACAATTGCGTCACCGACATTTAATGTTCCACGCTGTACCAAGACAGTTGCAACTGGCCCACGTCCTTTATCTAAATTTGCTTCTATTGCCACACCACGTGCTATTCCATCTGCAACTGCGCGTAGATCAATTGCAGCATCAGCAGTAAGTAGAATTGCGTCAATTAATTCATCAATGCCTTTACTAGTTAATGCTGAGACATTTACAAACATCGTCTGACCGCCATACTCCTCTGCGATCAAGTTATATTCAGTTAATTGTTGGCGAATCTTGTCTGGATTTGCTCCCTCTTTATCTATCTTATTAACAGCAACTACAATCGGAACATCAGCGGCTTGTGCATGATTTAAAGCCTCAATAGTCTGTGGCATAACTCCATCATCAGCTGCTACTACCAAAACAGCAATATCGGTAACTTTTGCACCTCGAGCACGCATAGCTGTAAACGCCTCATGGCCTGGCGTATCGATAAATGTAATTGCTCGATTAGTACCATTATGGTTATGGTGAATTTGGTATGCACCAATGTGCTGAGTAATTCCACCAGCTTCAGACTTAATTACCTCAGTGGATCGAATAGCATCCAATAATCGTGTTTTACCATGATCTACGTGCCCCATTACCGTCACGATTGGCGAGCGCACAACCAAATCCTCTGGATCAATCTGCTCTAGCTCTTGCTCTAAATTAATATCAAACTCTTCTAGTAACTCTCGATCCTCATCCTCTGGACTTACAATTTGAATAACAAAGCCCAGCTCTGCGCCAAGTAGAGTAAATGTGTCTTCATCAACTGATTGGGTGGCGGTAACCATTTCACCTAAGTGAAAAAGGGCTGAAACTAATGCGGCTGGATCTGCCTTAATTTTCTCAGCGAAATCCATCAACGTCGCACCCCTGCGCATACGCACCACAGTCTTGCCATCGCCTCGTGGCACTACCGCACCACCTAATTGTGGTGCTGGTAAATTTTCAAAATCTTCTCTTCTTTCTTTTTTACTCTTCTGCCCACGATTTTTACTTTTTCCTTTGCCACCTTTACCAAATGCACCAGCTGCGCCACCACGTTGTGGTGGTCGACCGCCACCTTTGCCACCAAATGGAGCACCAGTTGGTGGCGCAGATGGTGAACGATATGGTGATGATGAGTTTGCAGTTCTATTTGTTGGTGCACCAGAGCTGGTGCGCGGATTACTTTGTGCTGGCCGAGCTGCAAATCCTGGACGAACTGATCCAGGGCGAGCACCTGACATTGGTGGGCGTTGTCCTGGTTTTAATTTGTCGCCGCCTCTGCCACTCTCTCCAGCTCTGATTGGTCTAGCTGGTGGTCTTGGTCCAGCGCCAGAGCTAAACGGATTATTGCCCGCTCTTGGCGGACGTGGCAAAGCATTTGGTGATGTTGGTGTGGTTGGAGTTGTTGAAAATGGATTATTGCCAATTCGTTGCGCAGCAGCAGGTGGTATCACCGGGCGCGCAGCTGGTGTGGTTGGTGTGGCACCCTCAATCATTTGTTGTAACTCAGGTGGTAAATCCTCCACCTTGACTGTTTGCTTAGCGGCTGCTTTTTTAGCAGGGGCTTTCTTTGCTTTTGGCGCTACCTCAGCTGGAACTAATTCAGGAAACTTATCCATCAACTTGCGCACAACTGGTGCTTCCACAGTTGATGAGGCGCTGCGAACAAACTCGCCGACCTCTTGTAGCTTAGCTAGCAGCTCTTTACTTTCTAGCCCTAACTCTTTAGCTAACTCATAAACGCGGACCTTGGCCACACTTCTCCATCTCCTGGCCCGAGTTTATTTTTTTCTCGAGCCTAAATTGACCTACTCATAATCTTGTAGTGCTCATTAGAGTGTCATTCTCGCTCGCTCCGTACTGTTAATAATCACTTAAATTCTTTAAGTAATCTTCTAACTGATCCACCTTTATTTCACCTTCAATATTGAAGGATCTATTAAAAGCCTTTCGCGCAATAGCCACCGTGATGCAATTTCGGTGAAGCCATGCTCCCCGACCTGGCATTCGATGGTTAAGGTCAACTATTACCTGTTGATTGACCAACACCGTGCGAATTAAATCTGTCCAATTCTCAAGTCTTCGACATGCGATACAACTTCGCTGCCGCAGCTTTTTCTTAGACATCTAAACTCTACCCTAAGCCCCTTCGGTAGGTGAAATGTTTGACTCAGCCGGTGAATTTTCCGCCTTAATTTGCGCCACAGGATTATCTGGATGGATATCAATCCGCCATTGGGTAAGGCGAGCGGCTAATCTGGCATTTTGGCCATCTTTGCCGATTGCCAGCGAGAGTTGATAATCAGGCACAATCACCTTGGCAGATTTACTCTCGGCATCAACAATCTCAACTGAACTGACCTTGGCGGGTGCTAATGCATTTGCAACATAAATTGCTGGATCATCGGAGTAATCAATAATGTCAATTTTTTCACCATTTAATTCATTCATTACATTTTGTGCTCTAGATCCTTGTGGACCAATTAGCGCACCCTTTGGGGAAACACCTGCACGGTGAGTCCTAACAGACAACTTGGTACGAGCACCAGCCTCACGGGCTATGCCGACAATATCTACTACTCGATCCTTAATCTCTGGCACCTCTAGTGCAAATAACATCTTCACAAAAGCTGGATGAGATCTAGAAAGAGTTACCTCTGGGCCCTTCTCACCTTGCTTTACATCTACGACAAAACACTTTATGCGATCGCCATGTTTAAAAACTTCACCCTTTACCTGTTCGGCTGGTGGAACTTTTCCTTCAACTCTACCTAAATTTACATAAATAATTTCAGCATCTCTGCCCTGTTGCACAACACCACTAATTACATCACCAACTGAGCCAGAAAACTCAGTTACTACCTCAAGATCTTTTGCTTCCCGCATCTTTTCTTTAATTACTTTACGAGCAACTTTATCTGCTAACTTGTTAAATCCATCTGGATTATCGGTGATAGTGTCTATTCGATCTCCATCTGGACCTAGTACTGGCACATAAATAACCAACTCACCACTTTGTCGGTTTAATACCGCCCGGCCATGTGGTTTTGCATTTGCCAGAGTTTGATAGGCAGCTGCCACCTCATTTTCAATCGCATTGATTAAACGCTCTAGCGGTAACTTTTTTTCTTGTGCCAAAATTTTAAGCGCCTGGACATCAACACTCATTTTTTACCTGACTTAAACTCAATTTCAAGTGTGGCTCGTTTGATATCTAAGTACTTAATATTTAGTTCATCTACTGTTGCAAACTCTTCACCTGCAGATTTGATTCGCCCGAAAATTTGAGTGCCATCTGTCGTAATTACCTTTACCAGTCGATCAATATTTTTCCGCCAGTGTCTAGCTTTAGTTAACGGCCGATCAATCCCAGGTGAGGTGACCTCTAAGGTAAAGGGGGTAGAGCCTAGAGCTGGAATATTTTCTACGATTTCACTGATTGCTTTAGTAGCAACAGTTACCTCATCTAAAGATAGGTGTTTATCGCCATCAACAATTACAGTCAATAAATTTCGCCGGCCGGCGGCTGTAATATTTAAATCCTCTAAATAAAAGCCTAGTGAGGTTAATGCGGGAGTAATCACCGCTGAGATCTCTTCTTTTTTACCCATTTTTTCCTTACTTCAATATTAAGTTGTAGCCCAAGTTTAACTTATAAAAGTATCCCAAGCAACGCGAGTGATCAGCAAAAATGTAACCAGTAAAAATACCTTTCTCACCAAAACTGATCCGCCTCTAATTGCCATGCGCGAGCCGATAACTGCTCCCGTTACATTTGCAAAAGCCAGTAGCAAGCCAAGTTGCCACCAAATATGGCCGGTAAGTTGAAAACTCAATATTGCCCCAGCATTAGTTGCAATATTTACTAACTTGGCTGTGCCTGATGCTCTTAGAAATGCGTATCCAATAACTGAAACTAGAAAAAAGACAAGAAATGTCCCAGTACCAGGTCCAAAAATGCCATCATAGAATCCAATCGAAAAGCCAATTAATGCCACAATAATTAATCGCTTTTTATGGGTGTACTTTAAACTCTCAGCCATTCCTAAATCAGGTTTGCGCCAGGTATAGGTAGCTACCAAAATTAAAAGTAAAACTATAAATGGCCGGAAAAAAGCGACTGGAACAGATGCAGCTAATGCTGCCCCGGCCATAGAACCGATGAAGGCTGGAAACATCATAGTTAAGGTAAGTGGGATATCTGGCTTTATATTTTTAAAGTAATTACGAGCAGCCGCGGTAGTACCAAAAATAGATGGCACTTTATTGGTTCCTAAAATTAACGGTAGCTCTTTGTTTGGAAGAGCTATTATTAAAGATGGTAATTGTATTAATCCACCGCCCCCAGCTATAGCATCAACAAAGCCAGCAAAGCCTGAGGCAATTGCCAGAAAAATTGCAATTTCTAAACTCATTTAAAGTTTATTTACTTCACTAAATGTTTAACAACATCAGCAAGTATAACCTCTTGCTTATCGGCACTCTTTCTATCCCTAAGCTCTACCTTGCCATCTGCTAATGATTTTCCAACAATAATGATTTTTGGAATTCCAATTAACTCAGCATCTTTAAATTTAACGCCAGCACTTGCTTCGCGACGATCATCCAATAAAACCTCAAGCCCTTTTGCCTCTAAATCCTTGGCAATCTGCTCAGCAACCTCAAATGGCATATCCTCTTTGCCAGTA
>JBJTJQ010000036.1:0-10028 GCA_046095545.1 Candidatus Nanopelagicus sp.
GTGCTACTTGATTTTTTCATATTGCAATTTAGATGGCCACCAAATTCTTGGACCAATCACATGAACCAGTGCGGGCACTAGTAGCGATCGCACGATAATTGTGTCTAGGAGTACGCCAAAGGCAACTGCAAAGCCCAATTGCGCTAAGAAAACCAGCGGCAAGACACCAAGCACAGCAAAGGTAGCTGCTAGAACTATTCCAGCCGAAGTAATCACGCCACCTGTCACAGTTAGCCCCTTGATTACACCTTTTCTTGTGCCGAGCTTTATAGATTCCTCTCTAACTCGAGTCATTAGGAAGATGTTGTAGTCAATGCCTAATGCCACTAAGAAAATAAATGTAAACAGTGGGAAGGAAGCATCGGCTCCTGCAAAATTAAATACATGATCAAATACTAATTGACACACACCTAGAGTTGCCATAAATGAAAGCACAACTGTTAGCAGTAATAATGCAGCTGCCACAATACTTCGAAGCAGTAATCCTAGAATTATTCCAATTATCACCAAGACTACTGGAATAATTATTCGATTATCATGCCGGGAAGCTACATCTGTGTCATATTGAACCGCTGTGCCCCCTCCAACCAAAATTCCCTTATCAACTGCATGCACAGCTTCTCGAATTACTGGAATTGTATTTCTAGCTTCAACAGAATCTGGTGCCACTTTCAAAGTAGCTTGTAGTAAAACATTGCCTTCGACTACCTTTACCGGAGGTGTAGGTAGGCCAGGAATTTTCTGTCCAGCAACTACTGGTTCAACCGAGGAAACGTTCTTAACTGAAAGTAGTGCAGCGGTAGCACCAGCTACATCATCCTGCTTTACAACAATTTCAACCGGTGAACCTTCACCGCTTGGAAAGTGCTCGCCCAATCTTTCTAAACCAATTACCGAGTCAGTTTTCTTGGTAAAGGCCTCGGTATTTGCTAGGCCATCTGCTTTTAATGTGAAAGAAAAGCCAGCTAATACAGTCAATAAGATGGCGGTAGAGATCCAAATTCGCTTGGGATTTCGTTCGACTGCATTGCCAATCTTTGCCCAGGTACCACTTAACTGTTCATCTACATCATCGAATCTTGGAATCTTTGGCCAAAAAATCCATCTACCAAAAACTACTAATAGTGCTGGTAAAAAGGTCAACACCGTTAACATGGATGCAGCCACGCCAATTGCACCTACTGGGCCTAACCCACGATTTCCAGATAAGTCACTTAACAATAAAACCAACAAGCCAGCAATAACTGTTGAACCAGATGCCAATATCGGTTCAAATACACCACGCAATGAGACTTTCATCGCCTCATATCGAGATTCATGATGATGCAACTCTTCTCGATATCTTGCAATAAGTAATAGTGCGTAATCAGTTGCCGCTCCCAATACCAAAACTGAAAGAATTCCTTGTGATTGTCCATTTAGATCCAATAAATCAGCCTTTGCTGCAAAGTAAACAATTGTGCCAGCTAGTGAGAGTGCGGTAATAGCCGAGAAAAGTGGCAGGATCCAAAGTAATGGAGATCTATAAACCACAATTAATATGATCGAGACAACTAATAAAGTTGTTAGTAACAAGGTTGAATCGATTGATCCAAATGCGCCGAATAAATCAGCAAAAATTCCACCGAAACCGGTGACATGAGTGGTTATCTCTTGGGCTTCAAAGTTCTTCTTTAAATCCTCGCGTATAAAATCTATCAGCAAAGATAATGTAGGTTTTTCTTCAACCCGCTGCTCAATTATCTCCGAGTTCAAAGAGATATTTACAAGTGCAGCCTTTCCATCCACAGAAGGAATTGCTTGAATTGGAAAGCCTGGGACAAAGTAAGTGGAGAGTGGTTTGCCACTTTCTGGTAACACTTCCTCGCCAATTTGATCTAAATATCTTTGAATCTTGGCTAAATTAGCAGGGTTAGTTGCCGGATTAACATCTCCAAGAAATAAAAGTAAGGTTGGAATTTGGTCATTATCGCTATCAGAGAATTTAACGGTAATTTTGCTTGCTAAGGTCGACTCGGCGCTATCTGGTAAAAATGCTGCGTTGTCATTTTCTTGAACTGTTGAAAGTTTTCCAAAGGTCGGGCCTGCCACGGATGAGATTCCAAGCCACGCGATAATCACCACAATCGCTAGCCAAAGTGGCTTGCGGCCCTTTACTGTGTTTTTTGCTTTACTCTTTCCGAACATGGGTTTAGCAGCCTTTCTGAAAACTTAAAAGATGAGGGGCCAAATCTATCAGCGATGCCATTTTGCTCACACCAACTAGCGATACTAGCCCTATTCTTTAGCCAAATATTCACCCAGCAATTAGGCTTACCTTGTGAATTCAATCATGACCATTAATAGATCACTTCATGTTGATCAATTAGGGCTGATTGATTATCTGCAAGCTTGGCAGTTACAAAAGGATATACAGGAAAAGGTTATATCTGGCCAATCTCCAAATACATTGTTACTACTTGAGCACCCCTCTGTTTACACTGCAGGCCGTCGAACCGAGTTATCTGATCGTCCAGTCGATGGCACAGCAGTAATTGATGTTGATCGTGGCGGGAAAATTACCTGGCATGGCCCTGGTCAAATTGTTGGCTATCCAATAATCAAATTAAAAAATTCTACAGATGTTGTTGGTTTTGTAAGAGAGCTAGAAAATGCCTTAATTCAGGTTTGTGGCGAATTTGGTATTCAATCTCAACGATATTGTGAGCGTAGCGGTGTTTGGATACGAGATGCAAAAGGTGATCGGAAAATTGCAGCGATTGGTCTTCGCGTAGCTAAAGGAGTCACAATGCATGGCTTTGCGCTAAACGTTAACCCAGATCTTTCCGCCTTTAACCAAATTATCCCTTGTGGAATTTTGGATGCCAAAGTTACATCATTGTCAGTTGAGCTAAACAGACCAATTTCAATTTCAGAGGTGATGCCAATTTTACAAAAGCATATTAATCCCATGTTAGAAAGAGTTTGCTTGTGATCATTGAACCAGCTGGGCGCAAACTTCTTAGAATTGAAGCTCGGAATTCTCAAACGCCCATTGAAAGAAAGCCAGAGTGGATTAAGACACGAGCAAATATGGGTCCGGAATACACAAAACTCCGATCATTAGTAGCGGCTGAGGGACTTCATACTGTTTGCCAAGAAGCAGCATGTCCAAATATTTTCGAGTGTTGGGAAGATAGAGAAGCAACTTTTTTAATTGGTGGCGAGGCTTGCACCAGAAGATGCGATTTTTGCAACATCGATACTGGAAAGCCAAAACCTCTAGATCGAGATGAGCCAAGACGAGTTGCGCAGTCAGTTCAAAAAATGAATTTGAAGTATGCAACGATAACTGGAGTTGCTAGAGATGATTTAGATGATGAAGGAGCTTGGCTATACGCCGAAACTATTTCACAAGTTCACGCATTAAATCCAGGGGTCGGTGTTGAAATGTTGGCTCCTGATTTTAGTGGGCATGCTCACCTACTAAATCAGGTATTTGAAACTAGACCTGAAGTTTTTGCACATAACCTAGAAACTGTGCCAAGAATTTTTAAACAAATTCGCCCAGCATTTAGGTATGAAAGATCGTTGAATGTAATTACGCAAGCCAGAGATTTTGGCTTGATCACAAAATCTAATTTGATTCTAGGTATGGGAGAAAGTAGGCAAGAGGTTACTCAAGCACTCAAAGATCTTCGCTCTGCTGGCTGTGACCTAGTTACTATTACCCAATACCTTCGCCCTTCGGCAAAACACCACCCAGTTCTTAGGTGGGTTAAGCCAAATGAATTTGTAGAGTTAAACCACGAGGCGTTAGAAATTGGGTTTCTTGGTGTTATGAGTGGTCCATTGGTACGTTCTAGCTATAGAGCAGGCCGTTTGTATAACCAGGCAATGGCTGCCCGGGCAATTAAATAAGGAGAGAAAATGTTTGGACGCAAAAAGAAAAAAGAAGCTCAAGCAAAAACTGGTGCACCACAAAAACAATCTCAATTAGCAGTTGTCAAAGATGCTTATCGTTTAGTTAAAAAAGATTCACCACTTGCAGTATTTTGGTGCCTATTAGTTTTTGTTTTGATCCTTACATTTGGCGTAATTATTGGATACAACCTCGATCATCCAATCTATGCTGGATTTCTCTCACTCCCACTTGCATTCTTAGCAGCCTTTTTCCTTTTTACTCGATATGCCAATACCGCGGCTTTTTCTTCAATTGAAGGTCAGATTGGCGCTGGTGCGAGTGTATTGATGTCAATTAGAAGAGGTTTTCTTACCACTCCGGCGGTAAATGTTAATCGTAATCAAGACATGGTCCATCGAGTATCAGGTAAAGCTGGAATTATTCTAGTTGGTGAAGGTGGTTTTGGGGTTAAATCTTTAATCCAGGATGAAAGACGTAAAATGGAAAGATTTTTATCTGGCGTACCAGTAACTGAAGTTATTGTTGGTGATGGCGAAGGTCAGGTTTCAATCCGTAAACTGCAAAAACATTTAAAGAAATTACCAAAGAAATTAAGTACCGTTCAACTTAGAGAGGTAAGAGCGCGAGTTAAATCTGTTGGTGGTCTAAATCTTCCTATGCCAAAAGGACCAATGCCGACTAATATCAGAATGCCAAGAAGGTAATCTCTTCTAGTAAAGCTCTCTTACCGTCTGACTATTTGTAAAATAATCATGAAGCGCTCTGCCATCCTTTGTGAATACTGCTGGAAGCACCAGACAAATCAGTAAAGTTCTTAAGGCGACTTGCTTGGGTGAAATTCTATTTTGATCAGGGTAGCTAAGTACTTTAACGCCCATAATTCGCTGGCCGGCTGAGGCTTGCAATAGAGTGGTAAGCAAAGTCACCTCTAAATAAAATACAATTAGAGTATTAAAATCACTATCAACAAATAAATACGGTCCAATCAGGCTTGCTATCAACCTGCACATCGTCCAGTCAATTATTAGGGCGATAACCCGCCTCAATAATGTGGCCTCTGGTAGTAATTGGGGCACTCCTTGCCAATTCATGCGGGTAACCCTATCTCGAGCCCTAGGCAGGAAACATGGCTGTAACACAGGCTTTACTACTTTTTCACTATTTTCTACTAGGTTTTACCCATCTGAAGCGGTGCAATGTGGCCCTACTTTCAGCACTTTAATAAACGGGAGAAAAGATGTTTAAAAACTCATCTGAGATCTTTGATTACATCAAGAAAAATGATGTGAAGTTGATCGACGTAAGATTTATAGATCTACCTGGTATTCAGCATCACTTCAACGTTCCAGTTGAATCTTTTGACGAGAGCGTATTTACAGATGGCCTAATGTTTGATGGCTCTTCAATTCGAGGTTTCCAATCAATCCACGAATCGGATATGAAACTTCTACCAGTTCCATCATCTGCTTATATCGATCCATTTCGTAAAGAGAAAACATTAATAATTCTGTTCTCGGTACATAATCCAAGTGATAACTCTGCATACTCCCGAGACCCACGTGGAATTGTGGCAAAAGCAGTTGAGTTTATGCGCTCGACTGGGATTGCAGATA
This sequence comes from Candidatus Nanopelagicus sp., assembly GCA_046095545.1. Taxonomy (GTDB): domain Bacteria; phylum Actinomycetota; class Actinomycetes; order Nanopelagicales; family Nanopelagicaceae; genus Nanopelagicus. Next base: position 5,518 of record JBJTJQ010000036.1, read on the forward strand.
CTGCATTCTTTGCACCTGAGGCAGAGTTTTATGTATTTGATCGAATCAGATTCTTAACTGGAATGAATCAAGCTTTCCATCATATTGAATCTTATGAGGGCGCTTGGAACACTGGTATCGAAGAGGATGCTGATGGCACACCAAACCGTGGATATCGCACCAGAATAAAGGGTGGATACTTCCCAGTTTCACCAACAGATCAATTTGCTGATCTGCGTGATGAAATGGTGATGAATCTTGGCAAAGTAGGTCTAACTGTTGAGCGAGCTCACCATGAAGTTGGAACGGCTGGACAAATGGAGATTAATTACCGCTTCAGCGATATTTTGACTGCTGGAGATGAATTAATGAAATTTAAATACATCATTAAGAACACTGCTTGGGCAGCTGGTAAAACTGCGACATTTATGCCAAAACCATTATTTGGTGACAATGGCTCTGGAATGCATGTCCACCAGTCGCTTTGGAAAGATGGCAAACCATTGTTCTGGGGAGATGGCTATGGCGATCTATCAGATACTGCTCGTTGGTATATCGGAGGCTTGCTAAAGCATGCGCCATCACTGTTAGCGTTTACCAACCCAACAGTTAACTCTTACAAGAGATTAGTACCAGGGTATGAAGCACCAGTTAATTTGGTTTACTCTGCTAGAAATCGATCTGCATGTATCCGTATTCCAATTACTGGATCCAATCCAAAGGCGAAGCGAATTGAATTCCGTTGCCCGGATCCATCATCAAATCCATACTTAGCTTTTGCAGCAATGTTGATGGCTGGTATCGATGGAATTCAAAACAAGATCGAACCACCGAAGCCAGTTGATAAGGATCTATATGAATTAGAAGGAGAAGAGGCAGCGGCCATTCCTCAGGTTCCTGGATCATTAGATGCAGTATTAGATAATCTTGAAAAAGATAACGAGTTCTTAACTCGCGGTGGAGTATTCACCAAGGACTTAATAGATACCTGGATTGAGTTTAAACGCAAGCAGGAGGTGGATTACGTCAGATTACGTCCACATCCAGCTGAGTTTGAACTGTATTACGATCTATAAAAATAAGTATAAAAAACGCCTCAGTCTCTGGGGCGTTTTTTATTTATCTCAGATTTCTGCGTCGGTATGAGTAAATTGCAAAAAATATTCCAGATACAATAAAGGCTGCTGAGGCTATATAAATAGTAAGAGGAAAATCTGTTATTGGTTCCTGCTTGGTCGAGCCAACCTCCACACTTTGCTCTGCAGAAAAATTGAAAACAAACTCACCCTCTACTGGGTGCCCATCAGTTGAAACCACTCGGTAGAAGACCAAAACCGGCCCCTTAGCCTGATTCGGCGATAAAGAGACTGAGATTTCATCTTGATTTACAACCTCATCATCTAGGCTGACTTTATCTCCAAGTGCGTTATTTACGACAACAAAATTTGATTTTTCCTGCCCGATAACAACGATTGCTTGATCAAATTTTAAATTTACTTGGTTGGGCCATGTATTAAGTGTGACCCCAAACTTGGGATTGGATGCGATTAATTTGGTATGGGCATGCGCACCTTGCGGATTGATGAATATGGCAAGAATTAATGCGCAAACAGTGGGTATGCGCATCCAGGTGGCTTTCATGATTTAAGGGTATCAAGATCTATTGCAAATCCTTGCAGATGCAAATGATTTGCATTAACCTGCTCTTATGCATATTCCTGATGGTTTTATAGACATTCCCACCTCAGCCGCCTTTGCTGCCGCCTCCGCCGTGGCTGTTGCGGGAGCAGTTAAGGGGGCTAGAAAGCAATTAAGTGAGCAAAGTGCACCCCTTGCTGGGCTTACTGCGGTCTTTATCTTCGCAGTACAAATGCTAAATTTTCCAGTAGCTGCTGGTACCAGCGGTCACTTAATTGGTGCAACACTTGCAATGGTTTTAGTGGGTCCCTATGCAGCAACCTTGGCACTTGTTGTTGTCTTGATCATTCAGGCTTTTCTCTTCGCCGATGGCGGATTAACCGCTCTTGGCCTAAGTATTTTTAATATGGCAATAATTAGCGTTTGGGTTAGCTTTATAGTCTTTATGACCTTAAAAAAATTTCTACCTAAAACCAAATCCTGGTTAGTAGTGGCAACATTTATTTCATCACTTTTCTCAGTGCCAGCAGCAGCAATTGGTTTTGTAATTCAATACGCAATTGGTGCAAATGCTACCTTCTCGGTGGGAACAGTTTTTAATGCTATGGTTGGAACACATATCCTTATTGGAATTGGCGAAGCAATAATTACCGCTTTAACAGTTAGCGCGGTGCTAGCAAGCCGTTCAGATCTAGTTTTTGGTTGGGATAATAGAAACAGCCAACTTGAAATACGGTCCTAATTTATGAAAATTTCAAATCGTAGATTTTATGCTGGTGTAATTCTTATAAGTGCTCTCCTTGCCGGAGGTGTTTCTTACTACGCCTCTTCCTCTCCTGATGGTTTAGAAAAGGTTGCTGAGGATGTGGGCTTCATTGAAACCGCTCAAGATCATTCCTTTGGTGATTTCACCCTAGCTGATTACGGATTTAAAGGTCTTGAGAGTGCCCGTCTTTCAGTTGGATTTGCCGGCCTAATTGGCGTTGCTGCGACCGCACTAATGGCTTTGGGCTTATTTAGGTTGATCCGAAAGAAAACGCCGAACAAAAATCAATAAAATGGAGAGTAAAGATGAGTCGGATCACCATCATGGTCATGATGTTGGTGAGCGGCTCTATCTGCATCGCCACTCAATAGTTCATCAAATACCAGCGCATATTAAAATTGTGGCTGGCCTGCTTTTTATTATTGTGGCTGTATCCACCGATATCTCAAATTGGCCTGCCTTTGTCGCCTTCTTTTTATTGATTATTACCATTACACAAATTGCTAAGCTGCCTATCATCACTGTGGCCAAGAGATCTCTGATTGAGATTCCTTTTGTATTTTTTGCTCTTTTGATGCCATTTTTTGGCACGGGCGAAAGATTTGAGATTGGTTCATTAAATCTATACCGCGATGGCTTACTTGCTGGCGCTAGCATCGTTGCAAAGGGTACTTTAGGAATATTGGTAGCAATTAATCTTTCGGCAACTACGACGGCAAGAGAGATCTTGCGAGGACTTGAGATTCTTAAGCTGCCAACTCCAATGGTCCAAATAGCCTCTTTTATGCTGCGCTACATAAATGTGGTCAATGACGAGATGCAAAGAATGGCAGTTGCTCGATCTGCTAGGGGATTTGAAGCAACCGGAGTCAAGCAGTGGCCAGTTTTAGCTACAGCGGCTGGTGCACTATTTATTAGATCTTATGAGCGAGGTGAACGTGTTCATCTTGCGATGATTGCCCGCGGATATCAGGGTGATCTGCCAAAAGAAGCACAAATTCCAAATAATCTTAGATATTGGGTGATATCACTTTGCGTTCCATTTTTTGCCTTAGTGATTACGATTCTAAGTTACTAGTTAGGATAAATCAGTGATTGAGAGTAATGATTCTTTGGTAATTGAAGAGTTAGCATTCGCCTATCCAGATGGCAATCAAGCATTGTTTGGTGTGAATCTGAAAGTTAAACAAGGTGAAAGAGTTGCCTTGCTTGGCCCAAATGGAGCTGGTAAAACCACTCTGATTTTGCACTTAAATGGAATTTTAGCCACTGGTCATGGCAAGGTTTTTGTTGCCGGAAAATTGGTGGATAGCACCGATAAAGCGGCGCTGAAGCAGATTAGATCTAAGGTTGGAATCGTTTTTCAAGATCCAGATGATCAACTATTTATGCCTACTGTGGGCCAAGATGTGGCATTTGGTCCGTACAATATGGGATTACGAGATGGCCAATTAGATAAAGTTGTGGAAGATTCACTTTCCTTAGTTGGAATGCTTGAGTACAAAGATCGTCCACCACATCACTTATCATTTGGTCAACGTCGACGAGTGGCTGTCGCAACTGTATTAGCAATGAAGCCAGAGATTCTAGTTTTAGATGAACCCTCATCCAATTTAGATCCAGCCAGCCGACGTGAACTTGCTGATATTTTAAAATCCCTAAATATCACTATGATTATGGTGACTCATGATCTGCCATACGCTAACGAATTATGTGAGCGAGCTTTAATTCTTTCAGGTGGCGTAATTGCAGCCGATGGAAAAACCTCTGATTTACTTAAAGATAGCGCGCTACTGAAAAAACATAGATTAGAGTTGCCGGTCGGGTTTACCCTTTAATCAACGTATAGATCGTTGATAAACTCTTTTGTACCAGGAACAACTGCATACTTATCCAAATCAGTTATACCCTCACTGGCTAAAACTTCATCATCTATAAAGAAGTTTCCGCTGCACTCCTTGCCTGAGCGATTTAAAATTATGTATGCAGAATCTGAAATAATCTCCGGGGTACGACAAAAAGCAACATCAATACCTGGAATCATCGCTAAAGCAGCAGTATCAATTGCTGTTCTTGGCCAAAGAGCATTAACTCCAATCCCATCTCGCTTTAACTCTTCGGCTAAACC
>JBJTJQ010000037.1:0-7698 GCA_046095545.1 Candidatus Nanopelagicus sp.
TAAGGGGTTGTAAGATTGCGGTAATGACAAAGGGTGATCAAATTTTAAGGTACTCAATTAATGGCGAGTATGGTGAGATAACGCCACCCAAAGTTATCTCAGTTGATCCAGTCGGTTCGGGGGATGCCTTTACCGGCGGGACAATCGCTGGATTACTAAGTGGCTTAAGCCCTGAAAAAGCTTTAACCCAAGGAAGTATTTGTGGTGCATCGGTTGCAAGTATGTTTGGGGACTGGACCGGTATACCAAGAGGAAAAGCTGGAGTTGTTGATTCCGAAGTTTTAAACAAGTTAAGGAGTTCACCGTGAAAGCATTAGAAACATTGCTTCAAGAGAAGATGATGACCTTGGTTAGGGCAAATTCACAAAGTGAAGGTCAAGCTTTAGCTGATGCATTAGTTGAGGCGGGGGTAAAAGTAATAGAGATAACTTTAACTACACCTGGTGCTCTAAAAATTATCGCCAATTTATTAAAACACAAAGGTTTACTGGTAGGCGCTGGTACGGTAAGAACTGTTAAAGATGTGAAGAAAGTTGAAGACATCGGCGCTAAATTTATTGTCTCCCCAGATACAAATGAGGATGTAATTGCTGCAACTAAAAAATTGAAATTGGTATCAATGCCCGGTGTTTGCACGCCAACTGAGGTGGCGATCGCCGAGGAGAGCGGCGCTGATATTCTGAAACTTTTTCCTGCGGCGATTTTAGGGCCAGGACATTTGAAAATGTTACGAGAGCCTTTTCCAAATAATCGCTGGTGTCCAACAGCTGGAATTACCCTAGAGTCTGTGCCTAAATGGTTTGAAGCAGGTGCTGATCTAATTGGTCTAGGTGGGCCTATTACTAAGGGTGGAGTGGCAAAAGTTAACGAAAATGTAATCGCTTTCCGTAATGCAATTAATGAGGCTAGTAAGGTAGTTTATCGACATGAAGTTAGCCAATAAGCATATCTTTGTAACTGGCGGAGCCAAAGGAATTGGTGAAGCAATTGTTAGGGATGCTGCAGATGAATCTGCATCTGTAACCTTTATAGATATCGATGATAATGCTGGCAATAAATTAGCTGCAGAGTTAACATCAAACGGTAAAAAAGTCGCCTATTTTCATGCCGATGTGGCTGATTTTGAACATTTAAAAATAGCATTTGAATCTGGAGTAAGTAAATTTGGTGAAATTACAGGTGTAGTAAATAACGCTGGTGTTAATTCCCATGCAGATCCTGTGACCATGACCGATAAAGAGTGGGATGATTTCTTTGCAATTGATATGAAACCAGTTTGGCTTACTGCGAAATTAGCCTTACCTGCAATGCGAAAAGCCAAACATGGCTCAATTGTAAATATCTGTTCAATTCATGGCCGGCTAACTTATCCTGGCTTTTTTCCATATGGCGCAGCTAAATCTGCAGTTCTTGGCTTAACTAGAAATCTCGCTTTAGATGAAGGCAAGTATGAAATCAGAGTTAACGCTGTGTCACCAGGATATATTTTGACCGACTTAACAAAAACATGGCTAAGTGGAGAATCAGGCCGACTTGATCGAGCAAATTCAATTCAACCACTCGGCCGTATGGGTGAGCCATTTGAAGTAGCTAAGGTAGTTACATTCTTACTTTCCGATAAATCCACCTATGTCAGCGGATCTGATTGGGCTGTTGATGGCGGACTGGGAGCGAGATCTGCATGATTTTAAAGGGTGAGCATTTATTTATTACCGGCGGGGCTGCCGGAATTGGCGAAGCCTTAGTTTTAGGTGGCGTAAATGAAGGCGCAAAAGTTTCATTTGTAGATATTGATGATGAAAAAGGTAATGCACTCGTTGAGAAATTAACTAAGGCAGGACATAAAGTTCAATTCACCCACGCAGATGTATCTAAATTTGAAAGCTTTAAAGCAGGATTTGATAAGTTGGCTTCAAAATTTGGTCCAGTAACCATCGCGGTTTCAAATGCTGGTAGAAATTCATATGCAGATGCTGTGGAGTATGCCGAGAGTGAATGGAATGATTTTTTTGCGCTAGATTTGAAATCTAGTTGGTATTTAGCGAAGTTGTGTCTACCAGAGATGAGAAAAGCTAAATATGGTTCAATTGTTAATATTTCATCTATCCATGGTCGTATGTCTAGGCCAAATTTCTTTCCTTACTCTGCGGCAAAGGGTGGAATCATTGGTTTATCGCGAAATCTGGCCCTAGATGAGGGTAAGTATGGAATTAGAGTTAATTCAGTATCACCTGGTACTACAGCTACTCCACTCTTAAAAAGTTACATGGAAAAATTCCCCGATGAAAAAGCTCATTCATTAGCTGTGGCACCAAATGCCAGGTTTGGTTCGCCAGAAGAAATCGCAAATGTGATTTTATTTGCACTATCTAAGGATGCATCATTTATTACTGGCGCGGATTTAATGGTTGATGGCGCACTGCACGCCAGATATGCCTAGGGCCTAATATTTATAAACTCTGGCGATAATTCCGATAGGTTTTTAGCACCCATTAATTTCAAAGCTGTTTCCATCTCAAATCTTAAAATTTCTACTACCTTTTCCACACCATTTTTTCCTGCAGCCATTGCGCCATATAGATAAGCTCGGCCAATCAGTACTGCATCGGCTCCTAGAGCAACTGCTGCTAAACAATCTGCGCCACTCATAACTGCGCCATCAATATATATTTCTACACCACTTCCTTTGGGACCAAGAGCAGTTCTAACCTCGGGTAGTAGTTCAAGTGGCACAACTGATCTATCTAGTTGGCGACCACCATGATTAGAAAGAACTATGGCATCTACGCCAATTTTTGCCAGCTCTTGGGCATCTGAAACCGTTTGAATTCCTTTAATAATCAATTTTCCTTGCCAGACAGACCGTAGCCACTTAACATCTTCAAAGGTAACGGCTGGATCAAATACTTTTGCAGCTATTTCAGAGAGTGGCTTATTAAAATTTCTAAATGTGGCAAACTCAAGGGGAGCGGTAGTTAATAAGTTAAACCACCACTTAGGCTTAAGTGCCATATCAAAAAAAGTTTTAAGCCCAATTTTTGGTGGAACAGTTAAACCATTACGCATATCACGCCACTTAATTCCACCCACGGCTGTATCAACTGTGAGCATAAGCCCTTCAAAGCCTGCAGCTTTTGCCTCTTCAATAAATTTTAAACTCTGCTCTCGATCTCGCCATAAATAAAGTTGAAACCATCTTCTTACCGTTGGAACCTGTTCACCAATTTCCTTAGAGGAGGTTGTGCCCATTGTGGATAAGTTATAAATTAAATTATTATCATCACAGACTTTCGCTACCATAACCTCACCTTGATAGTGCATCATTCTGGTGTATCCGGTGGGTGCAAATATAATTGGTAGCGCAGATTCTTTACCTAGAATCTTTGTTTTTAAATCAACAGCCGAAACATCTCGTAATACTCGTGCTTTAAATTCTACTCTTGAATAAATTTCTTGACTTCTAGCATATGCAAGTTCGTCATTAGCGCCACCATCTACATAATCAAATACTGCTTTTGGTACCCGCCTTTTAGCGAGTAATCGCAATTCAGCAAGATTTACTGCAGAGTTTAATTTTCGATCTTGAAAGAAAGTTTTTGGAAGCCCCCACCCTAATAGAGGTTTAATATTTTTCCATCTTGGGAGTTGGCGCTTCATTTTAAACCTTTAATTTGTATGCTCGTTTTGCTGTGCCTGCCCAAAAGGATTCTTGCTCTGATTTTGTAAAATTCTTCGTAAACTCCTCCATAAGATTAATGGTATCTGTGTAGGTTGCAGCCAGTAAGCACACTGGCCAATCTGAGCCAAACATCATTCTCGAAGGTGAAAAAGAATTTAAAACATGATCTAGATATGGCTTAAAAGTTTCCTGGCTCCAATCACTCCATTTGGCTTCGGTGAATAATCCAGAGACCTTTACTACGACATTCTCATAGGATGCTATTTCACTTATTTGGTCTGCCCAGGGTTGCATTTCACCCTTTGCCATATATGGCTTTGAAATATGGTCTAAAACGAAGCTGTTATTTGGCGATCTTTTAACCATTTCTACCGCAGCAGCTAATTGAGGCGGTCTAGTCAAAATATCAAAGGTGAGACCCGCTTCACCGATTCGATGAATATTCTTTACAACATTATCTCTTAATAACCAATTTGGATCCTCTTTATCTTGAGCTAAATCTCTAATTGACACCAAGTTTTTTCCACCTGGATGCGAAAGATACTTTTCTAACTGAGGACGAATATCATCACTTTCTAAGTCTAACCAGCCAACAACTGCACAAATTTTTGGGTGTGATAGTGAAAGATCAAGAAATTCTGGCGTCTCATCTACTGTAGCAACAGTTTGCACGATCACTGTGTAATCTATTTTTGCTTTCTCTAATTCTGGCTCTAATTCATTCATAAGAATGGTTCTAGAGATGGGTTTTACCTCATCTCCTTGCATCCAAGTTTGCGGCCTAACACTAATATCCCAAATATGATGATGAGAATCTATTCGTAACATCAGACCTTTTCCCACCTTTTACTTTCCCAGGACTTAATTAGGGCCGATTGCACAGCTACTACATTTACTGCTTCCGTAAATGATGGTTTAAAATCTTTTCCATCTACCCAAGCACTTAGGAATGAGAAGTCTTCAATACAAATTAAGTCCTCTGTTCCCAAACTGTTTCCTTGTCCAGGTACAAATGCACCATGGAAATCAAAGCGATCTCCGCCAAGCACTTTGGTGTAACCCGTTTCAAGATTTTCATCTTTTTTGTAGTAAAGCAATTCATTCAAACTTTCGTGATTCCACTTTAGCGAGCCTTTAGTGCCATATATTTCAAACATATTTTCACTTTCTGGCCCTACTACAGTTCTACTTGTTTCAAAAGTACCAGTTGCTCCATTTTTGAATTTACACAACATTGAAGCAAAATCTTCATTCTCAACCTCACCGGTAGGATCGCCAATTTTTCCTCTGCTGTAGTGACTTGAATTTCCAGTTGGAAGTGGGCGCTGCTTAATTGTAGTTTCTCTCATGCCAACTACCTCAGCTATATCACCAATCAAAAATTGGGCGAGTGAAACGCTATGACTAAGAATATCGCTCGATACGCCATAACCTGCTTGATCAAACTTAAATCTCCAGGAAAGTAGTCCCAACTCATCACTGCCATACATAGAAAAAAAGCGTCCTTTATAATGAATTATTTCGCCAAGCTCTCCTGATGCAATCATTTTCTTCGCGTGAAGGACTAATGGTGCCCACAGATAGTTGTAGCCAACTCCAGTAAATGTCTTGTTCTTTTTAGCAGTTTCAAATGCTTCAATTGTTTGCTCTGGTTTTCCTCCAATAGGTTTTTCAGAGAAAACAACCTTTCCAGCATTACTTGCAGCTTTGATAATAGGAATATGCAGCATATTTGGGGCACAAACCCAAACCGCATCTACATCACCTGCTGTAACAGCCTCATTCCAATCAGTTGTGGCTCTTTCAAATCCAAAATCTTCAATTGCTTGCTTGCCTCGATTACTGTCAAAATCAGCACATACTCTTAAAATTGGATTAAATTTTCTATTTGGAAATAATGTAGGAATTCGAATTAAAGATCGACTATGGGCTTGACCCATCCAACCTAGGCCTACTACGGCAACGGCGATATCTTTCCGGGCGCTCATATTAAATCCGTCTGCCATTTACATTAGTCATGGGTAATCGAGAATCTTGCTTTTGATTTTTCCAATCCTCCCTGATCCAATGGTGGCTTGGATCATCACAAAATCCCATAGTTCGATTTTCAGCTGGTCCGGCGAGTACATTTAAAAAGTACATCGGATACTCAGGAGCTGCTATAGATGGTCCGTGATAACCATGAGGCACAATCACAAAATCTCGATCATTTATAGTCATGGTCTCATCAATACTCTTATCATGTGAATACACCCTGAAATATCCACGCCCTTCATTTGAACCATGATCTGAATTCTGCTTTCCAATCTGGAAATAGTAAATCTCCTCATTATTAAAATCACAACCTGCAATTCCATCATGGCGATGTGGCGGCCAGGATGACCAATTACCACCAGGAGTTAATACTTCACATACCAATATCTTCTCAGCACCTGAGAATGAGTCTGGTGTGGCAATGTTGTTTACTTGCCTGGTTGCAAATCCACTTCCCCTGATTTCAACCAAGACTTTATCCTTGCTGGTATAGGTGGCAGGGAATTTCTTTGTGGCCGCAGCAGTAGATAAAGCTAGTAATCCATTTTTCCCACTTATCACTAGTTTTGCACCTACAGGTATATATATCCAATCAGAAATTCCTGCAAACACACCAGGACGGCCAATTAAATTAAACTCAACACCGTCAACTTCTACTCTCACATTTTCAGCAGATAAACTCAATAAGACGCCCTCAAAATCATTAAATAAAATCTCATGATTATTTTGCTCCGACAAATCTAGAATATGCATACCGCAATATTTCCAGTTGGCACTCTTAGGAGTTATTGAGTCAACACCTCGATATAACCAGCTCATTAGATCTTCCTAACGATCGATACCGCTTTAGATACAGCCTGTTCTACACTCAACTCCGGACTAAATAGAAGCGTGCGACCTGGAATTAGTGCTCTTACATTTTCAAATTTAAATGCTTTCTCCCACTTATTAAAGGTGGCTTGCCAATCTTTGCCAGGATCACCGCCGAGTAACATTAGTGGCAGTGAAGTAGCTCTAGCTGCGTACTTGAAATCCTCAAACGCTGGAACTTTGAGCCATGTATAAGCACTAGTTGTACCCAGTGCTGATGCAATTCCAATAACCCTAACTAACTCTTGAATATCATTTTGTAACTCAAATATACCCTCAACATTTTTGATGTATGGCAGTGGCTCAATTATGGAAAGTTTCTTTGCTCTAGCTAATGCTGAATTCACTGAAGCTACCATCTCAATAGTTCTAAGCACACCAGGATCACTTTTTTCAATTCTTAATAAAGTTTTGCCACCATCTAATCCAAACTCTTTAATACCTGCAACATCATAAGCACTTTGGCGGTCATCTAACTCCCAATCAGCACCCAAAATTCCCGCCCTATTTATGCTGCCAAAAATTAATTTATTATCAAGCGCACCAAAGTAGGCTAGCTCCTCAACTAGATCTGGTGTGGCCAAAATTCCATCCACACCAGGCACTGCTAATGCTCTAATTAATCTATCTAGCAAGTCATATCTATCCGCCATTGACAAAGGTTGGCCCGAGGCTGAAATAATTCCTCTAGCGGTATGGTCAGCAGCAACTATAAATAATTTTCCATCTTTACTTAATTTAGCTCTACGTTTTCTACCTTTAAGTAGTTTTTGAAGTTTTGCTGGATTATTAACTCGATCATCACATAACTTTGCGTAGTTTTTTTCATTGAACTTCATCAACTTAACACCCCTGACACTAAATCCTGCACTTCATCAAAACTAGGCATGGCATCAGAACATAACAATCTTGAGGCAACTATAGCTCCTGAGGCATTTGCATAATTTCCAATTTTTTCAATCTCCCAAGAATTAATCAGTCCATGAACCAACATTCCACCAAATGCATCCCCCGCACCCAGACCTCATCGGACATCAACCTTTATTGGTTTAACCACCAGGTTAGTTTCCTTATTTGCAAGATAGACACCATGTTCGCCTAATTTAACACTAACC
>JBJTJQ010000038.1:0-17589 GCA_046095545.1 Candidatus Nanopelagicus sp.
TTTTTACTCTCATCTCTCAATTTTTTTATTTCAGAAAGTGGTTTAACTGTACCGCCACCAAAATTAAGGTTATTCTCAAACGCAATCGCCTTATTCGACACAAGATCAACGACAGAATTAGGTTTAACAATATTCAATACATCTTCTGCTTTTAATAGGCCTCTATCTGCTACCCAGGTTCTTGTAGTGATTCCGCTGAAGACTGCAGCTGCGCCTAATTCAGCCCGCACGATATGTGAGTTAGTTTCTGAAACTAATTCCTCACCAGGTGAAACAAGAAGGCGTATGGAAAGCTGATTTGCTAAAGATCCAGTTGCACAAAAAAGTGCAGCTTCCTTACCAAATAAATTTGCAACCTTATCTTCAAGTGCATTAACTGTAGGGTCTTCGCCATATACATCATCACCTACTGGTGCTGAGGCCATGAAAGCGCGCATTTCCTTTGAAGGCTTAGTGACTGTGTCAGATCTAAGATCTATTTGGGACTCAATCAATCTACTTCTCCATACCTTTATTATTCCTACTTTCAGACCAAATTACCATAGCCATAGCACTCATAACTAGAGCACCACCAGAAGCTATTCTTAATGTTAATGGGTCGTTATCAAAATAGAGTCCGAATATAAAAGCAAAAGGAACTTCCATAGCTAATATAACTCCAGCTGCAGTTGCAGTCATAATGGATTGAGCCTTGACTTGAATTAAGAATCCTAAAAATGTCGCAAAGAGAGCTGTAAATAATATTGCCGTCCATACTGAACCATCTGGTGGCACTTGATAACCATCTATAAATGAAATTATTAGGAATAAAAGGGCGGAAACCAAAATTTGAATGAGAGTTAGGGGATAAGCATTTTTCCCATCGCTCCATTCACCTAAGGCAACAATCTGCATTGCAAAAATTATTGCTGAAATAAGTACCAATAATTCTCCAAAACCAAACTCAACTCCGTTGTATGCAATTAAGTACAAACCAAGGGTAGCGACAAAAACTGCGAGTAGTTGCAAGCTTGAAATATGACGCTTAAGAACTAGCCAGGTAATTAATGGTGTAAAGACCAAATACAGACCAGTAATGAATCCAGTGCTAGAAACGGTAGTTTTTGTTAGACCGAATGTTTGAAAAATAAAACCTGATGCCAATAAGAAGCCCAAAAAGATTGCACGAATCCAGATACCTTTACCTAACCCCATCAAGGAGTAAGGTCGATAGGCCAACATTAATAGCCCTGCAATTAAGAATCTAGTTGCTAGAAAAGATATTACATCTTGGCGCTCAAGCGAGTCTTTCATAACCACAAAGGAGCCACCCCAGACCGCAGTTGTAAGTAGTAATCCAAAATAAAGTAGTAGCTTTTGCTTCACTATTGATCTCGAATTTTCTTGAGTAAGGCAACTTCACTACCGTGTTCTGGTTCAGCACCTGGAGTTTCTAGTATTAGTGGGGCATTTGTAACAGCAGGATGTGCCATTAATTCTATAAATGGCTCACGACCAATTTCTCCCTTACCTATATTTTGATGGCGATCCTTTAAATTCCCACATATGTCCATGGAGTCATTTGCATGGATTAGTTGAATTCGCTCTAATCCAACAAGTTTTACCAATAAATCTAGGGTTTCTTTCATTCCACCGGGCTTCTTAATATCGTGTCCGGCTGCAAAAACATGGCAGGTATCTAAGCAGACGCCAACTTTTGGATGCCATTCGAGTGCCTCAAAATACCTTGTGAGGTCATCAAGTTTTTTTACCAAAGATTGGCCTTGACCTGCGGTTGGTTCTAAGAGTAACCAAGGGTCATCTTCTTTAAGATTATTCAAAATTGGCATTACACCTTCATGAATTTGCTTCCAAGCTTGGGATATATGTGATTCATCAACTGCAGATCCGGTATGGACCACTACACCCTTAGAACCAATTTCTCTTCCACGTCTGAGAGAGTAAGCGGTAGCAGAAAGTGAATTTTCGTATGTTGACTTAGTTGGCGAACCCAAATTAATTAAAAACGAAGCGTGTACGTATGTTTCAATGTCTAATTCAAATGTTCTTCCACGAAAAAGATCATCTACCTTTGGATTAGGCGCAGATGTGGCCCATGTTCTCGGGCTTGAAGCGAAAACCTGAATAGCTTCAGCTTTTATTGTTTGTGCATACTCGATTGAGCGAGTTGCCATTCCACCAGAAGTAGGAACATGAGCTCCAATTCGAGGGGAGACTTTGACTTTTGCCACTTGGCGAGCCTACCTGAGCAGCATGAATCTTTTTACCGCAGGGTTAGTGTGATTAAAGCGCCTTGCTTGACCTTACTGCCGATCGCCGGAGAAATATTATTCACTTTTCCAGAACCCTTAATCGCTACTCGAAGTCCCAAATTTTCCAAGTCTAAGGTTGCATTATTCTTACTCTTACCCAAAACATTCGGCACAAAAACAAATTCTGGCCCTTTTGAAACTGCCAAGATAATTTTACTTCCTTTTTCGATTGCATTAGAACTTTCAGGGCTTTGAGAGATGACTTGACCTTTAAAAATATTTTCACTGAATTTATACTCAATTTCAACATCAAATCCACTTTCAGTTAATTCAGATAAGGCTTGCTCGCCACCTTTACCGATGTAAGACCTGAGTGAGACTTTTTCAATTCCTTTACTTACTATGATGTTTACAATCGAACCACGCTTAACCGGCGTCTGCTCTTCAGGGTTAGTTCCGATTACAAACCCCACCGCTATATCTGAGTCGAAGCTTTCAACAATTTCACCAACTGAAAGTCCAAGATCAGCAATTTTTTGTGAAGCTATATCAGGGGTAGTACCTTTTAGCGATGAAAGAATTATTCGCTCTTGACCTTTAGATACCACTAACCCCACAACGCCATCGGGAGATACCTTACCTCCACCACCTGGTTTAGTAGAAATAATTTTGCCCTTATCAATATCTTCACTAAAAATTTCTTCAGCTATCTCAACTCTTAAACCTAGTTGACTGATAACTTTGCTTGCTTCAGATTTACTTAGACCAACTAACGATGGAACCGCTATCCGGCCACTATCTAACCATCTAAAAAATCCAAAAATAACTGAAACTAAAATTAGAAAAGCGATAATTCGGTTTCTTTTTACTCGCCTAGATACTTTCCTACGTTTTGTATTCACTGAATCCTCTGTCTTTTTTGTAATACTTGAGTTAGCAGATTTTAATTGAGTTGTTTTTTCCTTTAACCCTTCAAATGCTGATGCCACAGAAATCTTATTTCGCTTTGAGGTTTTGGTTGCAAGTGGTGGTATATCTAACTCCAAACTCATTTGTCTACGTTTTGGGTCGATCTCAGCCTGTATTTGACGCATTGAGTTTAATAACTCTTCTGCATCTTTGGGTCTTAAATCTGGATTTGGAGAAGTTGCACTAAAAATTAAGTCAGATAAATTCTTTGGAATATTGGATTTAATCTTTGCTAGCTCAGGTATTCGGTCATTTACATGTCTATAGGCAATCTGGATTGGTGTTTCGCCATCATACGGCTTCGAACCGGTGAGCATTTCAAAAATCAGGATTCCGATTGCATATATGTCACTTCTTGAGTCTGCAACTCCGCGTTGAACCTGCTCTGGCGACAAATAGGAAACACTGCCCAGTATCACACTTGATTCTGCCGTCATTGTTTGAGCCAGAGAAGTGTTTCTTGCCAAGCCAAAATCAGCGACCTTAATTCTGCCATCTCTTGATATCAAGATATTTTCCGGTTTTATGTCTCGATGAATAATCCCTATTTTATGGGCAGCCGAGAGAGCACTCAGAACTGGATTAATTATTTGAAAAGCTTGCTCGATACTTAGAGGAGAAGATTCATTAAGTAAATCTCTCAACGTTGTGCCCTCAACTAATTCCATGACAATGAAAACAGCAGGAGGGCCACCTTGGTTCCAGCCCTGGTCTTGAATCGAAACAATATTTGGGTGAGATAAAGCTGCTGTCGCTTTTGCTTCCTTTATAAACCTTGAGACAAATGCCTCATCATTTGCCAGATGGGCATGCATTATTTTTACAGCGGCTGGTCTATCTAATCTCGTGTCCAAAGCAGAATAAATACTTGCCATACCGCCCGAGGCTATTAGGCGCTGTAATAAATACCTATTATCAATTAGTTCACCAGTTAAATCCGACACAGCCAAAGTTTAGAGAAACTTGCTTACATTTTAGTTTAAGGCGCGCCCTTGATTATGTAATCTGCATGATTATTAGTTAATTCCGTATTAAAATGCTTTTCTTGATCAATTAAGAATTTCTTCATGCTCTCCTTTATTTGCTCACCATCTCGTTTGATCACCCTTTGAAAACCAATAGCTGGGTCTAAATCAATCCAAATTAACTTTTGAATATAACCACGAAAACTACTCTGGCCTGAGCCTACCCCCTCCAGTATTAAGTACTTCGGGTGTGAAATTCCTACTATCTCACTAAATGTTTTATTAACCCAGTTGTATTTTTGGTATGAGGCAGAATTTGAAATTAAATACGGTTTTAAAATCTGTTCAATGACACGCTGAACTAATTCATCAGAAAATGGATTACTCCAGCCATTATAAAGATCATCCATATGGACAACAGGAGCATTACTCAGTTCTTCAGATAACTTTATTGCTAGGGTAGTTTTACCAGATCCAGCTACACCATCAATTGCAATTATAGAAGGTGTAGCTGCTAGTTTTCTTAAATCTTGTACTAAGTTAGTTATTTTCATTCTTTTTCGACTCTTTACCCCAACGAATCCAACCCCAAATAGCAATGCCACTAAAAATTAGGTAAAGCGCACTGGTTAAATAAAGTTCACCATTAAAATATTGATATGTATACGCTATGTCAACTATCAACCAGAGCGGCCATGCTTCAAATTTTTGCCAGACCATTAAAAGTTGCGCACATATACTTCCGACAAAGCCAAAAGATTCTATTTCGGAAGAGGCCGCTCCAATACTTGTTAGAATTGGCCAAAGGGTTATTGATAAAATAGCGACTACTGCTATCAAACCCAGCCTGGATTTAGTTGTAAGCTTTTTAGGTTTTGCACCTTTTGGCCCCCATCCAAGCCATCCCCATATAGCACCGGCGATAAAAACAAATTGCAAAGCTGCGCTTGCATAGTATGCCGATTGAAAGAATAGTATCGAATAGAGCAGGCTACTTAGACTCCACCATGGCCAGGTAATTCTTGGACCCAAAACTCCCAAGCTAACAGCAATTAGTGATGTTAAGAACGCAATTATTTCCAAAATAGACATAAATTAATCCCTTCCAATTCGCATTACCGAACTGGTCAATCGGTCGGCTTGAATTTCAAGCCCTCTCAGCTAAATTGATAAGCTCCCGTGTAGATATGTTATCGTAATTTCTACATCAAAAATTGTCTATAGTTCTCTCGTGTTGAAGTTTGGATACTTGGCGATGATTTTATTCACTATTGCAGGCTCTTTCTGGTTGGAAATTGCTTTGAAAGTAGGCGTATTGCGTCGAGCCCTACGTTTAGTTTTGAGTATTGGACCAGTTGCACTCTTATTTTTAATTTGGGATGCGTATGCAATTTCTCAGGGACATTGGTATTTTGATAAAAGTCAAATTTTAGGAATCATCGGTCCATTTGATATTCCACTAGAAGAGTTTCTTTTCTTTATTTTTGTACCAATTGCTGCGATTATGACTATAGAGGCAGTGAGAACTGTAAAGAAGCATTGGAAAGTTGGGGACGAATAGTGATTTATACAGACATTGCAATTGTGGCATTTATTGCCTCAATTATCGCTGATCGATTCCTTATTAAAAGTAAATTATTGACTCGAAAAGTTTTTTGGACAAGTTATGCAATAATTCTTTTCTTTCAGTTATTATCAAACTGGTGGCTTACTTCAAGAAATATCGTTATGTATAATCCAGACGCAATTATTGGATTAAGAATTGCTTCAGCTCCTGTAGAGGACTTATTTTTTGGCTTTGCCCTAGTGTTATTAGTTATGAACCTATGGATCTTCTGGGGCAAAAGAGGAATACAGAAGAAATAATTTTATCGAGACTTTATTGCTCTTAAATAAGCTGGTAATGCAACTTTCAAGCGTCGCCAATTCGAAGTTTTTGCACGTGTTTTAAAAATCTCATAGTCAATTTTTTCAACTTCATCAACTATTCCACAGTAAAGTTCACTAGCAGCCTCGATACAGGCACGACTACTTGGTTGGAGTAATTTAATTCCAGCTGATGATTCCTTTTGGAGTTTTCTAACTCGCGCAATTTGTTCCTGCAATGCATTTTTAATTTCTTTTGTAAGATGCC
Organism: Candidatus Nanopelagicus sp.; assembly: GCA_046095545.1. Classification (GTDB taxonomy): domain Bacteria; phylum Actinomycetota; class Actinomycetes; order Nanopelagicales; family Nanopelagicaceae; genus Nanopelagicus. The sequence continues at coordinate 6,321 of JBJTJQ010000038.1, forward strand.
TTTGTTCAAGCATTTCTCTCGTTACATTATGAGCGCTAAGCTCATCAATTGGAAGATAAACACGTCCTCGATCTAAATCTTCACTAACATCACGAATAAAATTTGCTAATTGAAATGCAATGCCCAATTTTTCGGCAGCATAATTTGCCTCTTCAATTGAGTCAGGTGACACCACACCCAAGATTGGAATCATTTGTAGGCCAATTACTGCAGCAGATCCATACACATACTCATAGAGGTCTTCGTAGGTTTGATACTCATTTATGTGCAAATCCATCGACATTGAGTGCAGAAATGCTTCAAAATAGGCGATTGGAATGTTAAATCGATTTACTGTATCAACCAGAGCTAAGCCAATAGTGTCATTACTTTTTCCACTGCGAATATTATTTAGAATTGTTTCACTCCAAGAGTTTAAAGTTGCCATTTTCTCTGAAACAGTAAGGGTTGATTGTAAATCATCAACAATTTCATCTGCGTACCTTGCAAATCCGTAAAGTGCATGTACAAAAGGTCTCTTACTTGGTGGGAGGAACTTTGTTGCGAGAAAATAGGTTTTACCGTGCAAGGAGTTTAAACGTTTGCATTCAAGGTAAGAGAGTTTTAACTGTGAATCTGTAATACCAGCTGCGTCTAATTCATCCATACTTACTTAACGGGTCCAACAATTCTTTCAGCTGCCAATCTTCCTGAAATTAACACCATTGGCACTCCAACTCCTGGTTGAGTACCGGATCCTGCAAAAACAATATTCTCATAGCCCTTTGCAAGATTTCGAGGACGGAAAGGTCCAGTCTGGAAAAAAGTATGAGCACTAGCAAATGGTGCACCTTGGGCCATCCCCTGATTTTCCCAATCAAGTGGAGTGGTTAGATGTTCAACCTCAATGTTCTTACCAAAATCTGAATAGCCACGATCTTCCAATGCTTTAACCATTTCATATCTATACCTTGGACCAACTTTTTTCCAATCGATTCCAGCAGTTAAATTAGGTGTTGGAAATAAAATGTAATAAGAGGTCTTGCCCGCTGGGGCCAAATCTGGGTCATCTTTTGACGGAATAGTAACTAGAATACTTGGATCGCTCATCAGTACTTTCTTTTTGATAAGCTCGTCAAAAACGCCATCCCAAGATTTTCCAAAATGAATGTTGTGATGAGCTAAATGATCGTAACTCTTATTAGAGCCAATTAGTAAGGTCACACATGAAGGTGAATATTTTAGTCGCTTCACTGATATTGGTTCCTTGTGGAGCAAATTACGCCAAGCAATAGGTAGGTCTGGATTCAGTACCACTACATCACAAGGAATTCGCTCTCCCTTATCAGTTATTACGGCTTTAGCCCTACCGTTAGATCTTTCTATTGAGGTAACAGTTGCGTTGTACTTAAATGTTACTCCATGCTTTTGTGCCGCAGAAGCAAGGGCACGTGGCACTGCATGCATTCCTCCTTTTGGAAAAAATACGCCGTTAACAGAATCCATATATGCGATTACTGCATAAATTGCTAATGCCTGCTGCGGACTTACTCCAGCATACATTGCTTGAAATGAATAAACTTTTTGTGTTCTAGGATCCTTCAAGAATTGATTAACTTTAGGAGCTAGTTTTCTAAATCCGCCTATGGCAATCAGTCTTGCTAAATTAGGAGTTAACAAGTTAAATGGCGAATCAATATTACGGTCAATAAAATCATTCATCTCATACTTATATAATTTTGTAACAAAATCCACATATCGTCCGTATCCAATTGCCTCTTGTGAACCAATAGTCTTTGAAATTTCAGCTTGCATTTGATTTGTATCTGCATGAACATCTAATTGTGATCCATCATCATAAAATGCTCGATATAGAGGCTTTAATGGAACCAAGTCGAGCCAATCTTTTATATCTTCACCAACGCATGCCAAGGCATCAGAGATTAGATCTGGCATCGTCAAAACTGATGGACCGGTATCAAAAGCAAAGCCAGACTTATTCAGCAAACCGTTTCTACCTCCTGGAACACTCTCTCGTTCTACAACAGTTACTGATCTACCGGCGCCAGCAAGTCTCAGCGCTGCGCTTAATCCCGCCAAGCCGGCCCCAACAACAACAACATTCTCGGTTGGTCCCTTTACTCTTGCTGGCATTTTCTAAATCTTCCTATTAGTAGCTAGTTGGACAAGCTCTTGAAGCAAGCGCTTGCCTTCTGGAGAAATTCCTTCATAGGTTAGAGCATTAAGTGAAGTTTCAACTAATTGTTTAATCATTGACTCAATGTGAGATTGGGCGCCAGTTTCAACAATAATGTCTTGGAGCAGACTAATTTGATCATAAGAGAGATTTGGATCACCAAAATACTGATCCAAAACTTCTAGTTGTGATTTATTAGCCTTATCAAAAGTTGCTGCGATCAAGGCAGTTCTTTTCCCTTCACGTAAATCATCACCGGCAGGCTTTCCCATTTCTTTAGGGTTACCAAAAACTCCTAGAATGTCGTCTCGTAATTGAAAAGCCTCACCTAGTGGAATTCCATAATCAGTAAAAGCTTTAAGCAAGTCAGTTGATCCATTGCCTAATGCGACACCAAAATGAAGTGGCCGCTCAATCGTATATTTACCAGATTTAAATCTTGCTACTTTCATGGACCTCTCAATGCTTTGTGTAGCTAAAGATTGTTCAAATACATCTAAATATTGTCCTGCCATTAGTTCTACACGCATTTCGTCATAGAAGGGCAGGACACCAATCAATTCTTGATCACTAATGCCTGAGGTATGAAGCATTTGGGCTGACCAAACTAAGGCTAGGTCGCCCATTAAAATTGCAGATGCAATTCCAAACTGCGAGGCTGAACCTGAAAGTTTTTGCTCTAAGTGAAGTGATTCAAAAATTTTATGGATACTAGGAGCACCTCGCCTTGTATCTGAATTATCCATCACATCATCATGAATAAGTGCACAAACATGAATCAATTCTAAAGAAGCAACTGCTTTGATCATCTGGGGAGTAGGTTTTTTACCAGTTGATAACAATCCGGCATAGGCAAATAATGGTCTTAGTCGTTTACCGCTATCTAGTAGAAACTTTTCAATTTCTGTTGCCACAGGATTTAGTTCAACCCCAATATTAGATAAGTACTGACTTCCAGTTTTTACAAAATCTGATAACGCAAAATTTATGTCATCCCGCATTGAAACTAATATAGAGCCATCAGGTGAAGTCACGGCGCAACGGTACCCTGCCTAGGCTTTTGAGGATAGAAACTGAACCAATATTTTCGGAAAAAAAGAGTATTAAAGATGGTGTGGAATTATGATTAGACCCATAATGAGAAAGCACGATTTTTTGAATCACTGGAGCCGGCTACATGGAAATGCGCCAATTTCGGGAGTAGTGAAGCCTTGGTTATCGATATCTTTTATTTTGGCAAGGGTTTTATGTAAGCTAAAGATTTCTGCAAATCTACTCACATTTTCAGGACTACTTTTTGCAGCACTTCTCTATCTGTTTGGTAAGGAAGTTTGGTCACCTATATTTTTAGTTCTTTCGTTACTGGCAGATGGTATCGATGGAAGTATGGCAATAATCTCTGGTAGAGCTTCTAAATTTGGCTCTCTATTGGACTCAGTAGTAGATCGAATCTCTGAAGTATTCTGGGTTTTAGTATTATATAAAATCGGGATTGATCAAGAAGTTTTACTTCTCATAGTTATCACGGCATTTATTCAAGAGTATTTAAGAAGTAGATCTGGTGGACTAGGTTTGACGGATATTGGAATAGTAACAATTGCTGAAAGACCAGTGCGAGCTTCTTTTGTATTCATAATCCTAATTCTCTTTCATCTGAATTTTGCCAACATTATTTTTATCGCTTATCTTTGGATAATATTTCAAATAGTAAGTCTGATTACAATTACAAAATATTTACGGTCAAAATTTCGTTAAGCTTTTCCGATACAATTCGCCACAATCTCAGCACTTATTCCAACTAATGGAAGTCCACCCCCAGGGTGTGCTGAACCGCCAACGCAGAATAATCCCTGGGTCTTAGATCTATTTCTGGCTCGCAAAAAAGCAGATGCTGCGGAATTACTTGATGTACCGTAAATAGAACCACCTGGAGCCATAGCGTAGTTTTCTATGTCTGCAGGAGTTCTGTACTTAAAAAATTCAAGTCTTGGTGAAACATTCATACCTAGACCATCAAGTTTCTTGACTATTTTCTGGGCATAATTATCACCATTTTGTTGCCAATCCCAACCTGAATCTGGTTCATGCCGAGGAGCATTGACTAGTACAAACCAAGACTCCTTATTTGCGCTTTTTACCATACTGTCATCTTTTGGTGCGCAAATATAAATAGTTGGATCATCTACTGGAACTTTTCTATTGAATACATCTTCAAACTCATTGTCGTAGTTTTGTGGGAAAAAAACATTATGGTGAGCTAAATCTACATTTTTACCTCTAGAGTTATCTAAACCAAGTAATAATGAAAAACCAGACAGAGATTTTGTAGAACGTTTAAGTTTCTCTCTCTCGTAACGAGCTGATTTAACTTTTTTAGAAATTAAATTATTGAAAACGTGTTCTACATCAGCATTGGCAACTACTAAATCACTAGCAATAAATGCTTTATCTTCAATTACAATTCCTTTAGTTCTGTCATGATCAACAGTTATTTCTGTTACACGTGAGTTAAATTCGAATTTAACCCCTAAATCTTGGCACCGAGTCTGTAGGGCGTTAGATAGTTGCCCTATGCCACCTCTTATATGCCATGCCCCAAAGGCACTTTCAACAAATGCGATTGTTAACAGCACAGCCGGTGCCCTCCGGGGATCACTACCTGTGTATGTTGCATACCGGTCAATGATCATTTTTAGATGTGGATCAAGATCCATTTTATTGCTTAGCTTGCGCAAGGAAGTAAAAGGTGCAATTTCTTTTATTTGTCTAAAAAGTTTTCTATTTTTAAGCAGTGGCCAGATTGAATCTAATTCAGACTCGACAAATTGCTCTCTCGAAAGTTCCCACATGCGCTCTGCTCTGTCAATTACTCTCTTCCAATCTTGTCCGGATTTATTGCCTAGCACCCGTGCTATCTCTTGGTAAGTTTTTGGGTTAGACAGATTTGGAAAGGTTAGCGACTTACCATCGCTAAAGTTATATTTAAAAGCAGGGTCAACTGGTACTAATTCCAAAATATGTTCAATTCTTTTCCCAGTTTTTAAGAAAAGATCCCGATAAACGGCAGGAAGTGTTAAGAGTGATGGACCAGTGTCGAATGCAAAATCTCCAAACCATTCAGTCCGGCACTTTCCACCAGATCGTTCACTATTTTCAAAAATTGTAACTTCATGACCATTTTTTGCAAGCCGCGCTGCAGCGCTCATACCGCCGACACCAGCCCCTATTACTGAAATTTTAGCCATTAATAATTTTTCTACCGCGCCAAGTCAGCGTATTGGTCAATCTTCCATACCAGGAATAAAAAATGAATATGATTAAAAGGCCAACAGCAATTGGATGTAACAGCGCAGTACTTGGAATGCCTCCAGTTCTTAGTGAAGAAAATACCCGGCTTAAGAAGATTAAAACAAATGCCCATAATGCCAGGTGTGATCCCTGCATTGCAGCCACAATCGGAACAATTCCATTTAAAACCAGAATTATTAGAGTAAAAACAACACCAATAGGATTACCAAAGGCTTTGTAAAGAGACTTTTGGTAACCTCGGATAAGTTCTTTGTTTGTGTTATACATTTTACAAGTTGAAACTTGACTTTCTTCGGCCACAGAACCCCGAAAACCAGATGTAATCAATTGGCGAGCAAGCATCAAGTCATCTAAAACTTCACTCCTAATTTTAAAATGTCCGCCACTATTTAAATATGCAGATTTTTTAACTATAAAAAACTGCCCATTTGCGATTGTCATCGACCTAATCGGAAACTTGTAGGCCAGTAGTAGGGGAACTGATGCTAACCAGGACCACTGCAGTAGTGGTTGAAATACTCTTTGCAAAAAACCTTCTGTGAGCTGCCTTGGATAGGGTGAAATAAAATCCCATCCTTGCATTGAGTTTAAAGCCGAAGAAATTGCATTTTTAGATAATCTCACATCTGCATCAAGAAAAACCAAATATTCGCCAGTGCTACGTTCAGCAAGCTGGTGACAAGCCCATAATTTACCAAGCCAACCCTGAGGCGTTGGCTGACCTTCTAGGATTTTAATGCTTGAAAATTTCCTTAGCTCTGACAGTGTTTGATCGCTTGATTCATCATCGAGAACTAATATCTCATAATTAGCTAAACCACGCTGATTTACTACAGCATTAATGCATTCCTGAACATTAAGTTCCTCATTCCTCATTGGAATCAATATCGAAATTGAAGTCGACGTTGAAAAACTCCTGTCCTTAAGAACCCTAATACTATAGCTGTTGAGTATTACCAGAAAAAAAGAAACACAAGCCAGAATTAGTACAAGTTCCATCAAATATTACTTGGTGGACCAAAACGTGAAACAAATATATATGGAATCATTAGTAGTCCAAAAACAATTCCACCTGAAACTGCAACACCTGGAGAATCAAAGAAAAATACATTTCCTACAATTCCCGAAAAGAAAGTCCATCCTAAAAAGATATTATGAATAGGTGGAACTTGTGAAACATTTCTTCGATCTTTTCTAAGCAACCTATGTAAAATCGCCATTAAGCCCATTCCGGTTAACAACCATCCCAATGCATTTGATAATGGAATATTTGGCTGAAGAGGAACAGTTTGGCCTGTAAAATTCCAAACCCATCTCTCAGCCGCAACCATTTGTGGATCTAAAAACAAATCCCAGGCCATCATTCCCAAGCCTCCGTATAGAAATACCCAATTCTTAGTTACTTTTCTTGCCACTATCAAAATTGGGTGAGCAATCATTATCCAAGCGAACGGAACTACTAACGGAACACCGTAAATTTGATAGCCAAGTGTGCCTGAATACTCATAACTACCAAATGGCCAACCGGTCCTACTGCCTATTTGTTCGATTACTAATGAATAGCTAAAGGTAACTAAGAATAAAGTCAAGGTGTAGGTAAGGCCATAAGCAAAAAGCGCATGTAATAACATTGACCCTGCTGCCCAATATACTGTTGCAATCGTAATAACTCGCAGTGTCTCACCATCTGTAAGTGGATAAGAAATCTGGAGTCCAATTGCCACACTAAATAGTGCATATAGCGCAAAAAGCTTCCAGGTTGACAGACTCTTCCGACTATCTCGCTTGGGATAAAACTGGCGCAGTGACATAGTCCAATTGTGCCGTACTAATTAAAGATGGCCACGCTCTTGAAGTACAGCGAAGCGCGCAAATAGCTCTTCGGAGTACCAATTCTCTTCCGAGGTGGCCTTAATTGCCGCTCGGTGGGCTTGCCCATGATATGCAAACTCTCGTAGCTTGGCCCCATTTTCCCAAATAGAAAATGTTCCTTGAAGCCCGATAGGAGCTTCACCAATACCAATAGCTGTTATTAATCCCTGGGATTTATGAAGACTTGCAGTCACCGGAGGAACGGCTGACCAAAAAATAAAATTCTTACGCCAGACAATTCTTGCACGTGTAATTGCTGCAACTTTCCCACTCCATTCAATCTTTTCTTGATCAAATGGCTGTTTTCTTGACCATTGACCGTGAGAGGAGATTGGCTTAAGAATTATTCTATATTCAGAGGTAGAAATTTTTTGCCACCTGCTGATTACTTTAGAACAATCTAACTTATCAATTTTTTGATCACTAATTGTTATTAGCAATCCCCACCGCAAGGGATCAGCATCTTTTGGCGTAAAAGTTTCACCTTTACCTGTTCCAAGAAGTTTTACGAACTTAATTCCTGATTCTCTTTGCAACTTTAATTTATTTGTAGCCATATAAAAGAAAGCTATTGGTATATACCTTTTCTTGATCCGCCAAAAGTAAAGGACAGTTTTCAAGGTATGCTTCTTACAGTTAATTCTATTTCAGTTAGTACCTCTTCTACACTATCCCACATCGGCGCATGTCCGGTATTTGGCAAAATAATCCATTTTGCATGATTTGGAGCTAGTGAGCGTTCTTGACAAGTTTTTTCGGGCAATGTGCGATCACTGTCACCAAAAATAATCGTAATTGGTATATTTCCTGAAACTTTTTTATCAAATCTTTTTCCCAATAAAGCATCCCAAGCCGGAAAGTAGCCAGTGGAATTTGCCATAGCATTTGTGGCATCAAGGCATATTTCATAATCTAATTCCTTCCATCTCGGTGAGACAGTTTCAAATCCAATTTGCTTAGCCCATGTGTAATTGAGAAGCGAAGGAGCCAATTTATTTACCCCGCCTGCAATAACTCTAAGGGCAACCTCTCCAGGGTAGCGAGAGGTAAATGGGGTTAACCATAAGCCAGCAGGTGCTAATGCAATCACGCTACTGACACTCTCTGGGAAGTTAGCCGCTATTTCTAAGCAGATCCAGCCGCCAAGTGAATTTCCGATTAGGTGAAATTTATCTATCTGAAGGTCAGTTAAGTTTTGTTTAATAAGTTTTGCTAAAGAGTTTGGATCCATGGGCTGATTTTGTGAATATGGCGTCTGCCCGTGCCCAGGTAAGTCAATGAGAACCACCTTGAATTCATGGCGCAAGAATTTAACTAGCGGTTTCCAAGCAGTTGCCGCAGAGCCCATGCCATGAATGAATACCAGGGGTTCTCCTTGACCAAAGGTTTCTATGGATAGCTTCATGACTCTAAGATTACCTTCTAATGATAGATCTGGATGCAACCGATTTTGCTGAAATAATTAGCAAGCATGATGTAATTTTACTTGATGTTCGAACTTCAACAGAGTATCTAGAAAGTCACATTCCAGGTTCTTTAAATATTGATTACTACAGTGAGTACTTCTTGCCAGATCTGGCCGCTCTAGATCGAAATAAAAGCTATGCGATTTATTGCAGATCCGGAAAGAGATCAAATGATTCTTGCCAGATCATGAAAGAGTTAGGGTTTGATGATTTATACAACCTTCGTGGCGGAATAATTGAATGGGTGGAATCTAATCAGCAAGTTACTCAGTAATTAAAGTTGGAATCAATTCTTTAACTAGTTTTTCAATTTCATCTCTTATTGGCCTAACAGCTTCCACACCTTGTCCAGCTGGATCAGCTAATGGCCAATCTAAATATCTCTTTCCTGGATAAAAAGGACAAGCATCACCACATCCCATAGTAATAACCACATCTGATTGCTCAACAGCAGAGGTGGTGAGCACCTTTGGAATTTCATTTGAAATATCTATGCCAACTTCAGCCATGGCAGCCACGACCGTTGGATTTATGTTTTTTGCCGGCTCTGATCCAGCAGATCTGACCTCAATTCGATCATGTGCAAAATGGGTTAGAAATGCTGCCGCCATCTGAGAGCGACCAGCATTGTGGACGCACACAAAAAGCACAGAGGATTTACTCATTTTTTGTCTTACCTAAGAACTTGATCATTGCTCCCTGCTGCTGTTTCATATCTACCTTTCGATACTAAAGAATTATCTGATTCAAAATGGTAAGGGCTGCAATAGCGATCAGTAAAAATGCAAAGGCTCGTTTTAGATGAACAGTAGGTGTACGAGCGGCTATTTTGGAAGCAGCTTGTGCAGTAACTACCGCCGTAATAGCTATAAGAATTGGATACCGCCAGTTGAGTTGGTCCCAAATAGGAATTTTTGCCACCAATGCTGTCAAAGAATTCAGAGCAATAATAAAAAGGGAGGTACCGGCCGCCTTATTCTGTGGTGTACTAAAAAATAAAACTAATACTGGGATTGCTATAAATCCGCCACCGATTCCAAATAACCCAGTTATTGAACCAATAACTAATGAAAGAATAATTAGCGCCCAACTTGGCATCCTCTCTTCAGCGACACTCTTCGCTGGAACCTTAAGCATTGAATAAGCAGCGCCAATTAGCACCATTGAAAATCCAACTAGAATTACCGTTTCCGGAATATCTTCAACTATTAGACTAAATCCGATATTACTTACTAGCCCTAGGGCCCATATAGTCAAACCTTCTTTAACAAGTACATCATCGTTTTTAAATTTTGGCCTAAGGCCGGCAATCGCAGCTAAGCCAACTACTGCCAAAGATGCGGTAGTTGCAGCAACTGGTGAAAAATCAAATAAATATATAAAAATAGGAACAGAGACCATGGCGCCACCGGCACCGATAAAACCCAGGACTGAGCCGATAAACACGCCACTTAAGGCTGCGGTTATTATCAAGCCGATATCCATAACTAAATACTTTCATACAAACTGGTTTTAGAAGATAAAAAACCACCCTTGAGTAGGTACTCAAGGGTGGTAGAAGCCTAAATTAGCTAAAGAAAAGCAGGGTGCCTACATTGCTGCCAAAATCTGCACCACCTCTAAGAAGTGCAAAAATGATTAGGGCCGCACCAGCTAGCGACAGGTCTTTAAAAAATGCAATCGATTCATTTTGCTTTGCTGTCGCATCACTTTCTTTCCAAAAAGCATGCATCAAGAAAGAGGTTGGAATTAGGAAAATTGCTATTAATAGCGCACCTAGATCGGCGTAGAAGCCAAGAGCTATGTATATGCCGCCAAGCAAAATCATGACACCACTTACATAAACAGAGACCTTTGCAAGTGGCACCTTTTTGTACTGTGCATATCCAGTCATGGCAGAGTTTTTTGTAAAGTGAGCAATTCCAGAGTTAATAAATAGAAGTGCAAACAGAATTCGGCCAACAATTAATACAATTTCGGTCATTATTTTCCTACCTCTTGAGTAGCCCACTTTCGGGCTGGTTAGTTAAAAGATAGGGGCTACTGTCAGGTATATGAACTAACCTTTGGGGTGTGTTCACAATTTTTAGTATTTCTTCACGGGTGACGACTAGGAAGATCATCGCATGAATCAAAGTATTGCAAGTATCTTGCATGTTGACATGGATGCTTTTTTTGCATCGGTTGCCGAGAAAGATAACCCAGAGTTAAAAGGCAGACCGGTTGTAGTTGGCGCAGGCGTCAGGGGAGTTGTTTCATCAGCAAATTATGAGGCCAGAAAATTTGGCATTAGAGCTGCTATGCCGGTGTATCGAGCTAAAGCATTAGCACCTCATGCAATTTTTGTCCCACCAGATTTAAAAAGATATAGCGAGGTCTCTGCGCAGATAATGAACATTTTTGAAGATATAACGCCATTAGTCGAGCCACTTTCATTAGATGAGGC
>JBJTJQ010000039.1:0-2037 GCA_046095545.1 Candidatus Nanopelagicus sp.
TTTTATTCACTTCCCTAATTAGATAAAGTAAGGATTACTTTGGGCACAAAGCTAGTTATTGTGGAGTCGCCGGCTAAAGCGCGCAAAATTGGCTCATTTCTTGGCGATGATTATGTGGTTGAAGCATCGGTGGGACATATCCGAGATCTTCCGCAGCGTGCTGCTGATATCCCAAAAGAGTATAAGAAATTTGCCTGGGCAAAAGAGGGAGTAAATATTGAAGAGGATTTTTCACCTCTTTATGTAGTAAACCCAGATAAAAAATCTAAGGTTGCTGAGTTAAAAGATTTAATGAAGGATGCAGAAGAGTTAATTCTGGCAACAGATGAAGATCGCGAGGGCGAGGCGATTGCCTGGCACTTGATTGAAGTCTTGCGACCTAAAATTCCAGTTCGCCGAATGGTTTTTCATGAGATAACTAAAGAGGCTATTCAAAAAGCTGCCAAGGAAACTCGTGATTTAGATTATCGCCTAGTAGATGCTCAAGAGACTCGGCGAGTATTGGATCGATTGTATGGCTATCGATTATCACCAGTACTTTGGAAAAAAGTTATGCCAAGAATTTCAGCTGGCCGGGTGCAATCGGTGGCAACTAGATTAATTGTTGAGCGCGAACGTGAACGTATGGCATTTATATCCTCTAGTTGGTGGGATCTAAGCGCCCAATGTGAACCAGGTTTTTCTGCTCGCCTACTATCAGTCTCTGGCAAGCGAGTTGCAGCTACAAATGATTTTGATTCACTTGGTGCGATCAAGGAAAAGTCGGTTGAAAATATTTTGCTATTAGATGAGGCTGCAGCAAAAGAGTTAGTTCAATCTCTAACTAATCAACCATTAGTTGTTAAATCATTAGAGGAATCTCCGCGAACTGAAAAACCAAAACCACCATTTACTACCTCAACCATGCAACAAGATGCTGGTTCAAGGCTTGGTTGGGGCGCACAACTTACGATGCTAATTGCGCAAAGATTATATGAAAACGGTTATATAACCTATATGCGAACAGATTCAGTAACACTTTCCACTGCTGCCATCACCGCTGCCAGATCATCAGCTCAAGCTCTGTATGGAAAAGATTCAGTACCACCATCTCCTAGGGTGTATGAAGGCAAGACTAAAAATGCTCAAGAAGCACATGAGGCAATTAGGCCAGCCGGTGATTCATTTAAAACGCCAGGTGAGTTAGCGCCGGAGTTATCTAGAGATGAGTTCGCGCTTTATGATCTTATTTGGAAGCGCACTATTGCATCCCAAATGGCAGATGCTAAGAAACAACAAATGCGGGTTGATTTTGATGTTAAAACTAAGAGTGGTTTTGATGCAATATTTAGAGCCAATGGTTCAGTAGTTGTATTTCCAGGATTTTTGTCAGCGTATGAGGATATTGTTGAAGATAAAACAGATATTGAGGAAACAGATCGGCGATTACCGGCAATGAGTGTTGGCGATAAAATTGCAGTTACGCAGTATCAATGTGAAGGTCATGAAACTAAACCACCAGCTAGATATACCGAGCCAACCTTAGTTAAAAAGCTAGAGGAGTTAGGAATTGGCCGCCCCTCTACCTTTGCTTCAATTATGCAAACTATCCAAGATCGAGGATATGTTACAAAACGAGGTCGAGCACTGGTGCCAACATTTTTAGCTTTTTCAGTAACCGGTTTACTAGAGCAACACTTCACAAAATTAATTGATTATGAATTCACCGCATCGATGGAGGAGGATTTAGATAAAATTGCTAATGGTGAAGAGGAGCGAGTTGCCTGGCTAACTAAGTTTTTTTATGGAAATGAAAATAATCCAGGGCTGGCAGATTTATCAGCTGATTTAGGAGCAATTGATGCTCAGGCAATTAACACCATGAAAATGGGTGATGATATTGAGATTAGAGTTGGTAGATTTGGTGCATATCTTCAACAAGGAGTTGGCGAAGATCGAAAGTATGCCAATATTCCAGAGGAGCTAGCACCTGATGAATTAACTTTAAGTAAAGCTATTGAGTTATTAGCCAAACCATCAGGGGAGCGAAAGTTGGGT
>JBJTJQ010000040.1:0-79479 GCA_046095545.1 Candidatus Nanopelagicus sp.
GTGAAACTGGTTCAAACTCTGAGGTAGCAAATTTTGCGCCAATCCCATCGCCACAGATTTCACAAAAGGTTTCTACTTTTTACTGGCAACACATCTCATATGTGGTGGTCTGGTGGTTTATGGCGGTACTACTCTTAATTGCACCTTTATTTCCCCAATTTAGAGCACCAAAAGTTAGCCAGGTTAAACAAAGTAAAAAGGTTAAACAACAAGTAAAAGTGAGGCAGCGTAAATGAACGGCATAATTTTTAGATTTCGAGTGATGGCTATTTGGGCAGGGGTGATGTCACTTCTACTTTGGTTTGGCTATATGCCAGCTAAGTATTTAGTTAATTCAGATACCTTTTATGAAAGTTTTATCTGGATTCCAATTGTGCATGGCTTTACCTACCCAATCTACCTACTGGCAGCTCTTCACCTAGCGATTGCCCAACGTAAATCCCTAATCTCAACTGCCTTGTTCTTATTAGCTGGCACCCTACCGGTGGCCTCATTTTGGATTGAGCGGCGGGTAAGAGGGCTTAGGTAGGTAGGTAGTTTGAAAATACTCTTTATCTAAACTTAATCTTTAAGCCTTGCGTGTCGAGGGCAAAATTTAAGCCAAATAACTTACCTTTTATCTACTTCCAAATGCCTAGTAAAACTAAACAGATTGCGATGACATAGATTGGCTAGTGAATCAATTGTCTTAAAGTCAGTATCCAATCAATCAAATCCTGCGCGCATTACCTATGTATTAGATACCTCAGTCTTACTAGCTGATCCCATTGCCTTAAATAGATTTGCCGAACATGAAGTAATTATCCCAATCACAGTAATTGGTGAATTAGAGAGTAAGCGAGATCATCCAGATCTGGGCTACTTCGCCAGAGCTGCCCTGCGCACCCTAGATGATTTAAGAGTTAAATCTGGTCGGTTAGATCAAGCGGTAAAAATCAATGATGAGGGTGGATCATTATCCGTTGAGTTAAACCACTCCGATCTATCCACACTGCCAGCTGGATTTTTACGAGATGGTTCAAATGATTCTCGAATTTTAGCGATCGCTAAAAATTTAATGGCAGATGGAAGAAGAGTTGTCTTAGTAACTAAGGATCTACCCTTACGAGTAAAGGCCTCATCGGTTGGGGTTGAGGCGGAGGAGTACCGAGCAGAGTTAGCAATTAGTAGTGGCTGGAGTGGAATGGTGGAGGAGAGTGTTGGCTCAACCATTATTGATTTGTTATATGAAGAAGAAAAAATCTCACATGAGTTAGGTAAATCTCATCCCTGCCATACTGGAATTGTGTTGCACTCAGAAAAGGGAAGTGCGCTCGCCCGAGTTACCCCAGATAAAAAGTTGCAATTAGTTAAAGGTGATCGATCTGCATTTGGCTTACATGGGCGAAGTGCTGAGCAACGAGTGGCATTAGATATTTTGTTAGATCAAGAGATTGGAATTGTTTCCCTAGGTGGGCGAGCTGGCACGGGAAAAAGTGCGCTGGCACTTTCAGCTGGTTTAGAGGCGGTCTTAGAGAGGCGATTACATAAGAAGGTAGTTATCTTCCGTCCGTTATATGCAGTTGGTGGTCAAGAGCTTGGCTATCTACCAGGAACAGAGAATGAAAAGATGTCACCTTGGGCCCAAGCCGTTTTTGACACATTAGGGGCATTAGTTAGCCAGCAGGTGATAGATGAGATTATCGAACGTGGCTTAATTGAGGTGCTACCGCTAACCCACATTCGAGGCAGATCCTTACACGACTCCTTTGTTATCGTCGATGAGGCCCAATCCTTAGAGCGAGGGGTCTTACTAACTGTGCTCTCGCGAATTGGTCAGGGCTCTCGAGTTGTCTTAACCCACGACATCGCCCAGCGGGATAATTTGCGGGTTGGCCGTCATGATGGTGTGGTGGCGGTGGTTGAATCCTTAAAGGGCCACCCACTTTTTGCCCATATCACCCTGACCAGAAGCGAGCGATCCCAGATTGCAGCGCTAGTTACTGAGCTACTGGAGGAGCCGATTAACTTCACAAATTGATGAAAGGGATAACTTTTACCTCTGCTTTCGCATAAGGTATAAATCGGACTTCATATGGGTTGACCTGCGGTTTTGTAACCTTGGAAACCTGTGAATATAAACATAATCGCGCCACACGCCTGGATAAAGTTGCCCACCCACCCCCTGGCTGGCACTCTGCACTTGTCCAACTAGATGATTTAACGAGCTGGTGGATGTGAAAGGGGTGGCTATGAAGAGCCAGGTCTCTATTGTGCGCACTCGGCGCGCTCGCAGACTCTCGATCTCGGCTGCCTGCCTTGCCTTCTTCCTGGCGGTAGTTGAGCCAGCCCACGCCTCAAGCAATATGCAACAGGTCTTCATCACCCTTCCAGGTGATCAGCTGCCAAATCCAGTCGATCCATCGGCCCCAGTTATTGATCCATTAGATCCAAACCCCGAGAGCCCATCCCTGCTTGAGCTAGATTCAATCAAGGTGGTAGATGCCCAAACGATGGCACTGGTCTCATTAGCTGCCGCCCAGGTTGAAAGTGCTAGAGAGGCAAAGGGGGCTAAAGCTGTTGCCCGCCAAATCATCGCTCAAAAGTATCGCTGGTCTGAACGTCAATTTACCTGCCTAGATAATCTTTGGACTAAAGAGAGCCATTGGAATTACAAGGCTAGAAATAAAGTCTCAGGCGCCCATGGCATCGCTCAAGCATTGCCAGCCACCAAGATGGAGATTGTGGGAACTGATTGGCGAACCAATCCAGTTACCCAGATAACTTGGGGGCTTAAATACATTGATGAGAGGTATGAGTACCCATGCCGAGCTTGGAGTAAGGCAAAGCGTTCTAATTGGTATTAAGAAAATTTAAGGTTTTTTGCCAATACTTAATGGCTTTCTAATATCGGCATAAAAATCATTTCCCTTATCATCAATAATAATAAAAGCTGGAAAATTCTCTACCTCAATCTTCCAAACTGCCTCCATACCTAACTCTTCATAATCTAGGAGCTCAACCTTTTTAATGCAATCCTGGGCAAGACGGGCGGCAGGTCCGCCAATTGATCCTAAATAAAATCCGCCATATTTTTTGCAAGCACTAGATACAGCTTGTGATCTGTTTCCTTTAGCTAACATAATCAATGAGCCACCAGCTGCCTGAAATTGATCAACATATGAATCCATACGGCCGGCGGTAGTTGGACCAAATGAGCCAGAGGCATACCCTTCAGGTCGTTTAGCAGGACCTGCGTAATAAACCGCATGATTTTTTAAGTAATCTGGCATTGCCTTGCCAGAATCTAGCAACTCCTTAATCTTAGAATGGGCTAAATCTCTAGCTACTACTAATGTGCCAGTTAAATTCACTCTGGTTTTCACTGGATGCTTTGAAAGCTGGGCCAAAATATCTTTCATAGGTTGGTTTAAATTTATATTTACTTCATGCTCAGTTAATTCATCATGGCTTTCGGCCGGTAAAAAGTGCGCAGGGTCAGTCTCTAATTTCTCAATAAAAACGCCATCTTTTGTGATCTTTGCCTTCACCTGGCGATCTGCCGAACAAGATACGGCAATTGCGATTGGCAATGAGGCGCCATGTCTTGGCAATCTAACTACCCGCACATCATGACAGAAGTACTTACCACCAAACTGGGCGCCAATTCCAATGTTTTGAGTTAGCTTTAAAATATCTTTCTCTAACTCTAAATCTCTAAAGCCATGGCCAGTTTTAGCATCTCCCTTAGTTGGTAGGGAATCTAAGTATTTAGTGCTGGCAAGTTTTGCCGTCTTAACTGTGTACTCAGCACTAGTGCCACCTATTACGACAACTAGGTGATATGGCGGACAAGCAGATGTACCTAAGGATCTAAGTTTTTCCTCAAGCCAGGTTAAAAATGAGGTTGGATTTAATACCGCTTTGGTTTCTTGATACAAAAATGATTTATTTGCACTTCCCCCACCTTTAGCAATAAACAAGAAGTTGTACTCATCGGCGTGATCGGTATCAGAGTAAATCTCAATCTGAGCTGGCAAATTATTACCAGTATTTTTCTCATCCCAAGTGGTAACTGGGGCTAATTGGGAGTAGCGCAGATTTAATTTAGTGAAGGCTTCATATACTCCACGCGAGATAGTGATCTCGTCTTTTTCACTAGTTAAAACATGTTGACCCTTTTTTCCCATAACTAAGGCAGTGCCTGTGTCCTGACACATTGGTAATACACCACCTGCTGAGATATTGGCATTTTTTAATAGATCGGTAGCAACAAATCGATCATTAGGCGAGCTCTCTGGATCCTTCAAAATATTAGCTAATTGAGCTAGGTGCTCACTTCTTAGGTAGTGTGAGATGTCATGAAGCGCTACTTGAGTTAAATCACTAATTGCCTGCGGAGTTACCTTTAAAAACTCTTTGCCGTCAGCGGTGAATGTGCTAACACCTTCGGTAGAAATTAGGCGATACTGGGTTGAATCCTCACGAAGTGGAAGCAGATCCTGATAATTAAACTCTGGCGCCATAGGCTTAATCTAATCACTTCCATCATCAATTAGGATGAGCACATGAGCCAGATCACTCAAAAGAAAGTATTACTTGCTGCCCCACGTGGCTATTGCGCAGGTGTGGATAGGGCGGTGATCACAGTTGAAAAAGCTTTAGAACTTTATGGTGCACCGGTTTATGTTCGTAAACAAATCGTGCACAACAAACATGTGGTCTCAACATTAGAGGCACGAGGTGCAATATTTGTTGATGAAACTGATGAGGTGCCAGAAGGAAAGATTGTGGTCTTCTCCGCCCATGGGGTATCACCAGCGGTTCATAAAAGCGCTGCTGATCGTAATTTAAAAACTATTGATGCTACCTGCCCATTAGTTACCAAGGTGCACCATGAGGCGAGAAGATTTGCCGCCGATGATTACGATATTTTATTAATTGGTCATGAGGGACATGAAGAGGTGGATGGCACAGCAGGAGAGGCGCCAGAGCATATTCATTTAATTGATGGCATTGAAGATGTTAAAAATGTAAAGGTGCGAGATGAAAGTAAAGTGGCTTGGTTATCCCAAACTACTTTGAGTGTGGATGAAACTTTAGCAACGGTGGCTGAGCTAAGAAAGAGATTTCCAAATTTAATTGATCCACCTAGTGATGATATTTGTTATGCCACCCAAAATCGCCAAGTTGCCATTAAGCAGATTGCACCAAAAGCTGATCTAGTATTAGTGGTTGGCTCAACTAACTCATCTAACTCAGTTCGATTAGTTGAAGTTTCCTTAGAGTATGGCGCAAAGGCTGCTTACTTAATTGATTACGCCGCAGAGGCAAAGGATGAGTGGTTAGCTGGTGTTAATACAGTTGGTGTCACCAGTGGGGCATCGGTGCCAGAGATTTTGGTAAAGGATTTACTTAACTGGTTAGCTGAGCGTGGTTTTGGTGAGGTAGAGACGGTAACTGCAACTGAGGAACATTTACTTTTTGCAATCCCACCAGAGCTTCGAAAAGATATTAAAGCCGCTAGTAAGTAGCTGAATCTGTTTTATCTCGCTCTTTTTTAAACCATAAAAACCAGGTTATTGCCGCTCCACTTAGTAGGTAAAAACTAATTGCCGCCAAACCTGATACTAAATCTAGTAACAATTTAGTTGGCACAAAGGATCCCCCACCAATTGTTGGCATTAAAATCAAGGAAGAGATTAAAAGTGAGATCGGTGGTGAAACTGCGGCCACATATAAGGTGCCCACTCGGCCTAGGTAAATTGCACCAAAAAAAGCGATCCAAATAGCGATCGCTGTGATTATGCCCAGGGAGGATCTAAAAAGTAATTCAACTGCTTGAAATAAAAAGATTACTAAAAATTGCAAAACAATTACCCCAGGTTTTGTTAGCCCAGGACCTTTAAGTGGTGAGTTAATTGGCAGATTACTCATTTGCCATCTGCCTCAATCTCTTCGACCTCAATGAAGTCATCCTCTGCTGAAATTGATCTTAGCTCTCTGACTGCTCCTGGGGATTCTGGGTACTCAATTGCTAACTTATCTTTATCACCAGCAACTCCTAAATTATGAATTCTTCTAGCTGGGCTTAATACAGTTTTTTCTGCAGTCGGAATTAAATCTTCATAAGCTTTTGCAGTTGATGAGATTGCCTTACCAACCGCCACAATCTTGCCATGAAGTAAGGTGATATTTTTTAAGAAGGTATTTGCCACCTTTTGAATCTCATCAGCATTATCTGCCAATTTATTTCTAGTAAAGATATAACCAATAGTTCTAAGTAGCGCCATCATAGAGGTTGGGGTAGCGATGGTGACATTTAACTTAAATGCTTTTTCTAAAAAGGTGGGATCAATTCTTAAGGCTTCAGCCAGCAAGGTTTCAAATGGCACAAATAAGACCACAAAATCAGGAGAGCCTGCTGATTTGTGATAACCACGTTTTGCCAGCGCTTCAACATGCTTAAGTAAATCTTTTGTGTGTTGAGCTAAAAACTCATCCCGCTCACTTTGCAGATCGGTACCAAAGGCATCTAAAAAGCGATCAAATGGAAATTTAGAATCGATAAATATAGTCGAGCCGCCAGGCATCTTAACTGTGATATCTGGAATACCCGATGAATCTGCATCGGTGGTTGATTTTTGTCTTGAGTACTCCTGTCCTTCTCTGAGCCCGGCTGATTGCAAAAGTAACTCAAGTTGGGCCTCGCCAAATTTTCCACGGGCCTGACTATTTGAAAGTGCGCCTGCTATTTTTTTAGTCTCATCAAAAATAGATTCACTAGCTCGGCGCATCTCATTAATGGTGGTTTCAAGTTTGGCCTCAGCCTCACTTCGTACTCGATTAGCCTCATTAGATTGCAGCGATAATTTTTCAACGGTTGATTTCATGGCCGTTAGCTCAGCGGTTAACTTAATTGCGTTTTCAGTTTTACTTCGCTCTGCCTCAAGCTGTTTTTTATAATCATCAAGTAATGCCCCATCGCTGCCACTTGATTTATGGCGCACAGCTTTTAATAGGTAACCAATGGCAAAACCTGCCGGTATGCCAATGGCAAGGCCAATAATTAGGGAGGTAATCGATGCGGGCATGGGGTTATAGTGGCATCAAGTGCTGACAAACTTGCGTAGGCTTTACCCCTCGTGAGCCTTTCAATTGGAATCGTCGGTCTGCCAAATGTGGGTAAGTCCACCCTGTTTAACGCCCTGACTAAAAACAATGTCCTAGCTGCTAACTACCCCTTTGCCACTATCGAACCCAATGTTGGTGTGGTGGGTGTGCCAGATGAGCGCCTTGCCGTCCTAGCTAAAATATTTCAATCTGAAAAAATCCTGCCCGCCTCCGTCTCCTTTGTAGATATTGCTGGAATTGTCAAAGGTGCCTCTGAGGGCGCTGGCCTGGGCAATAAGTTCTTAGCAAATATTAGAGAAAGTGATGCCATCTGTCAGGTGATCAGAGTGTTTAAAGATAATGACGTAGTGCATGTAGATGGCAATGTTGATCCTAAAAAAGATATGGAAACAATTAATACCGAACTTTGTTTAGCCGATCTACAAACTCTAGAAAAAGCTATTCCTAGATTAGAAAAAGAGGTTAGGACTGTTAAAGAAAAAGTTGCAGTATTAGCTGCTGCGAAAGAGGCAGCAGCAGTTTTAAACCAAGGCCAACTACTTCGCGGAAGTAAGGTCGATTTAGCGGCAATTGCAGAGCTTCAGCTATTGACTGCTAAACCGTTTCTATATGTATTTAATGTTGATGCTGCTGAATTATCTGATGCTAAGTTAAAAGCTGAATTATCTGAAATAGTAAAACCAGCTGAAGCTATATTTTTAGATGCCAAGACTGAGGCTGAACTTGCAGATTTAGATGAGGCAGATGCGTTGGAATTACTTAAATCTATTGGGTTAAGTGAGCCTGGCCTTACTACATTGGCTCGAGTGGGATTTAATACATTAGGATTGCAGACATATCTGACCGCAGGCCCAAAAGAGGCTAGAGCGTGGACGATTCATAAAGGTGATACCGCCCCAGTTGCTGCTGGAGTAATTCACACAGATTTTCAAAAGGGTTTTATCAAAGCCGAAGTTATCTCCTTTGATGACTTAGTAGCCGCTGGCTCAATGGTGCAAGCCCGCGCCAATGGCAAGGTGCGAATGGAAGGTAAGGATTACGTGATGAATGATGGCGATGTAGTGGAGTTTAGATTTAATGTCTAAAAAACAAGCACACTTAAAAGACCTGCCAGTTAAAACTCGAGATGACTTACGAAATGTGGCAATTATTGCCCACGTAGATCATGGTAAAACCACCTTAGTTGATGCCATGTTATGGCAATCTGGTGCATTTGCTGCTCACAAAAAACAAGATGAGGGCCAAGATCGAATGATGGATTCGATGGATTTAGAGCGGGAAAAAGGAATCACGATTTTGGCAAAAAATACGGCGGTAAAACGTGGCGACAAAATTGTAAATATTATTGATACCCCAGGGCACGCCGATTTTGGTGGCGAGGTAGAGCGCGGCTTAGAGATGGTAGATGGGGTTATTTTATTAGTTGATGCCTCCGAGGGACCACTGCCCCAAACTAGATTTGTACTTAGAAAAGCTTTGCAAAAAAATCTTCCCGTAATTTTGTTAATTAATAAAGTAGATCGGCCAGACTCTCGAATCGCAGCGGTAGTAGATGAGGCGTATGCCTTGTTTTTGGATTTAGATGCCAATGAGGATCAAATTGAGTTTCCAATTGTTTACGCCTCAGCTAAAGCAGGTAGAGCATCGCTAGAGCGGCCAGCAGATGGTGGCATGCCAAAAGAGGAGAACTTAGATGTTTTATTTGAAACTATTTTCTCAGCCATTCCAGCCCCGCAATATCATGAGGGTGCACCATTACAAGCTCATGTTACAAACCTAGACTCATCTCCTTTCTTAGGCAGATTAGCGCTTTGTCGAGTAAGAGAGGGTGAGATTAAAAAAGGTCAAACTGTTACCTGGATTAAAACCGATGGCTCAATGTCAAAGGTAAAGGTCTCTGAGTTATTAATGACCGAAGCACTTGAGCGCGTGCCAGCACTTGAGGCACACCCGGGGGACATAATTGCTGTAGCTGGCTTTGAAACTATTACCTTAGGTGAGACATTAGCTGATTTAGAAAATCCACATCCTCTGCCATTAATTACCGTGGATGAGCCAAGTATTTCGATGACAATTGGTATTAATACCTCACCTTTAGCGGGCAAGAGTGGAACAAAATTAACTGCTCGCCAAGTTAAAAATAGATTAGATGCTGAGCTAGTAGGAAATGTTTCACTTCGAGTATTAAATACTGATCGACCAGATACCTGGGAGGTGCAGGGTCGAGGTGAGTTACAACTTGCAGTCCTTGTTGAAATTATGAAGCGAGAGGGATTTGAGTTAACTGTTGGTAAACCTCAGGTAGTTACCAAGATGGTGGATGGCAAATTACATGAGCCGATGGAGCGATTATCCATTGATGCGCCAGAGGAGTACCTAGGTGTGATCACTCAACTTATGGCACTTCGTAAAGGGCGCATGGAGCAGATGGTTAACCATGGCACTAGCTGGATTCGATTAGATTATCGAGTGCCATCCCGCGGCTTAATTGGTTTTAGAACTGAGTTTTTAACTGAGACCCGTGGTACCGGACTTTTACACCATGTATTTGATGGTTATGAAGCCTGGCATGGTGAGCTTAGAACTAGATCAACCGGCTCCTTAGTTTCAGATCGCCTGGGCGTTGTCACAAGTTACGCACTCTATGGCACACAAGATCGTGGCTCAATATTTGTTGAACCTGGGGATGAGGTTTATGAGGGAATGGTTATTGGGGAGAACTCGCGCAGTGAGGATATGGATGTGAACTGCGTTCGAGAAAAGAAATTAACCAATATGCGAGCCTCCGGTAGTGATGAGTCAGAGCGATTGATTCCAGCTAAAAAATTAAATATGGAGGGTGCGCTTGAGTTTTGCCGCGAGGATGAGTGTGTTGAGGTGACTCCTGCGGTGGTAAGAATTCGTAAGGTGATTTTGGATGGTTCAACCCGCGCTCGCATTACCTCAAAAGCCAAGCGAGCAAACGAAAACTCCTAAGCCTAAAATCTCTACCATTTCATTAATCTCCCATTAATGTCAGATCGGTGG
Organism: Candidatus Nanopelagicus sp.; assembly: GCA_046095545.1. Lineage (GTDB taxonomy): Bacteria > Actinomycetota > Actinomycetes > Nanopelagicales > Nanopelagicaceae > Nanopelagicus. The sequence continues at coordinate 10,141 of JBJTJQ010000040.1, forward strand.
CGTTAAATTAAGCCGTGGCCACAGGGGAATTAAAGCTAAAACTAGTTCGCCCATCAAACTCTGCTAATTTTTTATCTGCTACCCAATTAAGTAATGAACAACAGCAGGTAATAAATCACAGAGGATCGCCATTACTGGTATTAGGTCCAGCAGGTAGTGGTAAAACCTCTACCTTAGTTGCAGCAATTGCTAATCGAATTGCAACTGGAGATGATCCAAATAAGATACTGGCTATCACTTATGGCCGAGAAAATGCCAGCAGATTACGAGATCAAATTGCATCTGCAAACTCACACCTACACACCGTAAATGAGCCAATCGCTAGAACATTTCACTCAATTGCCTTCTTAATTTTAAATGATCCAATTGCTGCTTCAGAAAATAATGAGAGTAATAAGTATGTCTTACTCTCTGGAGCCGAACAGGATGCGATTATTTCTCAACTATTAGCAGTTGATCTTCAAAGTTTAAGTCAGAAACCAGATTCAAATCTATGGCCAGCTGAATTAATACCAGCTCTATCAACTAGAGGTTTTGCCAAAGAGTTAAGAGATTTTATTGGCAGAGCAACCGAACGTGGCTCCTCACCAAGTGAATTAAATAAGTATGCAACCAAGTATGGTCAGAAATATTGGCCCTATATTGGCAATTTTTGGAGTAGGTATCAAAAAACATTAGCACTTAGGGATGGCACAACCAGTAATACATTAACCAGAATTGATCCTAGTGAGATAATTATTGCTGCAATTGAAAGATTAGAAAGTAATCCAAAATTGCTTCAGAGGTATCAAAATTTATTTAAAGTTATATATGTTGATGAGTTTGAAGAATCAGACCGGGCCCAGCGTAAATTATTAAAACTACTTAGTAACCAAGAGTTGGTAATTTTTGCCGATCCAAAGAGTGCAGTTGGTAGATTTAGAGGAGCAGATCCAGATAATTTATTAGTCGATTTAGAGCATTTTGGTATTAGAAATAAAATCCAGTTATCTAAAAAATTCAGAAATCCTACCGGTCCAAAGGTTGCCGCATTAAGCAGTGTAAGTGATGAGGCTAACTTCATCGCTCACCAATTTAGAGCTGCGCACTTAAGAGATGGCGTGCCTTGGTCTGAGATGGCGGTAATTTTAAGATCTCCTGGCGCACAGGTTGCAGCCATAAGTAGAGCATTTGCTCAAAATCAAATTCCAGTACAAATTGATGCGACCGCCCTGTCACTGGCAGATAATCCAGCAATTAAGCCCATACTTACCATTGCCCAAATTGCAATTGGCCAAATCAAACTTTCCCCAAGTAATTGGGATCAAATCCAATCTCTTCTTTATAGTGAGTTTGCTGGAGCAGATGCAATTTTAATGCGCCAGATGAGAGTTGCACTGAGTAAGAAGCAATCAACTGATGAGCCCAAGAGTTCGACAGAATTAATTTTAGAAGCGTTAACTGCAAAGAGTGTTGATCTACCTTGGGAGCAATTAACGCCACTAAAGCGGATAAATGATTTGATTGCAGCGGCAAAAAAATCTTTAGCTAAATCAAAAGATATCTCTGATCTACTTTGGAGTATTTGGAGCAATGCCAAAAATTATGATGGGGAAAGTATTGCCAATTTGTGGCAAAGGCAAGCATTAGCTGGTGGAAGTAAAGGTGGGATAGCTGATCAAAATTTAGATGCGGTGATAACTTTATTTGAGGTAGCAAGAAGATTTAGTGAACGGCTACCTGGGGCTAAAGTTGGATTATTTATTGATCAGTTATTAGGTGAGAAAATTTTGGCCGATAGCATTACAGCATCTGCCCAACGCAGTGAGGTGGTTAAAGTATTAACAGTTCACTCAACAAAGGGACTTCAGTGGCGTTATGTAGCATTAGCTGGCATGCAAGATGGCAGTTGGCCTAATCTAAAACAGCGAGGATCACTGTTAGGTACTGAAAGATTAGTAGAAATATTCAGGCATGGGATCAGTAATCCAGAACAATTAGATGCCATCGCAGCCTCTGGTTTAGCTGAAGATGAAATGCGGTTATTAAATGTGGCAACAAGTAGATCAACTGAAAAACTATTTATAACTGCAGTAGTACAGGAAGATAATCAACCATCTAGATACTTTGAAAAATATGCTCCAGATGATTACCAATTAACTGTAAATGAAAGATCTATTACTCAGCCAGCCATAGTTGCAACTTTGCGCAGAATGGCAATGCAAGCACAGGATGCAGGAGAGATTGAGTTTGCTACCTCTGCCTTAAAAACCTTGGCAGATGCCGGTGTTAGATCAGCAGATCCTAAAAATTGGGTGGGCATTAAAGAGTTATCAACTAGTGCACCAGTTATTGGCGAAGATGAGCAACAACGTATATCACCTAGCTCACTAGAGTCCTTTACTGAGTGCGGGCTTAAATGGCTACTTGAGCAAAGTGGTGGAAAAGATGCAGATTCAACAGCTCAGGTATTGGGAACAGCTATCCATGTAATTGCAGCGCAATTAAAGCAACAACCTGAACTCTCACTAGCGCAATTAGAGGCAAAACTTAAGGGTGCTTGGACATTAATTGATATGAACAAAGGTTGGATTAAAGATTATGAATACCGCAGAGCAGCTCAAATGCTCCAAAAATTTTATGGTTGGAATTTAGAGAATAAAAATCAGCTAGTTTCAGTTGAAGAAAGATTCGAATTTAAATTAGGCAATTCCGTCATCTCCGGCTCAATTGACCGGATTGAACTAACTAACGAGAATAAGTATTACATAGTTGACTTAAAAACAGGTGCGACAGCCATAAGTTATGAAGATGCCAGAAAAAACAAGCAATTACAAAGCTATCAATTAGCAGTAGTTAACAATGCGTTTAAGACGAAGTTAGAGCATCAAGAGGTTTCTGGAGCTGAGTTAATTTTTATCGGAGATGCAAAAGCTAAAGAGGCTAAATCTAGACCGCAAGAAAAAGTGGATGAAGAAGTAGTAACTAGTGAGCTATTAAAAATTTCCGAGCAAATGAGTAGTAATACATTTATTGCCAAAATTAATGATCGCTGCCGAAGTTGTGCAGTTAAATCTTCTTGCCCAATTCAACCCCAAGGCAGAGGGGTGATTCAATCATGAGTATTAAGTACTCAGCAGAGGAGATAGCCACTCGAATTAAGACTGTGGACCCTACATTTAGATTTCCTACCAAAGAGCAGATTCCAATCATCCAGTCCGAGTTAGCGCCTTCGGTCGTAATTGCTGGGGCAGGCTCTGGAAAAACAGAAACTATGAGCCAGCGAGTTCTATTTCTAGTTGCAAACTCATTAATCAAACCAGATCAATTATTGGGTTTAACATTTACTAGAAAATCTGCAGGTGAGCTTTCAAAGCGAATCAAGTATCGATTACGCCAATTAAAAATTGCCAAATTACTTCCAGAAAATCTTGATGAATCTGAACTAACAGTTTCTACCTATCATTCATACGCTGGCAAAGTGCTAGCAGATCATGCCATCAGAATTGGTTTGGATGCTGATGCAGATCCGATTGGGGAGGCTGCGGCCTGGCAAATTGCATTTGAAGAGGTAAGTAGGTTTGCCGGTAATGATCTACCGATTAATGGCTCACCAAAATCAGTTGTTGCAGAGGTTATGGATCTATCTACTGCACTTGCTGAAAATGATAGAACAGCGGCGGAGATCATCGAATACACCCATAAATTACTAAATCACATATCTAGTTTTTCTGACCGACAAACAATTCCAGTATTAGAGTTTAAAGAGGAGCTAAATCAAAGACTCGCTATTTTACCTATTGTTGCCGCATTTGATGAGCGGCGCCGACAACATGGACTTCTAACTTTCAATGATCACATGTCAATTGCGGCCAGATTAGTAAAAGAGAGCAAAGATAAACACAATGATGACATCGGAAATATTGAGCGTAGTAAATATAAAGTTGTATTACTTGATGAGTATCAAGACACATCTTTTAATCAAATTAAGTTCTTATCCAACCTATTCGGTAATAATCATCCAGTTACAGCTGTAGGAGATCCAAATCAAGCAATTTATGGCTGGCGCAGTGCCAGTTCAGAAACATTAGATACCTTCGCTCGATCATTTAATAGTAAAGCTACTCGATATACCCTGCTGACAACTTGGCGAAATGATAAATCAATACTAGATCTGGCAAATGTAATGATTGATTCAATTTCAACTCAAGATAGTGTAGAAAAATTATCCGCACGATCAAATGCTCAAATTGGTGAGGTTGGGTGTGGAATATATGAAACTCAAGCACAAGAGGCAAATGCAATAGCTGAATACTTTAGTAAGTATTGGTTTGATAAAAACCGCCACGCTTCTCCTGCAAATGAGAGAACTACTTTTGCGGTATTGGTGCGTAATCGATCCCAGATAGATCAAATTCAGAGTGCGTTTATTGATCTAGGCATTCCAACTGATATTCCAGGTGTGGGTGGATTAATTCATACACCAGAGGTATCTGACATTGTTGCTTTATTAAGAAGTTTAACCATGCCAGATTCAGGAACAGCTTTAATGCGCCTTCTAACCGGTCCACATATTGCGTTAGGAGCAAAGGATTTAATGGCACTGGGTGCATTCACAAAATCTTTTGCAAAATCAAATGAATACTCAAGAGGTAAACAGCTTAAGCAAGCTTTAGAAGAAAACATTGTGGCAACTGAAACCGCGGATGAGTTTGCGTCTGGATCGATTATTGAATCATTAGAGCTATTGTTAACCCTAACTCCAAATGAGTTTTCTAGTTATCACTCAACTCCAAAATTTAGCAGTGAAGGACTTGAGCGGTTACGAAAATTTTCACTCTCCCTACGCTCACTTAGAAGATCACTAACTGGTTCGATTACCGAAGCAATTAATGAAGCTGAGCAATTTTTGTCATTAGACAGTGAGGTTTTAGTTAGAGATGGTTGGCAAAATGGTCGAAGAAATCTAGATCGATTCTTAGATGAGGCTGCCAGATTTGAAAAAAATGGTGGAACTTTAATCTCATTTTTGCAATGGCTAAAAGTTGCCGAAGAGGCAGAGGGGGGATTAAAACCAGCTGAAGTTGATGTTCGAAGTGATGCTGTTCAGATATTAACGATTCATGCCGCAAAAGGAGCAGAGTGGGATTATGTTGCCATTCCTGGTTTAGCAGATCGAAATTTTCCAAGCATTGGTAAAAAATCTGACAACTGGATTAGTAATGCTGGCTCGATTCCGGTCACTTTGCGGGGAGATTTTGAGCAATTGCCAGCAATTAACTTTGAGAAAATTTCAGATAACAAGAATTTAAAAAAAGCTTTAGAAGGATTTGATGATCAATGGAAGGCTCGTAAGTTAACGGAAGAGCGACGATTAGCTTATGTTGCTATCACTAGAGCAAAACAAGGCCTGCTTTGCACTACCTCGCATTTTAGAAGTGGTAACAAACCAGTTGACCCAAGTCAGTTATTTGAAATCTTTGCTACCGCTACAAAAGATATTGAAGGTGCGAGCATAGTTAGTGAAACAGATGTGCCAGATGGCACCAATCCACTTAAGGAAAATCCGAAAACAGCCATTTGGCCAAGCCCAAACCATAATTTTGAGAGGTTACGTAAGGTAGCTGACTTAACTAATCTATCTTCAATTATGAAAATTGAGGAGCAACTTTTAACCATCAATAATGATGAGCAAAAATCAATTTTATTTGACATGCAAGCGATAATAAATGAGATCAAGAGTAAAGAAAAGTATTTGAAAGTTGTATTACCAACTCGATTATCGGTTTCAACCCTGCTTTATTTGGCAAAAGAGCCACAGGAGCTAGCGCTTAGGATTCGCCGGCCAATGCCAAATCACATAGATAAATATGCTCGCAGGGGAACTGAATTTCACCTGTGGCTTGAAAATCATTTTAATCATCCATCCCTAATCTCCATAGATGAGTTGTTTAATCAGAGTCTGCAAGCAGTTGGTTTGCAATCAGATGCGCCATTAGAGAAATTGCAATCCTCCTGGTTGGCAAGTCAGTGGGCTACAAAAACTCCTGCCGATATTGAATTTGGATTTGAAACTATGATTGATGGCATTTTAATTCGAGGAAGAATTGATGCGGTATATAGACTCGAAAATGATAAGTATGAGGTTGTCGATTGGAAAACTGGCAAAGTTAAATCAGGTGATGATTTAGAGACAGCCGCAATTCAGCTTGCTATGTATCGATTAGCCTATTCAAAATTAAAATCTGTGCCAATTGAAAATATAAGTGCAGCCTTTCATTATGTAGCAGATAATCAAACTGTAAGGCCAGCTGACATAATGAATCAAGAACAACTAAAGGCGTTAATTTCAAAGGTTCCTATTGAAATTTAAGCTCTACCCCAATTGGAATATGATCTGAAATAATTGGTCTACCAGTGCTTCTTATTAGAGTAGCGGTAACTTTATTATTTTTTACTAAATCCTTTTTAGCCATAATGTAATCAAATTGAATTTTCTCTTGCCAGCTCGGATAGGTAGCAGCTGCGGCCAACGACCTGAAACCACTAAATTTTGATGGCAAATTTCCAGGCAAATTTAAATCTCCAGCTAGAATTTTTTTACCCGGTATATTTCTTAGCAATAAACTAATTCGATTTAATTGATAGATGTTTACTCCAGGTACAAATGATAAATGGGTAGTAGCAATAGTTATGCCATTTTCTAGCTCAATAATTAATACAACCCTGGGTTCATCTTTAACATAGATAACTCTAACCCCAGTACCTTTCTCATTAGGAATCAATAGCGGCATCCCCATTACTGATTTTCCAAGTTTTTTGGCATAAAGTTTTTTAATAGGTTGATTTGTAGCAATACCAATTCCATAACTCTTAGCGGTATTGATTGATTCATTTTTAGGGGTGATAATGGATTGTTCCAGATTTATGACTTTTTTCCACTTTTCTCCAGGAGTGCCAAAAATTGCAGGTAAATAGGCCCAGTATTTAAGTCCAGAAGATTCGGCAATAATTTTTGTTTGATTTAATAAATCCGATCTAGGTTGTTGGTAGTCAACCTCTTGCAAGCAAATAAAATCTGGTTGGTAATTTGATACCACTTGAGCAGTTGCACTTTTTAAACTGGCCAGCTGGTCAACTTGATTAGATGGCGGAATGACCTGGCCATGCAAGATATTCCACGAGAGCACTCTCATGCTCTGACCGGGGGCGACAACCATGACGACAGGCTAGTAGGGTCGGCAGGTGATGGCGCCCCAAAAACCACTAAAACTTCCACTTGCAGTAGCGAAGGTGGATAGGGCTGCCCGTCTGCGCACCGATGAGGCCTATTTAAAATCTATCTGGCCAACATCAAATGTAATGATTTTCGTAAATGAGAGATTTTCCACAGAACAAAATCAATTACTTTTTACGCCCGGTGACTTACTGGGTTCTTATCAATCTGCAACCGATTATTTCTTAGGGCTTAAAGATGACCAAACATTTTTTGTTCGCCACCTAGCTGAGGATATTCAGAGTGAGTATAAACTAAAAACATTACGAGAGATTGGAACGTTTTTATCGCCTCGAGATATTGGCCTTGCAGTACATGCTCAAGGTTTAGCAAATTGGCACCAAAAACATCCAAAGTGCTCACAATGCGGTGGTCCAACAGTTGTGATATCAGCTGGCGCGGTAAGAAAATGTTTGGCCGATAATAGTGAGCATTATCCAAGAACTGATGGTGCAATAATTGTTTTAGTAAAAGATGAGGCAGATCGAATCTTGCTTGGTCGGCAAAAAGTTTGGCCAAAAAATAGATTCTCTACATTTGCCGGTTTTGTAGAGCCTGGTGAGTCATTTGAGAACTGCGTAATTAGAGAGGTTGAGGAGGAAGCTGGAGTTAAATTAACCCAGATTAATTACCTTGGTTCTCAACCGTGGCCATTCCCGGCATCGCTAATGATTGCATTTGAAGCAGTTACCAATACACCAGAGTTAGCTAGACCTGATGGCGAAGAGATTGAGGAGATCCGTTGGTTTTCAAGATCTGATATGAAGCAAGCTATATTAAATAATTCGCTAATTTTGCCACTAGAGATAAGTGTGGCCAGGCAAATGATAAAGGCTTGGTATGGAGATGCGGCAGATACTGATTTAAAGGGTAATGAGTCATGGCGGTAGACAGTAAGCAGATATTGACGGAATTAGATGCTGAGCAATTAGCTGTTGTAACAGCTATCCGTGGCCCAGTCTGTGTAATTGCTGGTGCGGGTACTGGAAAAACAAGAGTAATTACCAATCGGATTGCATATGCAATTAATTCTGGCGTAACTGATCCAACCAAGGTATTGGCACTTACTTTTACGGCTCGAGCAGCTGGTGAGATGCGAGCCAGACTTAGAGCACTTGGAGTGCCAAATGTTTCTGCCCGGACATTTCATTCCGCAGCTATTAAACAGCTTCTATATTTTTGGCCATATGCATTTGGTGGTCAATTTCCCACCCTATTGACCACAAAATCTGGTTTTTTGAGTCAAGCTATTTCACGAGCTGAGGTTGCAATTCCTGCTCAGACAGCTGTGCTGAGTGAAATTGCAGGTGAGATTGAATGGGCAAAAGTATTAGAGATTTCTCCAGAGCATTACCATGAAAAGGCAATAGAAAGTAATCGTTTAATTAAGTTACCGAATAATAAGAGTGTCAATGAAAATTTAGGAATGATTTCTCAAGTTTATGAAGCTTATGAATCCTTGAAGCGACAGGAGCGCACCTTGGATTTTGAGGATGTCTTACTTTTAACGATCGGAATGCTTGAAGAAGAACGCGGGGTCAGAGAAAGGATTAGGGATCAATATCGATACTTCACAGTTGATGAGTATCAAGATGTCTCACCAATTCAGCAACGATTACTAAATTTATGGCTAGGAAATCGGGAGGAGATTTGTGTGGTTGGGGATGCTGCACAAACCATCTACTCATTTGCAGGAGCAACCTCAGACTTTTTGTTAAATTTTAAGAATAGATTTCCAAATGCTCAAGTTTTCCGGCTCACGACTGGGTATCGATCAACTCCTGAGATTATTAACTCAGCAAATAAAATTCTTCGCGCAGCTAACTTTGTCAGTGAGCATGGGATTGAATTGCAATCTGTTAACACCCATGGCGAAAAGCCATTGGTAAACGGGTTTAGCTCAGCTGCAGAAGAAATTGGCTTTGTGGCAGGTGAGGTAAAAAAGCAGATTGACAGTGGCATCGACTCTTCAGATATTGCTATTTTGGCAAGGACTAATGCTCAACTAGATCAGGTTAAATCTGCGCTTAACAATTTAAGAGTGGCAAGCCAAATTAGAACTGGGGAGCGCTTTTTTGAGCGGGTAGATGTCCGTGATGCCATGCGATTAATCCGAAGCGCTTCAGTGTTGCCATCTGAGGGTGGGGATTGGTTTGCTGATTTGGTTTCAGTACTACAACCCTTTGGCGATGCAGATTATGTGACCGCATTTTTAAGACTAGCTAAAAGCATTAAAGACAATGGTGGTGAGAATATGCGAGTATTCCTGCGAGAGATTGAAGATCGAGCCGAGCAAAATAATCCACCTATCCTTCCAGGCGTCACACTTTCGACATTGCATGGGGCTAAAGGGTTGGAGTGGGATCATCTGTATTTAATTGGCATCTCAGAAGGGGTATTACCCATGGGTAATGATTTCAATGAGGAGCGAAGACTTTTTTATGTTGGAGTCACTCGAGCAAAGCAGCAAATTCGCATCACCTATGCGGGCAAACCCAGCGTATTTTTAGATCAATTTAATTAAGTTGCACCAGCTCTGCCTGATGCTCTATTCTTTGCAACATGGCAAAGTTAATTGATTCAACGACAGTTACTGCAATCGCGGTTGCTGCTAATTCACCTGCCATCAATCCAGTTGCGGCGAAATCTTCATATCGCTCAGACTGGACAAATAAGCGCTCTAATAAGGGTTTTTACACCTTTACATCAGATCGCACCCTAAGGAGCTATATCGACTAAAGTCGAAATAGAAGCCAAGGGGCCCGCGAATCTAATGATTCGGGGGCCTTTTTCTTTTCTCCAATTTAATAAAAGCCAAAAGGCGAGAAGTATAAAACCAATGAAAGATAACGAAAGGAAAGGTGAGAACGATGACCGTTCTCTTCAGCGAACTACTAATCCCAGGTTGGGCAGAAGGCCCAACTGCAAAAATCGGATTGGCAGATGTCACCTGGGCATATGATGATGCACCAGTAATCTCCTATACCGACTACAGCACAAACTCAACGGCAAATTCAACTAATGCCAAGAGCTCAACACCCAAGGGAGATTACAAGCGCGCTGATAATCCTTTCGCTCCTGAAATTAAGAGCCCAGTCCAGCCTCTCTCTCTACCCTGCCATACAGCAGATCCAGAGCTCTTTTTTAGCGAAAGTGCACCAGTAATTGCACAAGCTAAAGCGCTATGTGGCCTCTGCCCAGTGCGAGCCAAGTGTTTAACGGCTGCGCTTTCTAGGGCTGAGCCATGCGGCGTCTGGGGCGGAGAGTTATTTGATGAAGGTCAAGTAATTCAGAGTAAGAGATTGCCAGGTAGACCGGCAAAGGTTGCCGTAGCAAGTTAATTTGTAAATCAACTGTTAACTAGAAAGGGTTAACAAAAAAGGGACCGGTTAATAGCCGGTCCCTTTAATTTTTGTAATTGCGTTTTGGTTAAGCTTTACCAAGAATTCGATTTACCTTTGTGCCACAAACTGGGCAGATTCCTTGCGCCATGCGGCGACCAGAATCAGAGACCTTTACATGTCCTTCAAAAGAGCGCTTTTCTTTGCACTTAACGCAGTAAGCCTCACCCTTGTACTCTTCTGCCATTTTCTTCCTCCATCTGCCGCACTCTTGGGAGCACGCAGGGGAGTTCCTGCGCGAGAGTACGAATGGCAACACCATACCCCTCACACCACGCTCAACTGGGGTTTTCCACGCGTAAAATCAAAAATATTGGCTTAGAAAGTGAAAAAAAGGGGTAAAACTAGATATTTACCGCCGACATCACACCAGAGTTACCAACTTGGCAACCAATCTCAAAACCTTCCAGGAAGGCTTCAGCCCGGTTTTGATCCTCAAATCGGTGTAAATATTTTTTGAAATCTTGATCATGGCCTGGAACCTTAAGATGTATTAGCTCATGAAAAATTATGTAGTGCAAAACATAAGTGGGTGCACCAATTAGGCGATCTGAAATTCTGATGGTCCGATCAACTGTGGTGCAGGAGCCCCATCGCTCACTCATATTGCGCCAGTTAATGCTTGCCGGTTTTATATCAAATTCAGGTAGCAGTTTTGATAATAACTCAAGTGCTATTTGCATCAATTGATCATCGGTTTTTCGCTCTCTTGCCTCTCGTCGCAAAACCATTGCGATCATCTCGGGGATGGCTGCGATCTCATCCTGCTTACTCATCCGAGATGGAATACTGATCTGAATTACACCACCTTGTCGATAGGCGCTAATACTGCTTCGTCTTCTTCGACTTCTAATTACCCTAAACTCTGGTAACCCGTCCGGCAATAATGAGGTTCGCTTGGTTCTGCGCTTTGAAATTTGGGCGATTGGTGGCAGTAAATCGCCAAAAAGAATTTCCTGTTCAAAGTTATCCACCATTACCTCGTTTTATCCACCATAATTTAGGTTATCTCCACAGGTTAATCCACAGAGATTAGGTAATTTTACGCATACCCATATCGACTTTATATTTAGGCATACCGCACGAAATGTTTTTTGATTACAACATCTTCAATTTACCAGATTCCGGCCAAAAAAAACTTAAAAAAACGCCAAACAATTGGTCGGATCAAGTTGATTATCCGGATTGATTAACCTAAGTTAGCGCTACGAAGTCCCCGGATAACCGTTTCATATCTGCAAGGGGAAGGCAGATAGGAAATGTGCGGCCGGGGATTTCGCTTTTTAAAATCCAACTTTAAATCAATCCAGATAGATCATCTGGAACAGTAACGCTATCTAAGAATGCCGCCACATCAGTTAAATCTTTAGGCATTGGTAAAAATGCTGGATCTTCCCAACATTTATCTCGACCATCTGAATTGCGTAATTTCTTTACCTCACCCCAAAAAGTGGCTGACTCTCTTAATTTTCTTGGTGAAATTTCTAAACCAAGTAAACTAGCAAACATCTGTTGCATGGGAGAGCTAGTTGCACGTCGGCGCCTAGAATTTTCAATTAATGCATTAAAACTTGGGATTCGATCGGCTGCCACTTGGGAAATAACATGATCAATCCAGCCTTCAATTAAGGCTAAAGCCATCTCTAATTTTGTTAATGCTTGCTCTTGAGCTGGAGTTTGCTGCGGTGTGAAAAGGCCTGAGTTCAAAGCGATATTAATTGATTGTGGGTCATTGATATCAATCTCGCCAGAACTCATCGCCGCTTCGGCTTGGCGAGTAATAGTTTCAACATCGATAGTGATTCCTTGGCCATAGGTGGTAATAGCATCAGTTAGGTAGGTGTGCAGCCAGGTGTTATTTGAAAATAATCTACTCGCCGCCACCTCTCGTAATGCTAAATAGAGATTAACTTCCGATTTTTCAATTCCTAAACCTTGTGCCCACTCATTTACATTTTGCGGAATTAAATGTGGGCCACTATTGGAGGTAAGTAGCGGAATGGCTACATCATTAGCACTAGTAATAGAGTTAGCTAACAACCCAATTCCCTGTCCTAATTGGTTGGCAATTAATGTGCCCATAAAGCTTCGGAGAAGTTTCGCTACCATCTGCTTCATTACCTCTTGTTGCTCTGGAGATTGATCGACCTGAGCGGTGATTTCAATCGGAAGTGCGGTGGTTGGGTTAGTTATCACCTTTGCTAAGGCATCTGCCATACCGGCTGCCAGGGGTTCAATCAGCCGCTGCCAGCCAAATAATGACTCCTCTAGCCAAACTCCCTTGGACCATGCGCTATCGGAGGGCAAGGTAGCTGCCGGAAATAAAATTTCAGTATCTAGCCAGGTATTAGCAATCGCAATAGAGTCCGCCATCTCCCGTTGATCAGTAATGCCGACTGGTAAATCACCTTTGGTTGCAATTATTTTCTTAGCGATTGATCGAAGAGTTGCCGGGTTGATTAAGTTTTGATTAGCCGCAGTGGGAGATTGCATATTTTCAATAAAGGATTTAGCACCAGCTAAAGTTTCAGAATCAATCCCCATTTCTGAGAATTTTTTAAACAACGCCTCAAAGTCAGGCTGCCCATCTGCTGGTAGGAAACCGAAGCTCATTAAAAATTCCCATCTATTTTGAGTACTTAAAGATATCGCAATTCTCTATAACAATCCTGCCTACCTTTTTCTTCCCCGCTGAATATGATTGGCCTATGAGTTCCGCCCCGCTTTCTGCCTTAATCTGGTGGGTCATTCCCATTGGTGCGGTGTTTTGTTCCATTCTCTATGGAGTCTGGCTTACTAAATATAAATCTAAATTTGATAATCAAACAAGCAGGTCGGTAAATAAGTTTAAGAAGTTCCAAAATACTTTTCGTCATAAAAATTAATAAGAGATAATGCGATCAATTCTTCCCGTAAAATCTAGACTACCTAGATCAACTCAACTACTTCTAACCGTCCTAATCTTGGCCGCTTTTTTAATTAAATCACCATATGTGATTTTATCCCCAGGTGATCCGCAAAATATTTTGGGCTCAGCGATAACCATCTCTGGCACTCAGGTCTATCCCACAACTGGCAAATTATCGGTGACATCGGTTATGGTCACCGATCCAGATTCTTATATAACTGGATTTGATGTTTTATATAGTTGGATTGCTCGAGATAGGGCTGTGTTACCACGAGTTGAGGTTTACCCAGAGGGCGAGACGACAGAGCAATCCATAAAAATGGGAGCACAGGAGATGGCAGATTCTCAACTCAATGCAACTGCAGCGGCGCTGAAATACCTAGGTTATGAGTTAAGTTCGAAATTAATTATTGGCCAGGTTAATGAGCAAAGTAATGCTTTTAAAGTGTTAAAGGTTGGAGATGAGCTTCTAACTGTTGACAATTCAAGGTACGAAACTCAAGCCGAATTAGCAAGCGAACTTGAGCAAAAAAAACCGGGAGATCAGGTGAGTGTAAAAGTCTTACGGGCGGGAACAAATATAGTTGAACAACAAATCAAGCTCTCTGCCCGAGATGATGGCACTGCATTTATCGGAATTGGATTGAGAAATCAATTTGATTTTCCATTTGATGTGAAAATAAGACTTGCTGAAACTGGTGGGCCAAGCGGAGGTTTAATTTTTGCACTAGGCATAATTGATAAGTTAACTAAAGAGGATTTAATTCGATCTAGAAATGTTGCGGGTACGGGCACAATTAGGCAAGATGGTCTAGTTGGCCCAATCGGAGGAATTGCTGAGAAAATTATTGGAGCCAGTAAGGCTGGGGTGGAGTTATTTTTTACACCCATCAGAAATTGCGAAGAACTTGAGGATATTGATGAGATTCTTAATACTAAGGCCCAAGCGGAGATGAAAATTGTGCCAATCGCCACACTCTCTCAGGCTGTCTCAATTCTTAGATCACCTGATACCACCCAATATCCAAGTTGTAAAAGTATCGCCTAGGAGTAGATAAGATCTGCGCATGAGTAATTCGGGCTTTGGTGGTGGCGGTTTTAATCGAAATAACAATCCATTTGGTGGCAGCGGTTTCGGTAGCGGTGGCTTTGGTGGCAGCTTTCCTAATCCATTTGCAAATCGAAGTGGTGGCCGAAGAAGGATAAGTCCATTAACTATAACTTTTATTATTTTGTTTATATTAGCCAGTATCCTAGTTTCGCTAAGTGGATTTTATGCCGACCTACTTTGGTTTCGCTCAGTTGATTATGTAAATGTTTGGCAAACTACATTATTTACAAAAATATTTTTATTCTTAGGCTTTGGTTTGGTCACTGCACTATTTATCTCTGCAAATATTTTAGTGGCGTTTCGCAAGCGTCCAGTTTATGTTCCAGTATCGGTTGAGGCAGACAACCTTGAGCGCTACCGTGCACAAATCGAGCCAATTAGAAGATTGGTCGGAATAGCAATCTTTTTAGCAATCTTTTACTTTGCAGGTACTGCAGGATCTAGATTTTGGCAACAGTGGTTACTTTTTAGAAATTCAACTGAGTTTGGAGTAGTAGACCCACAATTTGGTTTAGATGTCTCCTTCTTTGCCTTTAAATTGCCTATGTACCAAGCATTAATTGGTTGGGGTATTTCAACAATTATCTTGTCGTTGATTGCGGCAGCTGCGGTTCACTACATTTATGGTGGCATCAGACCAGCAGTAAAAGAAGAGCGAACAACTGTTGCAGCCAGAGTTCAACTTTCGATACTTCTTGGTTTACTTGTTTTACTTAAGTCAGTGGCATACTGGTTTGATAGATATGCCCTGACCTTAAAAGAGGGAAGATTGATAACAGGTCTTACCTATACAGATGTAAACGCTTTGTTACCTGCCAAATCAATTTTGGCGGCAATCGCACTAGTCTGTTCACTTCTATTTTTTGCCAATATTGTTCGTAAATCGTGGCTACTACCAACTGCAGGCGTTGCATTAATGGTGATTGCCTCGGTATTGATTGCTGGGATTTATCCAGCAGCAATTCAGCAATTCCAAGTTAAGCCCTCTGAGTCAACCAAAGAGGCGCCATTTATCCAAAGAAATATTGATGCTACACGTATTGCATATGGCCTGGATCAAGTTGAGGTTAAAGATTATCAAGCAACTGTTGCCACATCAGCTGGGCAATTATCAAATGATGCAGCGACCATTGCCAATATTCGATTAATGGATCCAAATGTTTTATCAGCCACCTTTAGGCAACTACAACAAATTAAGCCGTACTATGCATTTGCTGATTCATTAGATATTGATCGATACACAATAGATGGTAAAGAGCGAGATGTAGTCGTGTCGGTTCGTGAACTAAATATTGATGGCAATCCGTCTCGTAACTGGATTAATGATCACCTTGTTTATACTCATGGCTTTGGACTGGTTGGTGCCTATGGAAATACCGTAGACACCGATGGTAAACCATCATTTTTGGTGGGAGATATTCCACCGACCAAGGGATTGGGTGAATTTCAACCTCGAGTTTATTTTGGTGAAAATGTTCCGGATTACTCAATAATTGGTGGACCAGCTGCATCAAATCCTGTTGAGCTTGACTATCCAGATGATAGCTCGCCAAATGGGCAAAAGAATTACACTTATACAGGCAAGGGTGGAGTGCCAATGGGTTCTCTTTTTACCCGATTACTTTTTGCAATTAAATATCAGGAACAAAGAATTGTGTTATCAAACCTAATAAATTCTGAGTCTAAAATTCTTTTTGAAAGAAACCCAAGAGAGCGAGTAGCAAAAGTTGCTCCTTGGCTAACACTAGATGGTGATCCATACCCTGCAATCGTTGATGGCAAAATACTTTGGATTATTGATGGCTATACAACAAATGCTGGATATCCAAACTCTCGAATTGTTAATCTAGCTAATACCGGAGATGCTCTAACAAGTAGATCAAATGCAGTCGCATCTTTAGATGATCGCAATGTGAATTACATAAGAAACTCAGTGAAAGCAACGGTTGATGCTTACGATGGCACAGTTTCACTTTATCAATGGGATGAAAAAGATCCGGTGCTAGCTACTTGGAGTAAAGCATTTCCGGGCAGTGTTAAGGCTAAGAGCGAAATAACTCCTGCTTTGTTATCTCATATTCGATACCCAGAGGACATGTTCCGAGTTCAGCGAGATATTTTGAGCGCCTACCATGTAACAACTGCAGAAGCCTTTTATGGCGGACAGGATTTTTGGCGGGTGCCTCTGGACCCCTCTACCTTTGGAGCTAACTCTGGCGTTCAGCCACCTTACTACTTGACCATGCAGATACCTGGGCAAGATAAGCCAACTTTCTCGCTTTATACCCCATTTGTGCCTCGAGGTGGACGCGAGAATTTAACTGCATTAGCTGTGGTGAATGCTGATGCTGGTGATAATTACGGAAAAATAACGGTGTTGCAATTACCAAGGTCCACAAATATTGCTGGCCCTTCACAGGTAGCATCAAATTTTGAAGCAAAACCTGAAGTTGCAACTTCGCTATCACTACTTCGCCAAGGTGGAGCAGATGTTGTACTAGGTAATCTATTGACTTTGCCGGTTGGTAAAGGCTTACTTTATGTCCAGCCGGTATATGTACGAGCAACAGGAAATACCGCTGCATATCCGCTACTACAAAGAGTTTTAGTTTCATTTGGTGATCAAATTGGATTCAGTGAAACTTTGCAAGGTGCATTAGATCAAGTATTTGGTGGCGACTCTGGAACTGAAGCTCCTACTAATAAATCTGATTCACCAATTAATGGTGGAGTTGGCACAAGCCAAGCAATCAAATCTGCAATAGCATCACTGCAATCTGCATTTGCAGATCTTGAAGCAGCACAAAAGCGTTTAGACGGTGCTGCTGAAGATCGTGCAAGAGCTAGAGTTAAAGCTGCGATATCTGCATTAGTCTCCGCTCAAAATAGATAATAAATTCATCTATTTTGGTTTAGTGCTGAACCTACTCTAAGATTTAGGTTCCGACGCGGGGTGGAGCAGCTCGGTAGCTCGCTGGGCTCATAACCCAGAGGTCGTAGGTTCAAATCCTGCCCCCGCTACCAATTTACCTAATTCGTAAACTATTTATTACCACAAATAATGATGAAAGTGACATAGCTGCTGCAGCATACATAGGAGAAAGGTTTCCTGTGGCTGCAACTGGAATAAAAGCCACGTTATATAAGAAAGCCCAACCAAGATTAGATTTAATAACTCTTACGGTTTTCTTAGATATTTTCATCGCATCAAGGGCTGCCAATAAAGATGGTCGAACCAAGGTAATGTCGGCAGCAGCAATTGAGGTATCAGTCCCAGATCCCATAGCAATACTCAAGTCAGATTTAGCGATGGCTGCGGCATCATTTATGCCATCACCAACCATCAACACTTTTCCATTTTCTTGAAGCGAAGTTACAAAATTCAATTTGTCTTCTGGTGTTGCTGAGGCAAAAATATGATCGATTGCAATCCCAGCTTGAGAACCTATGTTTACAGCTGCCGATTCAGTATCGCCTGTAATTAACCATGTTTTGATTCCTGATCTTTCAAGTTTTTCAATTGCCACCTTGCCATCTACCTTTATTTGATCACCAATTTCAAATACTCCATACGCCAGACCATCTATTGCTAAAACTGCAACAGAGTTAGACCGATTCTTTGCCACCTCTATTGCACTCATTAATTTTGGCGAAAACTCCGTAGTACTGCGAGCTATTGATATTGGTGAGCCAATTAAAACTGCTCTGCTATTTGTTGAAGTATTGGGCTTTATACGTCCAGTTACCCCTGCGCCAGGAGTGTGTTCAAATTCAGAAACTTCCCACTTAGTTGCACCTTGTTTCGATAAGGACTCAGATATTGCGATAGCGATCGGATGAGAATCCATGCTTTCAAGACTTAATGTATAACTCATTAGGTCGGCGGCTGATATCTCCGTGCTTTGCTTATCTAGTGGATTATTTATCAAGACCATCTCGATTAATTCCATTTTTCCAGTGGTTAAGGTCCCAGTCTTATCAAAGACTGCATCCGTTATACCTACCGCTTTTTCGATAGATCTTGGAGATCTAATGATGATACCGCTCTTGGCCGCCTTACCTGAGGCCACCATTAATGCAATTGGTGTGGCCAGACCAAGTGCGCAAGGGCATGCGATTACTAAGACGGCAACTGCAATTGAAATGGATTCAGCAATACTTTGATTCATCAAATACCAAGTTAAAAAAGTGGCGATTGCAAGAATTAAAACAACTGGAACAAATACTTTACTTACTTTATCGGCAAGTTGCTGGGCAGGTGCCTTTTCTGATTGTGCAGTGAGTACCATTCTAGTAATTCTTGCTAACTCAGTATCAGATCCAACTCTTGAAGCTTTAACAAGTAAATTTCCATTGTTATTAATCGAGCCAGCGAATACCAGACTGCCAACTGTCACCTCAAGCGGGGTAAATTCACCGGTCAAGAAAGAATTATTCACTGTGCTAAAGCCCGATACTACTGTGCCATCAGTTGCGATTTTTTCACCTGGCTTTACTACAAATATATCGCCAATTTCTAATTCTGTTATAGGCATGTGCTTTGTCTGGCCATTTTTATGAATCTCAACTTCTGATGCAGATAATTTAAATAATTCGGAAAGTGCTGAGCCGGCTCTTCGTTTCGCTTTGTGCTCTAAGTATCGGCCTAACATGACAAAAAATATTACTGCTGCTGAAACTTCAGCATATACATAAGTAGTTTCACTTTCATTCGGGACATATATAGCGGCAGAATATGCACTCCAGATAAATGTAATCAATGATCCCAATGAAACTAGAGTATCCATAGTTGGGTTTAATAGGTTCTTTAAGGCTGCTCTGTGAATTGGCCAGGCAAAGATAAAAACAACTGGCAGTGATAAAATTATCAGCAACCAAGTACTAATTGGCGCGTTTGGGTAGTTAATCACCAGATCTTGGTTGTTTGCACTTAAGAATACATTGGTTCTATCGACTAGCGAAAGTAATTGCTGGTCAATTTTTCCATGTAGATCATGAAACATTGAGATACCAATTATTGGGGCAGAAAATAACAGTGTGAAAAATAGTCTTATACCTAAGCGATTTGATTTTTCAAATGATTCTCTTTCGCCTTTAAATGCGCGAGCTGAATAACCTGAGCTTTTAACGGCTTCTATTAGATCTTGCTCTGAAATATTTAAGGGTGCAATTATGTGGGCCGATTCCATTGCTAGATTCACAGCGGCCCTTACTCCCGGCACCTTATTAAGTGATTTTTCAACTGTACCAACACAGGAAGAGCAGGTCATACCAGAGATTTGAAGGTCTACCTGTCTAGTTTTATTCTCTTTATGTTTTGATAACTCACTCACAGTGAAAGGTTACTCTTACTTACCTTGTCCAGTAGATAAAACTCTCCGTAGGCTTGCTAGTCGAGCATGATTCTTCTCATCAAAACTCTGCCAGGTGTTTAAAGCACAATTTTGTTCATTATGTGAGCAATTCTTTGGGCATAATGAAATTGGTTCGGAAAACTCGGGAAATGCAGCAATTACCCGCGATGGTTGAATATGAGCTACTCCAAAGGAACGAACACCAGGAGTATCGATTATCCAACCAAAGTTTTCTTTAGAAAATGTGGAGGATAGTGACAAAGCCACCGCACTTGAGGAGGTATGTCTACCTCTACCAGTTACTTGATTTACATCTCCGGTTTGACGATATGAGTTTACTTGCGTATTAACTTGTTTATTTTCCTCACTTTTTAAGAGAAGATTATTGACTAAAGTTGATTTACCTACGCCAGAATGTCCGATTAATACTGTGATTTTTCCAGTTAATACTTTCCTTAATTCAGATAAATCTGAACTTTTATCAATCTTAAATACAGGAATTTCTAAATCTTTATAGGTTTCAAGAAAGTTATCACCACTTGCTAAATCTTGTTTAGTCATAACAATCAAAGGTGAAATTCCTTGATCATACGCAACTACTAAGGCTCTATCCACCAGACCAGTTCGTGGTTCTGGATTTGTGGTCGAAACAACTATTGCAAGTTGATCTACATTAGCCACGATGACTCTTTCATCATTTAAATTGTCATCAATAGTTCTAGTTAGTGAATTTTTTCTGGGATGGACAGCAACGACTCTCGCCAGCGACCCTTCCTCTCCTGATGTGTCTCCAACTATAGAAACCAAATCACCTACAACTACAGATTTCTTGCCTAATTCTCGGGCTTTCATAGCAGTAACAACCGCATAAGAGTCATTCATAGTTAATAGACACTTAACTCGACCACGGTCTACTTCAATAATTATGCCAGTTATTGCCTTTGAATAATCAGGTCGGTCTTTAGTTCTTGGCCTAGTTTTATTAGTCGATCCAAATTGTCTGGATTTATTAATTCGCACATCATCTTCATCCCAATTTTTATGTGACTTAGCCATTAAGCATTTCCGCCCACAAACCAGGAAAATCTGGAAGAGTCTTTTTTGTAGTTTCAATATTTTCAACAACAACTCCTTCAACCGCTAAACCAATGATTGCGCCAGCAGTAGCCATTCGGTGATCCTCATAGCTTTTAAATTCTTGTTTTGCAACTAGAGGTGTTGGCTTAATACTTAACTCACCTGGCCCTTCAATCACTTTTCCACCAAGATTATTTATCTCAGTTGCTAGTGCTGAAAGTCGATCAGTCTCATGCAATCGTAGGTGGGCAATTCCACTTAATCTTGATTCAGTCTCGGCTAACGCCGCAACTGCTGCAATGGAGGGAGTTAATTCACCAACCGCTTGAAGATTGATATCGATTCCTAGAATTTTCTCGGTTCCAGAAATTTTTAAACCTAATTCACTTCGTTCAATTTTTGCACCCATTTTAGAAAAAATATTTCTTAACTGATCTCCCGGTTGAGATGTGATTTCAGGCCAGTCCAGTATTTCAACGCTACCGCCGCAAATCATTGCTGCTGCCATGAATGGAGCGGCATTTGAAAGATCTGGCTCTATGATCAAATCCTGGCCTATTAAATTTGTGGGCTTGACCTGCCAACTATTTGCACCAACTTCAACCTTTGCCCCATACAGTTTCAGCATTTGAATTGTCATTTCAATGTGTGGCAAAGATGGTAAAGACTTACCAATATGCTTAATGGTAATTCCAGTTTCAGTTGCAGGGCCAAGTAGAAGTAGTGCAGAAACAAACTGACTAGAGGAGCTAGCATCTACCTCTACTGTGCCTCCGGCAATTTTTCCAGCACCATTTATAGTAAGTGGAAGTCGATACTTACCATTATGTTCAATAGTTACTCCAAGTTGTTCCAGTGCTTTAATTACTGGAGCTAAAGGTCTTTCATAAGACCTGGCATCACCATCGAAATGAATTAAGCCTTTTGCAAGTGCCGCAATTGGTGGTAAGAATCGCATCACTGTTCCAGCATTTCCAACATCAATACTTGCTGGGCCTAACATCTTGTTTGGCTCAACTTGATAGTCAAATCCACTATTTGTTTTAATAACAGTAATATCAATCCCTAAACTCTGTAATCCTTTAACCATTAAGTCAGTATCTCTTGACGAAAGCGGTCTTCTTAATCGAGAAGGAGTTTTGGCAAGCGCCGCTAAAATTAACGCACGGTTAGTGGCTGATTTTGAGCCTGGAATAATTATCTGAGCATGAATTGGTTTGCTGGCAGGGGTAAGTCCAGACCTGTAGGGTGCTTTCCAATTTGCCATATGTATTAAGTCTACCTTCCGCTCACTTCATCGGGACTTGGCGTTGTTTGCGCTTGAGCGGATTGGATAGGGAATATATCTGAGGTTTCCAAGGTTTTGCAGCCATGCATGCACTTAGGCCCCTAACTGCTTCTCATAAAATATTCACTCCCAACTCCAAAACGGCATTCGAGGTAGCCTTAGACCAAATGAGTAATGACAAATTTCTACCTGCTGTAGTTGACCGCGATAAAGAAACTTTAGCGCAAAGAAAAATAAGGTTTGAAAATGATGCATTAGTCTTTACATCTCAACTCTACGGTGCAGCACTTCGGTATACGAAAAATACTCACGATGCTCAAGACCTAGTTCAAGATACCTTTGCCAAGGCTTTCACTAGCTTTCATCAATTTGAGCCAGGAACAAATCTAAAAGCTTGGTTATATAGAATCCTGACAACAACATTTATAAATAATTATCGAAAAGATCAACGTAGACCACAAATATCAGCAGGTGAAGTTGAGGACTGGCAAATTGCAGATGCTTCTTCGCACACGAGTGATCAAGGGAAATCAGCTGAGGACGAAGTTTTAGAAGGTATTGCAGACAAAGATGTAAAAGAGGCATTAAGTGCAATGCCAGAAGAATTTAGAATTGCTGTTTATCTCTCTGATGTCGAAGGTTTTTCATATAAAGAAATAGCGGAGATCACAAACGTTCCAACGGGTACGGTAATGTCTAGATTACACAGAGGTAGAAAACTTCTCCGTGCATCTCTTGCTACCTACGCAAAAGAAAGAGGATTCGGGAAAAATAAATCAGGTGATAAGTCATGAGTTTTAATAACAAGGAGTTTATTAATTGTGATCAAGTATTACCTAATATAGTTCTGTATATTGATCATGAGTTATTTGATACTAATGAAGTTGACTTGGTAGAGAATCACTTTGGTAACTGCGCCTCATGCCGATCAAAAATGGAGCAAGAAGCCCACAACTTGAACCTGGTTCGAAACTTATTGTGTAATGCTCTAACCGAGCAGGCGCCTGATGATTTGAATGATCGAATAAATAACCAAATTGAGGATCTATATAATCAAATGATTCGTTCGAGCCAAACACAGAGTATTACTGAATTTACCTTCACTCAAACAACCTATACGGAATTTACCGACGAAGGTACGACTCAAATAGAAATAACTCGCGAAATACGCAGGGAGTTCCCGCTAGAGTAATTACATAATCACTAATCTTGTGATTATGAAAGCTGAGCAAGTAATGGGTGCTATTGGTATGGCTAATATGACCATTCGCCCGGGAGATACTTATGTTGCGCAGGGGGTAAATGACCTGCCGGTTGTTAATTCTAGTCAGATTACCGCGCTCATGGAGAGTGCTTGCAGCACAGCAATTATTGAATTCTTAGATTTTGGTGAAACAACAGTTACAACTGATTTACAATTTCAAATTCAAGGTGCCGTAGGTATTAATCATGAGATTCATGCAACAGCTAGATGTATTGGTTTAGAAGACGGACAATTAAATTTCGAAGTAGAGGTTCATCAAAGTGCAAGATTAGTTGCTTCAGGATTTATCACTCGTAAATTTGTAGAACGAGTATCTTTTATGGCTCGTGTTGCCGCAGAAACTATGGTTGCTGAAAAAGAAAATCTTATTGGCGAAAATAAGATCGCTAGTAGCCTAAATATTTAAGCCACTAGCGATAAGTTAATTATTTTTTAGTTGCCCAGAAAATTTCTGCAATTTCATCAATTTTGCTGATTAGTTTTTCTGCGACTGCAACATCATTAGTACCTTTACTGCCTCCAGCACCAGCTAACTTCGTTGCTTCATTAAATAACACATGAAGTTGGGGATAGGCCTCAAAATGATTTGGCTTAAAATAATCGGTCCATAATACCCAAAGGTGGTGCTTTACTAACTCTGATCTTTCCTCTTTAATAGCGACGGCACGAGCTTTGAAATCATTGTCGCTACTTGCAGCATATTTTTCCATGCAAGCTTTTACAGATTGAGCCTCAATTTTTGCCTGTGCTGGATCGTATACACCGCATGGTAGATCGCAATGAGCATAAACAGTTTGCCCTGGCTTTATTAACTTCTTTAATAGATTTAGCATTTATCTCCTCAGGTTAATGATTAGTAATCTTATGGTGGCAGAATACTCTGCATGTTCGGCTTTAGCACAGTAGAGGTTTCAGGAAACTCTATGGCTCCTACCTATAATGCTGGAGATTGGCTGTTAATTAGATTTCTAAGTGGTAAAGAGCACACCCTCAATGTCGGGAAGGTGTACTTAGTTGAAGATCCACAGCGACCAGGAATTAGGCTTCTTAAAAGGGTAGTGCAAAGCCGAAGCGAGCACGGCGTAATGAGGTATTGGGTAGAAGGTGACAATTTACAAAGTACCGATTCTCGGGATTGGGGATGGGTTGAGCAGAATCAATTACTGGCCAGAGTTTTAATAAGGTATAAAAAGGGAAATTAACGAGTAAAAGCTTCAGTCATTAAGGCTTTTTCTTCTTCTTCATGCAAATGGTGGTTTCCTGTTGCTGGACTTGCTGTCGCGCGTCTAGAAACTCTACGGAACGATCGATTGCTTAATTCCTCATGTGCAACAAATGCCTCATTTACTGCTGATGAAACAAATGGCCAAGGACCCTGGTTAGCTGGTTCATCTTGCACCCAAAGCAGTGTGGCATTTGGATGTTTCTTAGATTCAGTCACAATATCCTCAATCGGAAGTGGGTATAGCCGCTCAACTCTTGCAATCGCAGTTGAGTGTTCACCTAATTTTTCTCGCTCTGCAATTAAATCGTAGTAAACCTTTCCAGATGAAAAAATTAACCTGGTTGCATTTGTAACTTTATCATCCGGAATAAATGATCTAAATTTGCCAGTAGTAAAATCTTTAAGCCCACTTGCTGCCGCCTTTAATCTAAGCATTGATTTTGGCTCAAATACCACTAATGGCCTTCTAGTTGGATTTTTCATATGCCAACGCAGTAAATGGAAATACGAGGCAGGAGTTGACGGTTGGGCAACAGTCATGTTTTGTTCGGCACACAGCGATAAGAATCTCTCAATACGTCCGGAGGAGTGATCTGGCCCTTGCCCTTCATATCCATGAGGTAGCAATAGAACTATCGATGATCTCTCGCCCCACTTTTGTAGGGCAGAAGAGATAAATTCATCAATTATAGTTTGAGCACCATTTGCAAAATCGCCAAATTGAGCTTCCCAGATAACAAGTGCATCATCGCGCTCAACTGAATATCCGTATTCAAATCCCATTACTGCATACTCTGATAAAAGTGAATCGTAGATATGGAATTGATTTGGATCTTTCACTAATGATCGGAGAGGGAAAAATTCAGCTCCAGTTTCCTTATCAATCACAACCGCATGCCTATTACTAAAAGTTCCCCGCCTTACATCTTGACCACTCATTCTGATTGGATGGCCTTCTAAAAGTAAAGAACCAAATGCAAACATCTCACCAGCTGCCCAATCTACCGTTGATTCATTCAACATCTCAGTTCGCTTTAAAAGTTGTGGGAGCAGTTTTGGATGTACATTGAAATTACTTGGTATGGCAGATTGAGTATCTGCGATCTTACGTAAATCAGCCTCAGCAACTGCAGTATCAACGATTTTAGGTGATGGCACCACAGGAGCTTTCCAGTTTGGATCGCTTTCAGGCTCAGTATTGTGAACCGCTGTAAATACACCTTCTAATTGCTGTTGGTAATCTCGTAACACTTCTTCAGCCTCTTCGACAGTGATGTCACCTCGACCAATTAATGCCTCGGTATAAAGTTTTCTAGTCGAACGTTTGGCCTCGATAAGTTTGTACATAAGTGGTTGGGTGAAACTTGGTTCATCACCCTCATTATGACCTCGGCGACGATAGCAAATCATGTCAATCACCACATCTTTATTGAACATTTGTCGGTATTCAAAGGCAACTTTTGCAATCCGAACACAAGCTTCAGGATCATCGCCATTAACATGAAATACTGGAGCCTGAATCATCTTTGCAATATCAGTGGAGTAAGTTGAAGATCGTGCAGCATTTGGTGAGGTTGTAAAGCCCACTTGATTATTTACAATAATATGAATTGTGCCACCAGTTCGATAACCTTTCAGTAAAGATAATGAAAGAGTTTCGGAAACTACTCCTTGGCCAGCGAATGCAGCATCACCATGCAAAAGAATTGGTAAAACAGGAAATGAGGTTTGTTCATCAACTGTAAAATCCCCAGCCTTTGATCTTAATTTATCTTGCTTTGCTCTAACTATTCCTTCAAGAACCGGATTTACGGCCTCTAAGTGAGAAGGATTTGCCGCCAAATAAATCTTAGTTGTAGCGCCAGATTCAGCAGTAAAGGTGCCTTTTGTTCCTAAATGGTACTTAACATCTCCTGAGCCATGCACTTCATTTTCACGATAATTTCCTTCAAACTCCTGAAATATTTGGCCATATGATTTTCCTGCAATATTTGCTAGAACATTTAATCGACCTCGGTGTGGCATACCAATACAAACTTCATCTAGACCAGTTTCTGCTGCTGATGATATGACTGCATCTAGTACTGGAATAACCGATTCTCCACCTTCAAGTGAGAATCGTTTCTGGCCGACAAACTTAGTTTGCAAAAATGATTCGAATGCCTCGGCACTGTTTAGTTTTCGTAAAATACGAAGTTGTTCATCTCTTGCTGTCCTAGGAGCACCTACCTCCATTTTTTCCTGAATCCATTTACGCTCCGCTGGGTTTGCTATGTACATATACTCAACACCAATTGTGCGGCAATAAGAATCTCTCAGAATTCCAAGAATTCTTCGTAACTTCATAAATGGTTTGCCGCCAAATCCACCGGTGGCGAAATCTCTATCAAGATCCCATAGGGACAAACCATGGTTTACAACATCTAAATCAGGATGAGATCGTTGGACATAAGCTAATGGCTCTACATCTGCCATTAGATGCCCGGTAGTCCTGTAAGCATCGATTAGTTTTTGTACCCTGGCTGTTTTGCTTACATCATCATCTTTCTCAAATTGCATATCAGCAACCCAGCGAATAGGAACGTAAGGAATGCGTAGCGCTTCGAAAATCTCATCATAGAAGTTTTCTTCACCTAGTAATATTTCATGAATTCTTCTTAGGAAATCACCAGATTGTGCCCCTTGGATAATTCTGTGGTCATATGTGCTGGTTAAAGTAACTACCTTGCTAATTGCTAGATCAGCAAGCGTTTGCTCGTTTGTACCATGAAATTCTGCTGGATAATCCAGTGCTCCAACACCGAGAATCATTCCTTGTCCTTGCACCAACCTTGGTACCGAATGCACAGTTCCAATGGTTCCTGGATTTGTCAGGGATAAAGTAGTACCAGCGAAATCCTCTACGGTTAACGCACCACTCCTAGCCTTACGTACAACATCTTCATAGGCTGACCAAAATTGAGCAAAATCTAACTCTTCACAACCTTTGATCGAAGGTACTAATAATTGTCTTGAACCATCTGCTTTAGCTAAGTCGATAGCAATTCCTAGGTTAATATGTTCAGGATGACCAATTGCTGGTTTCCCATCTAATTCAGTGAAGTATGAGTTCATCTCTGGCATGGCTCTTATCGCCTTGATCATTGCGAAACCAATTAAGTGCGTGAATGAAACTTTTCCGCCGCGGCCACGCTTTAGATGATTATTAATTACAGTTCTATTGTCAATCATTAATTTGGCTGGAACAACACGAACACTTGTAGCAGTTGGTACTGTAAGGGAACCTTCCATTGACTGTACAACACGGGCTGCTACACCTCGTATTGGTTCCACTTCTGATGCACCGGGTGTTATGAGTGTTGGAATTGGTTTCACAACTGGGTCTGCTGGTTTGAAAGATGTTTTAGAAGTTTTTTCTGGTAAATCTATTTTTTTAATTTCTGGCAGGCTTGCTTTTGCTGTAGTTTCAACGACTGTTGGTGCGGGAGCCGCCACTGGTACTACTTGAGTTTGCTGCGATTTTGGAATCGGAGGAGTCCCCGGCTTTAGCGAATTGGACGTAGTTGAACCGTTTGAAGATTGCGCACCTTTAAAATCTGAAAAGAAGTCCCACCAAGCTTTATCAACTGAGGATGGATCGCTTTGGTAGCGTTCATACATTTCTTGGACAAGCCACTCATTTGGACCAAATGAACCACCAAAGTGGTTAGCCGGCGTATTAGCTCCTGCTTGGCTCACCTATTTGACTCCCCAATTAGCACGCTTGAGTTCAATTGTTACAGGTTAATCTTAACTGCCAGAGCGAGGTAATGTAGGCCGTCTGAGGCATAAGGGTTTAGTGAAAGTGGTCATTCGCACATCTAATGGGCTAGTAGTAGACCTTTAAAAGTGGCAAAGATAGCCCCATGAATCCAAATATGAAGTGGGCGATAGTTACTGGTGGATCTCGGGGCCTTGGATATGAAACTGCCAAAGCTCTCATCTTGGCTGGATTTTTTGTTTACATAATTGGTAAAGATGAAGAGCGTGCCCAACAAAGTGCCAAGTCACTTGGTTGCAAGTATCGAGCTGTTGATGTAGCAGACAGTGAAAAATTTAGAAAAGTTTTAAAAGAAATTAATTTAGATGCAGCATCTAATGGATTAGGCGTACTCGATGTTTTGATCTTAGCTCACGGAGTTATGAGCGAAAAAATGTCTAAAACTTTAAGGACTACTGATGCGGAATGGCGCCGTACGATTTCAATTAACTTAGATGCTGTTTTTACTGCAGTTAATGAATTAGCTCCTGCGATGACTGCGGCTAGAACAGGTAGAGTTGTGATTTATTCTGCTTGTTTAGGAAGAATGTCAGGACCTGGAACTCATGGGGGTCTTGCACCTTATCGAATTAGTAAAGCGGGAGTTAATGCTTTTGTTAAAAATCTTTCCCATGAAACCGGTTTAGGCGCAAGAGGATTTTTAGTTGATGCTATTTGTCCAGGCCATTGTCGAACCGACATGGGTGGACCAGATGCCCCTAGGAGTGCACAAGAGGGAGCTGAAACTGCAATCTGGTTAGCCACCAGAGAGTTTGACCCTACAAAAGATAAAACGGGTCTACTTTGGGAAGATCGTCAAATAGTTGATTGGTAATTACTCTTTATAGCCAAGGGCAGCAGAGATAATTGTTATTAAAGATAGAAACAGCAATGGCACGCCAACAATTAAAAAGTTTCCAGTGATCATGTAATAAGAGACACCAAGTGCAATTAAGTTAGCTAAAACTGCTGGTGCTCGACCGAAAGAGCGAGCTTTTTGAAAACCAATTGCACACCCCCAGAGTCCTGAAGCACCTAGAGCACCAAACACTATTTCAGCTGATAGTGCCGCAGGTACGCTCACAGTTGAAATGAGTGGTGCCACTAAAAGATAAATCACTATTCCTAACAGGAGTAAGGATTCAAATTTCAACAGCCAAATTGCTCTTTTTCTACTACTTTCTAAAGAAAAAAATCTTTTCATATTCACACTTAAATACTACCCTTTCATGTCATCATGCATAATTATTTAGATCAGGTTCGAGAAGTATTTTTTATCAATAATGGGGAAATTGACCTATTGACTGGCTCAAGTGCACCTAATCTATTTAATCAATTAGTTAAGCGAGATATTCAACTAGCACGTAGAATAAACGTTCAACTTACTATCATTTCGTTGAATATTTGTTTAGACAGATTTGTGCAAGTTCATGGAAAAGAAAATTTAAGATTAAATTTAGAAGAGGCGTTAGTTAAATTATTTTTTGAACTAAGTCAAATATTTCGAGACTCTGATTGTATTAGTCGAGTATCACAACTAGGATTTTGGGTTTTTACAACCGGGTTAAATGAAAATTCAAGTGAAAAAGTGCTATCTAGGATCGCTCAATCAATACCGACCTACATTGATTTAGGCATTAGCCATAAGCAAAATGATCAGAATCAGTTGGATTGGTACTCAAAAATCGACGAGTTACACTTTAAAAGTAACCTTAAGTAAATGTAATCAATCACAAAGTAATAACTGAATACACAGCCCTATAAAATTAAGCGGCGTGCCTAAATAATAGGCAAATGGATAAGAAATCTACTCAGTTAAATACTTTTGGACCTCTACAGGGCTTAATTGAAGACCCAGAGGTAGAAGAGATATGGATAAATTCGCCAAGTCGAGTATTTGTGGCTCGAAGTGGGCAGAGTCAGTTAACAAATCTGATATTAACCAAAGATGTTGTACATGATCTAATTGAACGACTACTAATTTGGGGTGGTCGCAGACTTGATGTCAGTACACCGTTTGTTGATGCTCGCTTACCAGATGGCAGCAGGTTACATGTTGCAATACCTGAAGTTACAGCCTCTGAATGGGCGATCAATATAAGAAAACACTTAGGAAAAGCCAATAATTTCGAAGAGTTAATAAGTCATGGATCAATTACTATCGAAATGGCTGACTTAATTAGTAAAGCAGTTGAACTTGGATTAAACATCTTAGTTAGTGGCGGAACCCAAGCTGGCAAAACTACATTTCTAAACGCTCTCTTAGGGCAAATCTCAACCACGGAAAGAGTTATAACAATTGAAGAAGTCTTTGAATTAAAACCAAACCTGCCGGACTGGATTGCACTCCAAACGAGAACTGCAAATTTAGAGGGTGAAGGCGAAATTTCTCTTCGCAGATTAATAAAGGAATCACTACGAATGCGGCCAAATAGGATCATCGTAGGTGAAGTCAGGGAAGCAGAAGCATTAGATTTGTTGGTTGCTCTAAATTCAGGGCTACCAGGCATGGCAACACTACACGCTAATTCAGTTCGAGGTGCAATCAACAAACTGCAATTGTTGCCGCTATTAGCTGGAGAGAATATTTCGCAAAAATTTATTACACCGACTATTGCAAGCAGTATAGATCTTGTAATTCAGTGCACTCTAGATAATGAAGGAATTAGAAGGGTTTCTGAAGTTGCAGCAATAAGCGGAAGATGTGAAGACTCCATAATTGAAATTGACTCTATATTTAAGTGGAATGGTGAAAGAATAATTAAAGGTTTGGGTAACCTAGAAAGTTTGATCTCAAAGCGAAATTTCATCAACTTATGAGTTTTCCAACAATAGTAATAGTTGTTCTGATTATTTCTCTTGCTTCTTTCATTGCTTATAAAATATATGTATCGAACAAAATTGCACTCAATCGCTCTAATGCTTGGCCAGAGGTTTTGGATCTAATAATTGCATCTCTGCAATCAGGGGCGTCAATTTCAGAAAGTTTATCTACTATCGGAAAAGTTGGACCTGTCTTTGTTAGAGAACCTTTTTTGATTTTCGCTACAAAAATTGAGTCTGGCGAAAGATTTGAAGAGGCATTGAATTACTTGAAAAATGAGTTTGCAGATCCAATCTCAGATCAGCTCTTAGAAGCGCTTTATTTTGCTTCTATGTTTGGCAGTAGTAATAGCATAAAAGTTTTAAGAGAATTATCAGAGTATGTTTCGTCAGATCTCGCTTTAAGGGGAGAGATTCAAATTAGATTTGGCTGGATAAAAAACTCAGCAAATTTAGCTGCAGTTGCTCCCTGGCTACTCTTTCTAATCTTAAGATCACAAGAAAATGCCAGAGAAGCATACGCACAAGAAGCAGGCCAGTTCATAATAATTCTAGGCGTACTAATGACATTTTTGGCTTATCTATGGATGCAAAAAATAGCCAGACTACCTAAATCTAAAAGATTATTCACACTAGAAATGTCACCGAATGAGTAAGATTAATTTATACAGTTTTATACTAGTGGCCCCAGCAATAATTTTTTCAATTAGAATAATATTAGGTGAAGTAGCAAATATAATTGCAATATCTGATTATGCAAAGCAGTTAAAATGGATTGATCAACTTCTAAAGAAAATAACCCGAACTGAGGTAAAGCAGAGTGAAATAAATGAGGAATTAGTAAGTATTTTACAAATGTTATCGATAATGGTGTCTGCTGGTGAAAGTCCAATGTCTGCTATGAAGTATGTTTCAAAAAGATCTGAAGGGATTTTGCCCCGATTAATCAAGCAAAGTTTCATAAAGTATGAAGATGGCCGAACTATTACACAGACATTAGATTTTATTGCAACCGCTACCGGTTCCTCGCAAGTTAGGAGATTAACTAATTCGATTCAAATAGCAATTCATCGAGGAACTCCAATTCTAGAAGTTCTTAATAATCAAGTTCTTGCCCTGAATAAGCAGATCAACTTCAATTTAATGAAGCTCTCGGGCAAGAGCGAAATAACCTTATTAATTCCAGTAGTGTTTTTAATCCTGCCAGTTTCAATAAGTTTTGCCATTTGGCCCTCAATCTATGGCTTAAACCAAGCGGGGTTTTAGTGTGAAAGGTTAGACTGTTCCCATGTCTAAAGTACTTTCATCTCTCCCCGTGGGACAAAAAGTGGGTATCGCATTTAGTGGTGGTCTTGATACATCAGTCGCGGTCGCCTGGATGAAAAGTAAAGGTGCTAAACCATGTACCTACACAGCTGACCTTGGTCAATATGATGAGCCAAATATCGAAAAGATTCCCGGTAAAGCAAAAGAATATGGCGCAGAAATATCAAGACTCATTGATTGCAAAAGTACTTTAGTTGAAGAGGGTTTAACAGCTTTAGCATGCGGTGCATTCCATATAAGAACTGCTGGTAGATCATATTTTAATACCACACCATTAGGTAGAGCAGTAACTGGCACTCTATTAGTAAGGGCAATGCTGGCCGATAATGTTTTGATTTGGGGCGATGGTTCAACATATAAAGGTAATGATATTGAGAGATTTTATCGCTATGGTTTATTAGCAAATCCTAATCTCAAAATTTATAAGCCATGGCTTGATACTGCCTTTGTTGGTGAACTAGGCGGTAGAAAGGAAATGTCACAATGGCTGATCGAACACAATTTGCCGTATCGAGATTCTGTTGAAAAGGCATATAGCACTGATGCAAATATTCTAGGCGCAACTCATGAAGCAAAATCATTAGAAGATTTAGGCTCTAATATAGAAATAGTTCAACCAATAATGGGCGTTAAGTTTTGGGATCCATCGGTAAAAATCGAAACTGAAGATGTAACAATTGATTTCGAAAAGGGCCGTCCAGTATCAATAAATGGAAAGAGTTTTAGTGATTCTGTATCCCTAATAAGTGAGGCAAATTTAATAGGCGGTCGACATGGGTTAGGTATGAGCGATCAGATTGAAAATCGTATTATTGAAGCCAAAAGTCGCGGGATTTATGAAGCACCTGGGCTTGCCTTGTTATTTATTGCTTATGAAAGATTAGTTAGTGCTATTCATAATGAGGACACAATTGCGACGTATCATGAACAGGGTAGACGACTTGGCAGATTACTTTACGAAGGCAGATGGTTTGATCCGCAGGCACTAATGCTTAGGCAATCAATTACTAGTTGGGTGGCATCCGCGGTCACTGGCACAGTTAAAATTAGATTGCGCCGTGGAGAAGATTATTCAATCATAAACACTAAAGGATCAAATTTTTCTTATTCACCTGAGAAACTTTCAATGGAAAAAACTAAAGAAGCAGCGTTTGGCCCGGCAGATAGAATTGGTCAGTTGACCATGCAAAATTTAGATATTGCAGATACCAGGTCAAAATTAGAGTTGTATGCCTCACAAGGCCAATTAGGTAGCGCTGATTTTGATCTAATAAAAGAGATTGGTACTGATAAAAAGTAGCTAAATTTAAAGTAGTATTGGAATTGATGTTTCCGGGGGTCGGTGCAATTCCGAACCGGCGGTAATAGTCCGCGACCCAAATGAAATTCATTTGGTTGACTTGGTGCAACTCCGAGACCGACAGTTAAAGTCTGGATAAAGGAACATTTAGGAGATAGTGCATGTCCATTTTAGAATGGTTATTTGAAGCACAGATTCAATTTGGAAGTAAATCAATTTCTTATCGAGAGCTAATTGGTGGCTTACTGGGTTTATCTAGTGCGGTGTTGGGATTGAAGCGCAAAGTTTGGGCTTGGCCAGTTGGAATAACGGGAGATGCTCTTTTATTTACAGTGTTTCTAGGGGCTGTTTTTTCATTTGGCGCTGATGATCAAGAGAAGAATTTCTATGGTCAAGCGGGAAGAAACTTGTTGTTAATTTTCGTGAGTATTTACGGCTGGATTCGATGGCATCAACATAAGCGATCTGGTGCTCCTGGAACACCTGCGGTAATACCAAGGTGGACTACAACTAGAGAAAAAATGATATTAATTCCAGGCATTGTTATTTTTTACACTCTGGCATATCAACTGTTTAAATCCTTAGGCCAAACTGGAACCTGGCTAGCAGTTGATACCTGGATATTTACAGGTACAGCACTAGCCACTTTTGGAATGAGCAGAGGATATGTCGAATTTTGGTTGGTTTGGGTAGCGGTAGATTTAGTTGGCGTGCCTTTTGCATTTAGCAATGGCTATTATCCAACTGGAACTTTGTATGCAATTTATCTTCCATTTGTAATCTGGGGATTTATATCTTGGTTAAAGATTTCAAAGAAAGAAAAAGCAACTACTTAGTGAACTAAGAAGCAACTAGGACTGAAGAAATCTCAGTCCTAGTTATTAACTTTCTTGCATTTCATCCGGAGTTCCGTGCACTCCCCTTAGATCTCCACCTAATTTATATCCAATTCCATCTCTTTGAGTAGGGCGCTTAGATTTACTCCAATCAGGTGGCACCGTTCCGAGCACCCCTTTTTGAAAATCATCAAATGCTTTTAAAACCTCAGATTTAGTATTCATCACAAATGGACCCATCCAGGCAACCGGTTCATTAATCGGGAGTCCACCTAAAATTAAAACATCCAATGTTGGTGACCTAGATTCCTGATTTTTATCCGCTGCGATAACAATTAAATCACCATCGCGATAAGTAACTAGTTGACCGGTAGTAATTGGATGTTTTTCCTCACCCACTGAACCAAAACCATTTAGAACATAAGCTAATGCGTTATAGCTTTGATTCCAAGGTAACCTTAATTCTGCTCCTGGTTGCAATGTTGCATGCACCAAAGTTATTGGTGTTTGTGTAGCGCCGGGTCCGCTATGTCCTCCAACTTCACCGGCAATAACTCTTAGTAACGCTCCGCCATCTTCAGAGGATAAAAGTGCAACATCTGAAGCAACTAAATGTTGGTAGGCAGGCGGGGACCATTTTTTTGCAGCTGGTAAATTTACCCATAATTGAAAACCATGAAATAACCCACCACTGACTACTAAGTGCTCAGGTGGAGTCTCAATGTGCAAAATTCCACTTCCAGCAGTCATCCACTGGGTATCTCCATTAGAAATAGTTCCACCACCACCATGGTTGTCGTAATGATCAAAGATTCCATCAATAATGTAAGTAACCGTTTCAAATCCTCTATGCGGATGCCATGGCGTTCCTTTTGGTTCACCGGGGGCGTATTCAACTTCACCCATTTGATCTAAGTGAATAAATGGATCTAAATCCGCCAAATCAACACCAGCAAATGCTCTTCTAACCGGAAAACCTTCCCCTTCGTGTCCCTGTGGAGCGGTTGTAATACTTTTAACTCGGCGTGCACGAGCTAGTGGATCTGAGATTACGCGAGGTAGGACAGTTATATCTTTAACAGTAACTGCTGGCAAAATTTCTCCTATACATCGAAATGTCTATAAATCCTATAACAAAACTGAGTTATTGCTTATTCCTTATAGAGCTTTAAGCGCACTCACTACTTTTGTTAGCGAATCCTTTGCATCTCCAAACAATAAAGTTGTTTTTGCTTCGTAAAGCAGATCATTTTCAATTCCTGCAAATCCTGGGCGCATAGATCTCTTAAGAAATATGACGTTTGCAGCCAGTGACACATCTAAAATTGGCATTCCATAAATAGGGCATCCAGGTGTGGTTTTTGCAGCTGGATTAACAACGTCATTGGCACCAACTACTAAAACAACATCGGTTTGCGGAAATGTTGGATTTATTTCCTCCATCTCAACTAGTTGTTCATATGGAACATTGGCTTCGGCCAGTAAAACATTCATATGACCTGGCATACGACCTGCAACCGGATGAATTCCATACGCAACATCAACACCTTTTGTTGAGAGTAAATCGGCTAATTCTCGAACTGTGTGTTGGGCTTGTGCAACCGCTAATCCAAATCCTGGCACAATTACAACTCGTTGTGCGTAGTTAAGTAATATCGCGACATCATCTGCTGATCCAGATTTAACTGGCCTAGTATCAGCCTCACCAGAGCTTTGTTGAAGTTTTGCAGTAAAAGCCCCAAATAGAGTTCCAAATAAAGACCTACCCATGGCCTCTGCCATCAATTTAGTGAGAATTGTGCCTGAAGCTCCTACCAAAGTTCCAGCAATGATTAATAAAGTTGTTTGAAGTACATAACCAGATGCGGCAACAGTTAATCCAGTAAATGCATTTAATAGTGAAATCACAATTGGGACATCTGCACCACCTACTGGTAACACAAAAAGTAAACCAAATATCAGTGATAACAAGCCATTAATCAATAATGGTGTTGTACCACCACTAATAATTACCCACCCGCCACTTATCAGAACACCAATTAAGGTGATTGCAATTATTTGTCTACCCAAAGGAAAA
Source organism: Candidatus Nanopelagicus sp. (assembly GCA_046095545.1). Classification (GTDB taxonomy): domain Bacteria; phylum Actinomycetota; class Actinomycetes; order Nanopelagicales; family Nanopelagicaceae; genus Nanopelagicus. Next base: position 47,185 of record JBJTJQ010000040.1, read on the forward strand.
ACAACAGGTCTAGTTGTCATTAGCTCTTGAAGTTTAAGAAATGTAATAATAGAGCCGGAAAAGGAAATACAACCCACAATTACAGTAAAAACAGTGGCAACAACAACCGCCACAGTTGCTTCATTGCCTAATTTTAGATATTCGACTATTGCCACCAGCGCAGCTGCACCACCTCCTACGCCGTTGAATAGTGCAACTAATTGTGGCATCTGAGTCATTTGTACTTTTCTTGCCGCAGGAACACCGACAAGCACCCCAAAACCAATAGCCGCCAAAATTAAAGTTTGATTATTTAATGCCTTGCCATTATTTGCATAAAAAAAGACAATAACTGTGGCAATTGTTGCACCGAGTGCACCTATTAAATTACCTTTTCTCGCCGACTTTGGTGAAGACAAGCCTTTTAATGCCAATATAAAACAAATTCCCGCTGCCAGCCCAATTAGATCATAAAGGTTGCGACTCATTTGCCTTCACCCTTAACTTTCTTTTCCTTAGGTTTGCCTTTAAACATCTGCAACATTCGATCGGTCACAACAAATCCTCCGACCATATTGATCGTTGCAAGAATCACCGCCGCAATAGCAAGTGAGATCTCTAGAGTTGTTTTTGCATGATCTGCTACCACAATTGCTCCAACCAGAATAACGCCATGAATTGCGTTTGCCCCACTCATAAGTGGCGTATGCAGAGTTGTAGAAACTTTAGAAACAACTTCAAAACCTACAAAAATCGAGAGTAGGAAAATAGCGAGCAAGGCTATTTCATTGCTCATTAATTCATTTACCATTATTTACTCTTCTCTCTTCTAATTCCATTATGGGTTAGTGTTGCAGAATCAATAATTTCATCAGAGAAGTCAGGCTCTATCTGTCCAGTTGATTTTCCATCAACACTTTTATTCATTAATAAGAGCAGGTTTACGACATTTCTTGAAAATAGCATTGAGGCATGAAATGCCAGTTGGCTAGGAACATCTTTTGCACCCCAAATTCTTACGCCCTCTTTCGTAATTACTAATTCACCAGAAACTGAACCTTCAACATTTCCACCACTTTCCGCTGCTAAATCAACTACAACTGATCCGGGTGCCATGCGTGAAACCATGGCTGAAGTAACTAATTGAGGGGCAGCTCGACCAGGTACTGCAGCTGTAGTAATTAATACATCCGCCGCAGCGATGTATGGCGTGAGTAATTCACGTTGCTTATTTGCACGTTCTTCACTCATTTCTCTTGCATAACCACCAGCACCTTCTAGTGCCTCAAGCTCTAATGAAATAAATTTTGCCCCCATAGATTTAACCTCATCAGCCGAGGAAGGTCGAACATCATATGCCGAAACAACTGCTCCTAATCTCTTTGCTGTTGCAATAGCTTGTAAACCAGCAACTCCGGCACCAAGTACAACAACTTTTGCCGGTGTGACAGTTCCAGCTGCGGTCATGAGTAACGGAAAAAACTTAGGGGACAATTCAGCAGCAACCAATGCTGCCTTATATCCAGCACAAAGCGCTTGTGAGGTTAGTGCGTCCATCGATTGTGCTCTGGAAATTCGAGGGACTAATTCAAGTGATAGTGCTGTAACTGATGCGCCAACTGCAGCATCAATGGAATCAGTTGATGAAGTTGGTGATAAAAATGAAATAGTTAAAGCGCCTTTTTTTAAATTTTTAATTTGGTTTGGTGTGAGTGGTTGTACGGATAAAACCACATCGCTATTAGCTAATACATCACCTTGCTTAATTTGTGCTCCAGCAGCTAAAAACTGCTCATCAGAATACTGTGCCGCAACCCCTGCGCCAGATTCAATGAAGACTTCATGTCCTAATTTTGTTAATTTTGAAATAATATCTGGGACAAGTGCAACCCGTTTCTCGCCAGGCTTAATCTCCTTTGGTACTGAAATGAACATTCGCCTACCTTACCTAACCTTCACTTTAATTATTTCCTTTTAAGTCACCCTTACTCAGGTGGTAGAGCAATGCTTGGATCGTAGTTCTTCGATGAAATGCTTGTCTAAAGACAACAGATTTTGGGCCATCAATAACTTCAGTAGAAACCTCTTCACCTCGATGTGCTGGCAAGCAATGCATAAATATTGAATCTGAAGAAGTAAGTGACATTAATTCAGGGGTTACCATAAATGGTTTTAGCGCTGACATTTTTTCAGCACGATCTGATTCTGAATCTCCCATAGACATCCAAACATCAGTATAAATCGCACTAGCATTTTTCGCGGCCGATTTAGCATCGGTTAAGATTTCAATCTTTGCGCCTGATTTCTTCGCAATTTCATTTGCTTGCTTAATAACATTTTCATTTGGTGCCCACTTACCTCCTGGAGTGGCAACAACAATGTGAGCACCCATAGTTGCACCCATAATTAACCAAGCAGTAGAGACGTTATTACCGTCACCAACATAAGCTAACTTTCTATTCGAAATACTCTTTCCAAAATTTTCTTTTAAAGTTATCCAATCCGCTAAAAGTTGCGTTGGGTGATCATCATCAGTTAAGGCATTTATTACCGGAATAGATGCATTATTTCCTAACTCATCAACATCATTTTGGGAAAAAGTTCGAACAATAAGAGCGCTACAAAAACCCGAGATAATTTTTGCAGTATCTGAAATAGTTTCACCTCTACCAATTTGCATCTCATCTGCACGAAGGAAGATTGGGGTTCCACCCAGATGGGCCACTGCAGTTTCCGAGGCTAAACGAGTCCTAGTTGAAGATTTGGTCATGTAAATCGCAACAGTTTTTTTGGCCAAAGTCTTTTTCGAGCGCAACGGATTGCTGGCAAACTTGCCTGCGGTTTCAAGTAGTAGCTCAATATCTGATTTTGATAAGTCAGATGTACGCAGTAGGTCTTTTAATTTTGTGCTCACTGGTAAATGGTAGGCGATATTTTTGGATTAGGATTTGCCCATGGGCTTTCTCGATGATTTACGCGGTAAATCTGGTAAATCTGGGGTACTCGCTGATGCAAGGTTGGCACCAACAGATGATGGTGATTACGAGAGATTTTCGCACTATGTCGATAAGAATAAAATAACAGAATCTGCAGTTACAGGAAAACCGGTTAGAGCTTTATGCGGAAAAAAATGGATACCAAATAGAGATCCTGAAAAATTTCCAATTTGCCCAACATGTAAAGAGATTCACGCCCGCTTAAAGTAATTTCTCAGAATTAACCGATACCCTAAAATTCATGGAATCGCGTAAATCTACGATCGCTCTACTCGCAGCAATCCTTTTATTCTCAACCACTATTCCAGCTTCAGCAGAGAATCCTCCCAGAAGAATTTTATCTGGCTGGTTACCAGATTATTCATTAAGCAGAAATCTTCCAACTGTTGAAGGTAACCTAGATTTACTTAGAGATGTCTCGCCATTTTGGTATGGCTTAACTGGTGGAGTGAATGTGAAAGATAAGTATGCACTTGGAAAATACACAACTCCAAAAGAGCAAGTTATCGCAAGGTTAAAATCAAACAATATTATTTTACTTCCAACAATCACTGATGACAACGGAAGATTAGTTCTTGCAAATCTATTAGCAAATGAAAGTTCTAGAAATACTATCGTTCAAAACCTTAAAGAATTAGTTCTCAAGCAGAACTATGATGGAATTGATTTAGATTTTGAAACGTTTTATACCAAAGATGGAAGATCTACTTGGCCTGCACTTAAGCCCAATTGGATTTCCTTTATAAAACAACTTTCAGGTGAACTAAGATCACGAAATAAACTTTTATCTGTAACCACCCCTCCAGACTTTGCTAAAGAGACAAAGCGAGCAGGTAACTCTGTTTACTCTTGGAGTGAGATTGGTCCGTATATAGATCGACTCAGAATCATGGCTTATGATTTTTCAACAACCACACCAGGCCCCATAGGACCACTTGAATGGACTGAGGATGCGGTTAAGTACGCAGTTACTCAGATGCCAGCTTCAAAAGTTTTTCTAGGAATTCCAGGTTATGGGCGAGATTGGGTAACAAAAGTAGATGGTGTGTGCCCATCAGTATTTGCATCTTCTGTAGTTGTGGGGGCAAAAGCAGCTGTTGTTATGCGTGAAGCTTTGAATCTGGCTTCAAATAACAAAGCAGTGCCTACTTACAACAGCACACACGCTGAATCAACATTCACTTATATAAAAACTTACATGGATCCAACTAACTCAGCAATTGCTTGTACCGCAACTAGAAAAGTTTGGTTTCCTGATGAGAGAAGTTATGCCGCACGAACAAATTTAGTTGGTAAATATCGGTTGGGCGGAATAGCTGTTTGGACCTTTGGGATGGAAAATGCGGCTGCAATGAGTGCGGTTCGCGAAATTGCTAAATCTATTGCGCCTGACCAAGTAATTGGCACTATCTCGGCTGATTTAGCGGAAATTTCATATGGTTCGACCTTTAATCTAACAGCCACATTTAAATTACCAGACAAGACTCCCGTATCAGCCCTTAATGTTAGATTTGAAATTAAAAATAGCAATGATGCCAATTGGCGCAGCTTAGCTGCCGGTATAACTGATGCCACCGGTGCGATTTCGGTTCCTGTAGTTATTGGTCAGAAAAGTCTAATTAGATTGGTTTCAGAGGGCAGTTGGGAAAGAACTGAAGGTATAACTTCTGAAAAGAGTATCTCGGTGGTTCCAAAAGTTATCCTGCCGCTCCCAACATCTATAAAAGTAGGTGCCACTTATCCAATCTCTGGCCAAATTCTGCCGGCAGCCCAAGGAATAAAGTTATCTGTATTGCAAGATGGAAAGTCGATAGGTTCCTATACAACCGATATCAATGGTTCATTTAATTTTGCCATTACTCAATCGACTCCAGGGATTCATTCTTATCAGATCGTGATAGAAGCTGGGGTAAAAAATTCTGCTGGAAGTAGTGAACTCTTCACAGTTTTAGTTAGATAATTAGGGCATGAGTTCCCAAACCCAAGTTGAAGAAGTATTAGATTTAAGTAAATTTTTTGATCACCTTTGGGTAACTATTGTTTGGGATGATCCAGTTAATTTAATGAATTACGTTACGTATGTGTTTATTAAATTATTTGGATTTTCAAAGGAAAAAGCGCATGAACTAATGATGCAAGTTCATAATGAAGGAAAAGCAGTTGTAGCTTCTGGAACTAGAGAAGAGATGGAACGAGCAGTTCAAAGTTTGCATGAGCATGGACTCTGGGCAACACTTCAACGGGAAGATCATGGGCGAGTTTAAAGGTTCTCCAGCAGCTGGAAATTTATCAATAGCGCTGAGCAACGATGAACTACATATTTTAATTAATCTTGTTGAACAGCTGCTTGAATTATTAGGAGAAGGCAATTTCAATCACCACTATCAATCTGATGATCCATTCGCACAACTAATGACAGCAAGCCTAGGCAACATCCAATCGCCAATATCTCAACCTGAGGATCCTGTACTTAAGCGACTTTTACCAAATGCATATCCAGATCCAGAGAGCGCGGATGAATTTCGTAAATATACAGAGCCGGCATTGCGAAAGTTAAAGCAAGATCACCTTTTATTCCTAAGGCAGCAGCTAGTTTTTCCAGTTGATCATGAGTTGGAGCGAGCCGATATTGCCATCAGTGATCCAACTCAATGGTTAATAGCAATTAATGATCTGAGATTGGCACTTTCAGTCAGGCTGAATATTGATCAAAGCAGTTTTGAAAGTTATGAGTTGATGCCTGATACCGATCAACAAAAACCACTTTTTGCTGTCTATTTTTGGTTGGGTGGTATTCAGGAGAACTTACTTAATCATCTATAGCGATAAAAAAATGGGGCTGATTTCTCAGCCCCATTTCAATTAATTAGAGACGATTAGTGGTCGTCCTTCATTCCTTCAGCTACGGATTTCATCTTTGCAATCTTTAGGATTGTTAGACCAAATACGCACTTAGCTAATACGTCTGCAATTGTGTAACCAATCTGACGATTCACAAATGCTGCCGGATCCAATGCATCTTGACCAAGAATTGGTAGTAAGTATGAGATTGGATAAACGCCCCAAGTTGCGATCAATAGCAAACGTAGACGACCTACAGTCGCAGCTACTCCTGCTGGTTGACGATCTAGAGACTTTGAAAGCTCGACGAACAATACATACAGAATGTATAGGAAAGGTATTGTTGACAATACACCCCATAGAACCTTGGTGTTGTTGTCAGTTGAAATCTCACCTGGGTAACCAAGTGCGATCATTGCTGCTGATGCAGGAACTAATCGGCTGATTAACGAAGAAGCCGCTGCCTTAGCAAGAGCAAGTACTGCAATTACTTCTACAAGAAGTAGTGGTACTGTCAGAATCCAGTCAACGTAGCGATATGCCTCGTTGAATGTTCCATGACCGGTTCCTACCTTTAGTGAACCATCTACGAAAGAATCATCAAATGAGTTGAAAATTCTGAAGTAGTGATAAGCAGCAATAAATGTCACCATAGATGACATAACAAGAGCTGTCCGGTACTTAGGTAGTACTCGAGATTGTGAAACTAGTGTGTAAATAGTGCAGGCAAGCATTGATACAAGTCCAAATGAAAGGATGTTGTAAACGATGCCGAACTGATCTGCAGATAATGCAATTGAGTTCATCTAAAAAGCCTCCATAGGCATTTAGTTTGCTTATGTCCTTTTGGGCACAAGCCAGCAAATATTCATAACCTCATATGCAGGCTACGACTTATTGCCTAGGCTTAGAGTGGTGGTTACCTGCCAGTTCATCAAGACAATCCACCCCAAATTCACTTAAATTCTTAAGATTTCTTAGATAAAAGAGGGCAAATCGGACATTTTTTAATCACACTACTTCTGATGGCTGCATTTACACTTACCTCAAATGGCCATCAACTCCGCAACCAGTAATTCTGTGCCCAGTAAAAATGCACCGATTGGAATCTTTGATTCTGGAGTTGGTGGCTTAACTGTTGCCCGAGCAATTATTGATCAACTACCTGGTGAATCAATTCTTTATATTGGAGACACCGCCCGCGGCCCATATGGCCCAAGACCCCTTGCCCAGGTTCGAACTTACGCGCTAGAGATTATGGACCAATTAGTTGCCGCTGGCGTCAAGGCAATTGTGATTGCTTGTAATACTGCAAGTGCTGCAATGCTTCGTGATGCACGCGAGCGCTACGCCATCCCAGTAATTGAGGTTATTCAACCTGCAGTTCGCCGAGCTGTCTCTGCTACTAGAAGTGGCAAAATTGGCGTTATTGGCACCACCGCTACTATTGATTCCAAAGCTTACTTAGATGCGTTTGCTGCGGCACCGCAATTAAAAATTACCTCTAAAGCCTGTCCATTATTTGTTGAGTTTGTGGAACAGGGTAAAACCTCAGGGGATGAGATTACAAAAATTGCCCAAGATTACTTAGCTCAAATGCAGCAGGCCAAGATTGATACTCTCGTCTTAGGCTGCACCCACTATCCATTGTTAACTGGTGTGATCTCCTATGTCATGGGAAATGATGTCACCTTAGTTTCCAGCGCTGAGGAAACGGCAAAGGATCTGTATAAAACCTTAGTTGAGGCAGATTTATTAAGTACCCAAAGCTCACCTGCCACACATAGATTTGTGGCAACTGGGGATGCAAGCAGTTTTGCCGCTTTAGCACGAAGATTTCTAGGCCCAGAGGTAGTATCAGTTACTAATAAGATTTAACATCTAAGAATTAACAACTTTAAAGGTAGCACTAAGCGCTTAAATTTAATTAGAGAAAAAAGAGGAGATAAATCATTAGCAGAATCGATGGCAGATCAAGTGATCAATTACGGCCGATTAAATTTACCCGCCATTGGTTAGATAATGCCGAAGGATCAGTTTTAGTTGAGTTTGGTAAGACTAGAGTTTTATGTGTTGCATCCTTTACCCCAGGAGTGCCCCGCTGGTTAGTTGGTAAGGGTGAGGGTTGGGTAACAAGTGAGTACGCCATGTTGCCTAGAGCTACCCATACTCGATCAGACCGCGAGAGTGTTAAGGGCAAGTTAGGTGGCAGAACTCAGGAGATCTCCAGATTAGTTGGCAGATCCTTACGTGGCATCGTAGATATGAAAGCATTAGGTGAAAACACAATTGTGATTGATTGTGATGTATTGCAAGCAGATGGTGGCACTAGAACAGCTGCGATTACTGGGGCGTATGTTGCCCTAGCTGATGCGATATCTTGGGCAAAATCAAATTCCCACATTGCCGAGAAATCAAATCCCTTAACCCAATCAGTTGCGGCAGTTTCAGTTGGAATCATAGACGGCATACCAACCTTAGATCTTTGCTATGAAGAGGATGTTGCGGCTCAAACTGATATGAATATTGTCTGCACCGGTGATGGTAATTTTGTTGAGGTGCAGGGAACTGCTGAAGGAAAGCCATTTGATCGCAATTTACTAGATCAATTATTAAATTTAGGCGCAAAAGGCTGTGCTGATTTAACAAAACTTCAAATCCAATCCTTATCTAAATAATTTCACAAAATGTCTAAGTTGGTTTTAGCATCAAAAAATACTGGCAAGATTGCAGAGTTGGAAAGATTACTAAGTAATTTAGCTGCTGAAGTTAAGATTCTGGGTCTAGCTGATTTTCCAGATCTACCTGAGGTCGTTGAAAATGGAAAGAGTTTAAGTGAAAACGCTTGGCTAAAAGCTAAGCAAATATCAGATTTTACAAAGCTACCTGCCTTAGCAGATGACAGTGGATTATTTATTGACGCATTAAATGGCGATCCTGGAATTTATTCAGCCAGATACGCGGGCTATAGCGGATCTGATGCCAAGGTTAGGGATAAATTAAATATTGAAAAAGTTTTAACCCAATTAGCCAATACACCAGCTGGCAGCCGGGGAGCACAATTTAAAACGGTGGTCGCTTTTTACCAACCAGCTGCCGGTGGCCGTAAAGCCGAGCACCAGACGCTAGGTGAGTTAATGGGTGAAATTACTCAACAACCACATGGTGATTATGGCTTTGGTTATGACCCGATCTTTTTGCCAGAAGGTTTTGATAAAACTTTGGCGCAATTATCTCCTGCGGCAAAAGATGAAATTAGCCATCGCGGGCGGGCATTACGGGCAATCGCACCACTGCTACTTGAACTGCTCTAATTTCATTCGAATAAATCATGGACTCGGTGTTGTATCCTTATCTCATCCTTCCCTAGGAATATCTTCATCTAAATAAGGTTAGTGAACTTAACTAGCGTAAATGACTAAAGGAGTTTTAAGTGGCAGCAAAGAAGAAAGCAGCTAAAAAAGCATCTGCAAAACGCAGTGTTAAGAAGAGTGTAAAAAAATCTTCAGCTAAGAAGAGTGTAAAAAAATCTTCTGCTAAGAAAAGCGTAAGAAAGAGTGCAAAGCGATCCGCCCGTTCATCAACTCGGTACTCAATACCAGCAGTACCAGTTAGCGGATCATCACGATCTTCAATATCATCAATTTCAACTACCCCAAGAGCTGCTGCATCCACTAGAACAGTCTCAGTTAGCAAGAGCAGTGGTGCAGGATCCTCTAAGGCTGTTGTGATAGCAGTAGTAGTTGGTATTTTAATTCTGGCAGTTGCAGTTATTTCTCAAAATTCATCATCTGAGTCAACAACGGTGACACCATCACCAATGGCTTCAGAAAGTAATACACCAACTGAGCAGCCAACAACTGAGCCAGGTGAAACTCCAATTACAGCTTATGAAGCTCCAGTAGGAATTGTTTCAATTTATAATGAAACTGGCGCCATGGTTAATTGGAAAGCACCAGCAGCATCTGCTGGTATTACTGGCTACAACGTTGAATTACGCGATAACGGCGTAGGCGATTGGCGCTTGGTGGCAACTGTGCCAGCGACTGAGTTCAAGCAACAAATTACCAAGAACGATACCTCTGGTTGGGTGCAGGTTAAGGTCTCAACAGTTTATTCTGATGGTAAAGTTGTTGAAGGCAAGATTCATGGTTTGCCAGGTAGCTGGTCTTAAACCGTAACAATTAATTAAATTAGCCCCTGAGAAATCAGGGGCTATTTTTTACAAATTATTTAACTAACTTATTTAATTAGCGCACTCAATACTAAATCTACATAAACATCTGAACCTAATGGGCTTAAATGAATACCATCTGGTGCAAATAACTCTGGACGATCTTTCGAAATTCGATCCCAATCAATTAAGGTAACTTTAGAATAACGAGATGCAACTTTAGAAATTATTAAATTGTTTTGCTCTCGCCAAGCTCTTGGAACAGCAGTGTTCACCACAATAATTTGGGGTTGGTTTTTAACCACCTCAAAAATATCAATCACTGTTTGTTCAGAAAGAGCATTGTTATTTCCTAGATTAAAGATAACTGGTGATTCTGGCACTGCAACTTGGTCTACCCGGAGTGCGGCTAACAATTCAGGAGCTTGTCGGCCAACTCGGGCATTGACCAATGAGACATGCTCTTTACTCTCTAATTTACTTCTAATACCTAAAATCACGCTATCGCCAGTAACCCAAAGTCCAGTTGTGTCAGCGAGATCTTTCTGTTCAAAATTCTGATCATTTGCACTTTGGGTAATATCGGTTGCAATCTGATCGCCCTTGTTTATAGCTTGAATTGAAATGGATGATGTAATGGCAAGCACAATTACTATTGAAGCCAAAATAGATATTTGCTGACGAAGTTTTACTTTAGCTGAGCGATACTTCATTCCTCTAAACCAGTTTTGAACAACTCCTTGGCGAAATGGAATCTCTACCCAACGAAGTGAGATATCAGCTAGCGCTAGCACCAGTAAGACTCGGGCTAAATAAAGCGCCCAAGTTTCACCAGTTAAATCAACGCTGGGACGGGTGACTTGAAAAATAACCCAGTGCCATATGTATATTCCATAACTTCTCTGCCCTACCCAGCGAAAGGGGGCACTACTAATAATTGGCGCAAATCTTGATGCTGGGTGAACTAAGGAGATAATTACCAAGCACCCAAATACTCCAGCTAATGGAAAAGCGATTTGATAAAGACTGGCATTGTTTGCATCAATAAATAAAAATGTGGCAACTAAACCTAATAAACCAGCTACACCAATTCCATCAATTACATCTTGAGCTCTTTTTTCTATATCAGCACTTAGATTTTGGGGAATCCAAGAGACAGCAAGTGCTGATCCTAGAAATAAGCCAATTGAATGTGTATCTGTCCCAAAATAAACATGGCTAACTTGCTGAGCATTTGAATGATCTAGTTGGAAAGATACAAAAAATAATGCAATACCAGATACCATGGCGATAATTAATGCTGAACGAGCAATATGCCTTTTGCCAAAATACTTTAAAACTGCAAGTAAAATGATGGGCCAAATTAAGTAGTACTGTAATTCAACAGCAAGTGACCAAGTATGTTGAAGCAGTGGTGGTCGACCAATAGTTTCAAAGTAATCTTGCTGTCTGGCAACAAGTGACCAGTTCATCGTGCCGGTTAATACATAGGGTAAATCAGTCAAGAATCTCTTTATTGCCTCCGGTGCCCAAACGCCAATAAAAATAATGGTGGAGATAATCATGAATAATAAACCTGGGTAAATTCTTCTTAATCGTGCAGCATAAAAAGCACGTAGATCTAATGCGCTAGATTGATTTATTGAATCCAGAATTAAACGAGTAATGACATATCCAGAGATGACAAAAAATAAATCAACACCTAGAAATCCACCTGGAATCCAAGAGATGCCTAAGTGATAGAGCACCACTGCAGTAACTGCAATTGCTCTAAGGCCATCAATCGAGGAGATATGGCGGATGCCTATTTTGCCAGTTGTATTTTTTGAACTCATAAAATATCACCTATATGAAGTTATTAACTTCAAACTTTAGGTTACTTCTTTTTCTGATTTTTACTGTTAGCTGTTTTTTGTTTTCTAGCTGCAGCAGCAGCTGCTTTTTTGCCAGCGCCTGGTATATAAGTTTTTCCAGCAGGTCTATTTTGGCCATCTAGATTTGCATTAATATCCATTTGCAATTGGGAAAGTCGATCAAAGGCGTGCTTTAGTTTTTGTCTTGACTCCTGGATTGCGTGCTCTGCTGCATTTAGAGAGGCATTTTGGGCTCTGTGTAATCTTTCGGCTTCAGAGATTGCAGAGGATAGCCAAGAGCGATAGTCGACAATATTTTTTGAAGCATCTTCAATTAATTTTTGAGCATCTCGTCTTGCTGCTGAAGTCATCTGAGCTGCTTCACGTGCAGATTTATTTAATATCTCATCAGCTTTACCTTCAGCATTAATAATAAGTTCAGCCGCATCATCTTCGGCAGCTGATATATATTTACGACCTCGGGACTCAGCCGATGAAAGAATACTTTTTGCTTTAGATTCAGCACTTTCTAATTTTTCTTTGGCTGCTCTATTTGTTTCATTTACAATCCTAGAAACCGATGCATTGGCCTTAGCTTCACGTTGTTGAGCAGATTTAATAATGCTCATTGCAGTTTCGGTGGCTAATATTTCAAACTCTTCACGGCTTAATCCCGTGATATCACGCCTAGAGCGAAGATCATTTAACTGACTTTCCAGTTCGCGAATTCGTTCTAACGCATTTTGTGATGGCGCAGGCTTATTTTCATCCTCGCCCTTAAATCCAACCCATGATAAGAAATTTTTATCTGCCATGCCTCTAGCCTTCCCTACAAAATTATTAAATACAACTGGTGCGGGAGGTGGGACTTGAACCCACACGCCGAAGCACAGGTTCCTAAGACCTGCGTGTCTGCCATTTCACCACTCCCGCATTGCCAAGTAAGTGAGGGGCAAAGATTACGGCTTAAATAGCGGCATCACCAAAACTCAGCGACCTTTAGCAAGCTCAAGCGGGTAACCTTGCTCAAATGAGTGAAGATTCAGTGCAAAGTGAGGTTGCTTCGGCAATCTATAAAGCGCTGGAAATAGCCAAAAAATCAAATTTACTTCAGTGCCAGATTCCTGCTCAAATTATTTTAGAACGACCAAAAAATCGCGACCATGGAGATTATGCAACTTCAATTGCATTAACGCTTGCAAAGCCGGCAAATTTGCAGCCCAGGGTGATTGCGCAGGTGATTGTCGATTCTATGAACAGTAATAATTTATTAGCTCCAGCAGGTATAAGCAAGACAGAAATTGCCGGGCCTGGATTTATAAATATAACTTTGGTCGCTGCAAGCCAGGCGGCAATTATTCCTAAGATTATTTCTGCTGGAAAAGCGTATGGTTCCAGTAATTTACTAACTGGGAAAAGGATTAATCTAGAGTTTGTAAGTGCAAATCCAACTGGGCCACTTCATTTAGGACATACTCGCTGGGCGGCTGTTGGCGACTCATTGGGCAGAGTTTTGAGTGCCGCTGGCGCTGAAGTTACACGTGAGTTTTATATTAATGATCGCGGAAATCAAATGGATTTATTTGGCGCCTCAATTAGGGCAGCAGCATTAAATCAACCACGACCTGAATCTGGTTATCATGGTGCATATATTGAAGATCTAGCAAATCTGATACAAAAAAGTAATCCCGACTTAATTAGCTTGCCAGAGAGTGAATCGATTGCTGCTTTTCGTGATGCTGGATACAAACTTCAATTAGCTCAACAAAATCAAGTTTTAGATAATTTTGGAACCCATTTTGATGTTTGGTTTTCAGAAAAAACTTTATATGAAAATGATTTTTTTGATCATTCATTAAATAAATTAAAAGCTCAGGGGCATGTATATGAGTTAGAGGGTGCAACCTGGCTCAGAACGACTGACTTTGGTGATGATAAAGATCGCGTAATGATTAAATCCGATGGTTCGTTTGCGTACTTTGCATCGGACTCTGCTTACTATGTGAGTAAAAGAGAGCGCGGCTTCAATCTTTGTATTTATATGTTGGGAGCAGATCACCATGGATATGTTGGAAGAATTAAGGCTATAGCTGCATGTGCTGGTGATGATAAAGATAAAGACGTAGAGGTATTGATTGGCCAGATGGTAAAAATTATTGAAGGTGGCGAAGAAATAAAACTATCTAAGCGGGCTGGCACAATTATTACTTTAGAAGAGTTAGTAGAAAAAGTAGGCAAAGATGCTGCTAGATACACTCTAATTAGATTTCCTACTGATACCCCCATGGTTATGGATGTTGACCTGCTACGGAAGAACACAAATGAAAACCCTGTTTATTATGTGCAATATGCACATGCGCGAATTTGTGCAGTACTTAGAAATGCTAAAGATTATGGAATTGATTATGAAATCAAGAGTTTTAATCCAGCTCTCTTAGTTCATGAGCGAGAACGAGAATTAATCGGACTATTGGCAGAGTTTCCACGAATTGTTTCAGCTGCCGCGCAAGCAAGAGAGCCACATCGAGTTGCTAGATATATTGAAGATTTAGCAAGTCAGTACCATCGCTTTTATAACGATTGTCGAGTACTGCCATTAGGGGATGAAAAACCTACTGAATTAAACTCTGCCAGAGCCACTCTCTGCCTTGCTACCGCCCAAGTGATTAGCAATGGTTTAGATTTACTTGGTGTTAGTGCACCGGAGAAGATGTGATGAAAAGTAAAAATTATCCAACCTCATTATTCTCAAGTAATTTAGTATTTGCCAAGGAGAATGAATTTGGCGGTGATCTTTCAGTTGCCGGCTGCAGCGCCCAAAAATTAGTCAAAGAGTTTGGTTCACCAACTTTTATAATAGATCAAGACGATTTTTTCTTACGGGCCAACGCTTGGCAAGCAGCATTAGAATCAGAGTTTGAAGATTGCCAGCTTTACTATGCGGCCAAGGCTTTTATAAGTATTGAAGTTGCTAAATGGCTTAAAGAATTAAATGTCGGTATTGATGTTTGTAGTGCAGGTGAATTACAAGTGGCTTTGGCAGCTAAATTTCCACCTACGGCTATTGAATTTCATGGAAATAATAAATCTGAAGATGAAATTAGGTTAGCCATTGCATCAGGTGTGGGAACAATTGTTATCGACTCGTTTGACGAAATTAAAAGAGTCTCATCGATTGCTCAAGATCTAGGTAAGGTTCAAAAGATTTATTTGAGACTTACCCCTGGCGTAGATGCACATACTCACGAGTTTATTTCTACTGCACATGAAGATGTAAAATTTGGATTTTCAATTGCCTCTGGAAGTGCCAGTGAAGCAATCGAGCAATGCATGTTAGAAAAATCGCTTAACTTGGCTGGAATTCACGCTCACATTGGATCCCAAATTTTTGAGTTAGATGGGTTTTCATTAGCAGCCAAACGACTAGTCGATGTACTTGTTACATTTAAAGGTAAGTATGGAAAGGAGCTTACTGATCTAAATATTGGTGGCGGATTTGGTATTGCCTATACCAAATCTGAAAGTGCGATTGCACCTGATTATATAATTCCTGAAATTGCGAAAGTGATTAAGACTGAGTGTAAAAAAGCTGGAATCTCTATACCTAAAATTTCAATCGAGCCAGGTCGGGCAATTGTGGGTCCAACAACAATAACAATTTATACCGTTGGGACAA
This sequence comes from Candidatus Nanopelagicus sp., assembly GCA_046095545.1. GTDB lineage: Bacteria > Actinomycetota > Actinomycetes > Nanopelagicales > Nanopelagicaceae > Nanopelagicus. Next base: position 62,704 of record JBJTJQ010000040.1, read on the forward strand.
GTAAGAATGTAGTTTTAGATGATGGTTCAATTCGTCGATACATTTCAGTTGATGGTGGAATGAGTGAGAACATTCGACCTGCTTTATATGGTGCAAAATATTCAGTATTTTTAGCAAATAGGGTTTCAAGTGCAAAACCAGTAAAAAGCAGATTAGTTGGAAAGCATTGTGAAACTGGCGACATTCTAATTGTTGATGTTGATTTACCTGAAGATGTAAAGGCAGGTGACTTACTTGCAATGCCAGCAACTGGAGCTTATGGTCGGAGCATGGCAAGCAACTACAACCACATGCCACGTCCAGCAGTAGTTTCAGTACAAAAAGGCAGCGCCAAATTGATTGTGCGCAGGGAAAATGAGCAAGATTTGCTTAATCTGGATGTAGATCAAGCGCCACGGCAACTGTCATAAATTTGAGATACTTACTTCCATGAAAACACTGAAAGTAGGGATGCTGGGCTGCGGCGTTGTTGGGCTACAAATTGCCCGACTACTCATTAGCAATAAGACTGACCTATCTTCTAGAGCCGGAGCAAATCTAGAATTAGTTAAGATTGCAGTTAGAGATAGCAAAATTAAGCGTGAGGGTCTTTCAGCAAATTTATTTACAAGCGATTCTAATTCAGTTGTTTCTGACCCAGAAATAGATTTAATAATTGAAGTAATTGGTGGTATTGACCCAGCAAAAGATCTAATTCTTAATGCAATTAAAAATGGAAAATCGGTTGTGACTGCAAATAAGGCCTTGCTGGCTAAACACGGGGCAATTTTGTATGCGGCCGCTGATAAAGCGAATGTAGATTTATATTATGAAGCAGCCGTCGCAGGCGCAATTCCAATTCTTCGTCCACTACGAGAATCTCTGGTCGGAGATCATGTTTTAAGAGTTATGGGAATTGTTAATGGTACAACTAACTACATCCTGACGAAAATGGATGAAAATGGGACAGCATTTGCAGATGCGCTTAAGCAAGCACAAGATCTTGGTTTTGCTGAATCAGATCCAACTGCTGATGTTGAAGGTATTGATGCAGCTGCTAAGGCAGCTATTTTGGCGAGCCTTGCTTTCCACTCAAGAGTTACAGATGCTGATGTTTATCGCGAGGGAATTTCAAAAATTACTTCTGCTGATGTGAAGGTTGCTAAAGCTATTGATATGGTAATTAAATTACTAGCGATCGCAGAGTTAACTACTGACGGAAGTATTTCGGTTCGAGTACACCCAGCATTAATTTCAAAGGATCACCCACTTGCATCAGTTAAAGATTCATTTAACGCTGTTTTTGTGGAAACCGAAGCCGCTGGACAGATGATGTTTTATGGACGAGGTGCTGGTGGTGAGCCAACTGCAAGTGCAGTACTTGGTGATCTAGTAGCGGTTGCTAGGCATAGAGTTTCAGGTGGCATAGGGCCAAAAGAAAGTGATTACGCAGATCTTAAAATTGCACCAATTGGTGAGACTAAAACTCGGTATTTAATTCGATTAAATGTGGCAGATAAGCCCGGTGTGCTTGAATCTGTAGCTCATGTTTTTGCCTCGCATCAAGTTTCTATTCAAACAGTTCGGCAAACTGGTGCAGGCGATAAGGCTGAGTTAATTGTGATGACCCATAGTTCTACCGAATCCTCATTGAGTGCAACTGTAAAAGATCTGGGCAAACTATCTGCCGTAACCGATGTCGCTAGCGTCTTGCGAGTAGAGGGAATTAACTAATGTCTATTGCTAATTTGTTTGGTAAAAAATCAGGTGCTCATCAATGGCAAGGTGTGATTAATGAGTATAGAAAATGGCTGCCAGTAACTGAACAAACACCAGTAATAACATTATGTGAGGGTGGGACGCCATTAGTTCATGCCGAGTATTTTTCTAAATTACTAGGTAATGAAGTCTGGTTAAAGGTTGAAGGAGCTAACCCAACTGGTTCTTTCAAAGATCGTGGTATGACCATGGCGATTTCAAAAGCGGCAGAGGATGGTGCAAAAGCAGTAATCTGTGCATCTACCGGTAACACAAGTGCAAGTGCTGCTGCTTATGCTACAAAAGCAGGAATGAAACCTGTGGTATTAGTCCCACAAGGAAAAATTGCAATGGGCAAGCTAGCTCAAGCTATTGCTCATGGCGCGGTGTTATTACAAGTTAAGGGTAACTTTGATGATTGTTTAACTCTGGCTAAAGAATTATCTGAAAATTATCCAGTATCACTAGTGAATTCAGTAAATCCTTTCCGAATTGAAGGTCAGAAAACTGCAGCCTTTGAAGTGGTCGATATGTTAAAAACTGCGCCAGATATTCATGTCATGCCAGTTGGTAATGCTGGAAACATAACTGCTTATTGGGCGGGTTATCAAGAGTATAAAAAAGCTGGCGTAGTAAGAAATTTACCTATGATGTGGGGATTTCAAGCAGCTGGCGCTGCTCCAATTGTTAAGAATAAAATTGTTAAAAACCCTGAAACTATTGCAACTGCCATTCGAATTGGAAATCCAGCTTCTTGGGATCAGGCTGTGGCAGCACAAGTAGGCTCTAAGGGCTTAATCGATTCTGTTACTGACAAAGAGATTTTATATGCCTATAGATTAGTGGCGGCAAAAGAAGGTGTCTTTATTGAACCTTCAAGTGCTGCAGGCCTTGCTGGTTTAATTAAAAAGAAAGAACAACGAAAACTACCAAAGGGGCAACTAATAGTTGTAACGGTTACTGGTAATGGATTAAAAGATGTGCAGTGGGTTTTAAACTCTGCTGGTAAACCGATTGTAATTCCAGTTGATTTAAAACGAGCTGCAAAGATAATTGGTCTTAAATAATGGCATCAAAGAAAGTTAATAGTGGTGTAACTTTCAAAGCCACCATGGCGCAGGTCAGTGTGCCAGCTACTAGCGCCAATATTGGTCCTGGATTTGATTCATTTGGCTTAGCGCTAGAGCTACGTGATCGCTATGCCGCACAAGTGTTAGATGAACCAAACTTTGATGTTGATGTCAGCGGCGAAGGAGCAGCTGAGGTAAAGAAAGATGCTAAGAATTTAGTTATTAAGTCCATGTTGCGTGGCTTTGAGCATATGGGAGCTAAACCAAAAGGCATAGCGCTTAGAGCTTTGAATGTTATCCCACATGGTCGAGGGCTTGGTTCCTCAGCAAGTGCAATTGTCGGTGGCCTAACTCTTGCCAGATCTTTAGTTTTAACCGGTGAGCAGTATATGAGTAATGATGATTTGATTACATTAGCAACAGAATTAGAGGGACATCCAGATAATATTGCTGCAGCTTTTTATGGTGGTGCAACAATTGCCTGGATTGAAAAATCAGTTAGTGTAAATGGGATTAGTACTGAAGTTGGAAAAGCTGTTAGTTTAAAGGTTGATGATCGAATAAAAGCATTATTACTTATACCGGCAAATCAATTGGCTACTACTAAAGCAAGAAAACTTCTGCCGGAGAATATTCCCCACCAAGATGCGGTTCTTAATTCATCCCGATCTGCCTTACTTGTGCATGCTTTGGCTGAGCGACCAGATCTATTATTTACGGCCACTGAAGATTTACTACACCAAAGATATAGAGAATCTGCAATGCCAAAAACTATTGCCTTGGTAGAGAAATTACGTGGCGCAGGTCTTGCGGCGGTAGTTTCTGGAGCAGGCCCTTCAGTTATGGTTTTGTACTCAAACAGTGAAGACGAGATAGATCAGGTGGCATCATTGGCTCCCGGGTTTAATGCTTTAAAACTAGAGATAGCCAAAACCGGGGCACAGTAGGCGCTTTTCCCAATATCTCTTGAGTGTGGTAGATTTACCCCTGTCGGAAAGTGCGACAGAAATAATAAAAATCCCAAAAATTAAAACCTTTTTTCTGGGTACTTCTCAATAAAAATATGAATAAGAAAGAATGGCAATAAGTAAATGGCAGATAAGAAAAAGACTAGCCGCTCAGATGCGGTTGAGTTAGTAGATATGGCTTTAGGTGATTTAAAGAAAGTTGCTGGACAGCTTGGTATTGAAAACGCATCTACCCTTAAAAAAGCTGAGTTAGTGCAATCTATCGCAGACCTGCAGGCAGCAAATCGCGAGGCTGCTAAAAATGAACGAGAGGCTCGTCGTATGGAACGACAAAATAATCGAAATAATAGAAACAATAATTCAGAGGCTGATAGAAATGATTCTGGTGGTGAGTCAGCAGTGAATAATTCAAATAACTCATCTGGTTCTTACAGTGACTCAGATCGTGGTGAGCACCGACGTTTCGGCGGCAGAGATAATCGTAGAGATCGAGGACGTGATCGTGGCAGGGATAGAAATCGCGATCGTGGCCATCGTGAAGAGCGCGAAATTGTAATTGGACCAGATGATGTTCTACTACCAGTCGGTGGATTACTCGATATTTTAGACAGTTATGCATTTATTAGGACTGGTGGCTACTTGCCATCCGCAAACGATGTTTATGTTTCACTTCAACAGGTCAGAAAATACGGTTTACGCAAGGGTGATGTAATTACTGGATCAGTTCGTGAACCCAAAGAGGGCGAACGTCGTGAAAAATTTAATGCTTTAGTTAGAGTTGAAACTATCAATGGTGTTGAACCTGAAAATATTAAAGAGCGAGTGGATTTCACTAAATTAGTCCCGCTGTATCCACAAGAAAGATTAAGACTTGAAACTGAACCAAATATTTTAACCACTCGAATTATTGATCTGATCTCGCCAATTGGTAAAGGTCAACGTGGTCTAATTGTTTCACCACCTAAAGCTGGTAAAACGATGGTATTGCAGGCGATAGCAAATGCAATTACAACTAATAATCCCGAGTGCCATCTAATGGTTGTGCTTGTAGATGAGCGCCCAGAAGAGGTAACTGATATGCAGCGTTCAGTAAAGGGAGAGGTTATTGCTTCAACATTTGATCGCCCAGCTGATGATCACACTACTGTTGCCGAACTTGCAATTGAGCGAGCAAAAAGATTAGTCGAGCTAGGTCATGATGTGGTTGTATTACTTGATTCCATTACCCGTTTAGGACGGGCGTACAACATTGCCGCCCCAGCTTCTGGAAGAATTCTTTCTGGTGGTGTTGATTCTGCTGCCCTATATCCACCTAAGAAATTCTTTGGCGCAGCGCGAAATATTGAAAATGGCGGCTCATTAACTATTTTGGCGACGGCTTTGATTGATACCGGATCAAAGATGGATGAAGTTATTTTCGAAGAGTTTAAAGGAACTGGCAATATGGAACTAATTCTCAATCGTAAGTTTGCCGATAAGCGAATATTCCCAGCTGTTGATGTAGTTGCCTCTGGTACAAGAAAAGAAGAGATTCTCATGGGTACTGAAGAGTTAAGTATTGTTTGGCGACTTCGTAGAGTGCTGCATGCTCTTGAGCCACAACAAGCCCTTGAACTATTACTTGAGAAGATGAAGGGCACCAAATCAAATGTTGAGTTCCTGCTGCAAATCCAAAAAACAACTATTGGTGGAGAGCAATCTTCATCTGGCAGCTCTTCTAACAAGGAGAGCGTTGACGCTTAAGTAAGCGTCAATTTTGACCACATAGCACTGAGAGTTATTCTTATCCCCTCTAGTACTTCACTAGTCCTACTGGTTCACAAGTTCATTTTTTAGGAAATGAATTTGATCCAGTAAAAAACAAGGAGAAATATGAAGAATGAAATTCACCCACAATATGTGGAGACCAAGGTAACTTGTGGTTGCGGTGAGGTATTCACTACCCGCAGCACAAAAGAAAGTGGTTCAATTTACGTTGAAGTGTGCTCAGTTTGTCACCCGTTTTATACCGGTAAGCAAAGAATTCTTGATACTGGTGGTCGAGTAGCCAAATTCCAGGAGCGTTTTGGAAAGGCTGATAAGTCCGGTACCAAGTAGTTTTCTTAACAAGAGCACACATGCATCGAAAGATGGAGTGTGCTCTCTTTTTAATTTACATACATATTTGAAGAAGGGAGGGTATAAATGGAGAGATTTGCAAAGGTAAATGAGCTATTAGCTGAGTACGAATCATTAGAGGCTCAAATGGCAGATCCAGCAATTCATAATGATCAAAACAAGGCTAGATCGCTGGGAAAGCGTTATGCACAATTAGGGCCAGTCATTGCTGGCTACCGCGCTTACAAATTAGCCGAAGATGATTTCAATGCTGGTAAAGAGCTGGCTGAGGTCGATCCTACATTTGTATCTGAACTTGAGGCGTTAGAAAAAAGTAAGGATAAAGCTGGTGAAATTCTAGAGGAGTTATTACTGCCAAGAGATCCAAATGATGATCGAGATGTAATTATGGAGATTAAAGCTGGGGCTGGTGGAGATGAGTCAGCAATTTTTGCTGGTGATCTATTCAGGATGTACTCAAGATATGCCGAAAAGCAAGGTTGGAAAATAGAGGTTATTGATGCTACGCCAAGTGATATGGGTGGATACAAGGATCTTTCAGTTGGAATAAAATCTAAATCTAACGTCCAACCTGGCCAAACTCCATATGCGAAATTAAAATTTGAAGGCGGCGTTCACCGAGTACAGCGGGTGCCAGAGACTGAGTCTCAGGGAAGAATCCATACCTCCGCTGCCGGTGTTTTAATTTTGCCAGAGGCTGAAGAAATTGATGTAGATATCAATATGAATGATTTGAGAATTGATGTTTATCGATCATCTGGTCCGGGTGGACAAAGCGTGAATACCACTGATTCTGCGGTAAGAATTACCCATATTCCAACGGGAATTGTGGTTGCGTGTCAAAATGAAAAGAGCCAACTGCAAAATAAAGAATCAGCACTAAGAATTTTGCGCGCTCGCATGTTAGCAGCAGCCCAAGAGGAGGCTGAAAGAGTTGCAGCAGCAGAACGAAAGAGTCAGGTTAGAACTGTAGATAGAAGTGAGCGAATCAGAACTTATAATTTTCCTGAAAATCGTTTGAGTGATCACCGAGTAAATTACAAGGCGAATAATCTAGATTCAGTGATGAACGGTGATTTGGAGGCCGTAATTCAAGCACTACTAGATGCTGATCGAACCGCAAAGTTAATCGCAGGTAATTCTTGAAAGAGCTACTAAGACAAGCTCTTACACAGTTTGAGAAAAACAAAATTTCTATAGTAGATGCTGAGCTTCTTTTAGCCCATATACTTGGTGTATCTCGTAAAGAGATTCACACTCAGGCTTTGGAGATACCAAATGATCGAATGGAATCAATTACAGCCGAGTACAAAGAACTAATTAGTCAACGACTTTTAGGTAGGCCGGTTCAATACATAACTGGCAGTGCACCATTTAGGTATTTAGACTTAGAGGTGGGCGAAGGGGTACTAATTCCACGTCCAGAAACTGAATTACTAGTAGATCGAGCAATTGGCTTTCTAACCTCAATGGAATATAGCAATGAGGCAAAAAGTGTCATAGATCTTGGTGCCGGAAGTGGCGCAATTTCAATTGCAATTGCCTCTGAAGCAGCCCTGAAGGGATTAAGTGTTTCAGTTATTGCTGTAGAAAAGTCAGAGCCTGCAGTTGTATGGTTAAATAAAAACATCGCAAAATATGACCTACCAATTAGGATTGTTGTACAGGATGTACTAACTGCATTACCTGGTGTGAAAGCTGATTTAGTTGTGGCAAATCCACCATATATTCCAGATGATGAAAAATTACCGCAAGAGGTAGAAGGCTTTGAGCCTGAAATCGCTTTGCGGGGTGGCAAAGTAGATGGAATGCAGATCCCTAAATTATTTATTGATTCGGCCGCTAGATTATTAAAGCCTGGGGGGATTTTTATTATGGAACATCATGAAAAACAATCTGATTTAGTTAAGCAAGCACTCAAAGAAGAATTTACTTTGCCACAAACCCATGCTGATCTAACCGGTAGAGATAGATTCACTAGCGCAAGAAGGCGATAACTTAACATGGCAGAGAGAGTTAGAGATTTCATTGACAGCGAATCCAGCTTAACTGAGGCAGTTAATTCAGCCGTTAGATATCTAAATTCTGGCGAAATAATAATTGTTGCAACAGAGTCGGGCTATGCCTACCTTGCAAATGCCTTCAATGCTAAAGCGGTTAAGAGTATTCATATAATGCGTGGTGATACTGAAGGTATAGCAGCTCAAGTATTCATAAAAGGAATTGAAGTTTTGGCAGGAATTGCTCAACCAATAAATTTTCAACAAAAGCAAGTTTTGGAAAAATTTTGGCCAGGACCGCTTTCAGTCACAATAAAATCCCAACCAGGCCTTAATTGGGATCTAGGAGATGACAGGCGGTTGGGTAAGATTAATGTGCGCGTGCCAAATAGAAAATTCATAAGTAAGGTTTTAGATAAATCTGGCCCGCTTGCTACAGCTTCAATAGCATTTACTGGTAGGTCAGCGATTGTTGATTTGAAACAAATCATTATTCGTGAGGGCGATGTTGGTGCGGTATTTGATGAAGGGATATTGGAAAATGCTGGGCAATCGACGATCCTAGAGTTTTCTGAGGATCAAATCATGCTTCAGCGCGAAGGCGCAGTATCAATAATGCAATTAAAACCACTGATCCCTTCACTTTCTACAACAAACCTTTAGGCTTCTCCTATGTCGCTAAATGAAAAGTACTATGGGCCAGACTTTAATTCGCTTGAGCGTCAAGACCCTGAAATCGCTTCCGTTTTACTCTTTGAGCTAGAGCGTCAAAGAAAAAATCTACAACTTATTGCAAGTGAAAACTTCACATCCTCTGCAGTCTTAGCCGCAATGGGCTCAACACTTTCAAATAAGTACGCTGAGGGTTACCCAGGTAAAAGATATTACGGTGGTTGTGAAGAGGTAGATAAGGTTGAAGTAATAGGAAACGAGCGAGCAAAGGCGTTATTTGGTGCCGAACACGCAAACTTGCAACCGCACTCTGGAGCAAGTGCAAATATTGCGGTGTATCAAGCGTTTACCAAACCAGGAGACACAGTGCTTGCGATGTCACTTCCTCATGGCGGGCATCTAACGCACGGCTCTAAAGTAAATTTTTCTGGTAAGTGGTTTAATGTAGTTTCATATGGTGTCCGTCAAGATAATGAATTAATTGATTATGATCAATTGCGAGATTTAGCCATAGAACATAAACCTAAAATGATCTGTTCTGGCGCAACCGCCTATCCAAGCTTGATTGATTTTGAAAAGGTAAGACAGATTTGCGATGAGGTTGGTGCAATTATGTGGGTAGATGCTGCTCACTTTATTGGTTTAGTAGCTGGTAAAGCTATCCCATCACCAGTTCCATTTGCCGATGTTGTTTCATTTACTACCCACAAGGTGCTTCGTGGTCCACGCGGTGGAATGATACTTTCTAAAGCCCAACATGCAGCAGCTATTGATAAAGCAGTTTTTCCTGGCATTCAAGGTGGACCAAATATGAGCGCAGTTGCGGGTAAAGCTGTTGTTCTAAAAGAGTGTGCTACACCTGCCTATCAAGATTATGCTAAGAAAGTTATTGAAAACTGTAAAGCTTTGGCATCGGATTTACAAAGCGAGGGAATGCGAGCCGTATCCGGTGGCACGCAAACTCACCTTGCATTAATTGATATTCGATCAACTGGAATAAATGGAAAAGTAGCTGATGAAAGATGCGGATTATCAGGAATATCCTTAAATAAAAATTCAATACCCTTTGATCCAGAATCCCCTGCCGTAACCAGCGGAATTAGGGTTGGCACAGCGGCAATTACAACCCAGGGTATGGGTAAGCCTGAAATGAAGATAATTGCAGGATTAATTGCCAGGGCTATAAAGGATGGCTCAGACGAAAGCAAAGCCAAAAATATTAGAGCTGAGATACATCAGTTAACTGCGAAGTTTCCAGTTTATCCAGAACCAAAAAATTAAAACTAATTAAATGCGCGAGTATTTAGTAACAGTTTTACTGGCTGCAATAATTACCTATTTAATTACACCTTTTGTTAGAGATTTAGCCATTAAATCCGGGGCCATCGCTCAAATTCGATCAAGAGATGTCCATGTTGAACCAACCCCAAGGTGGGGTGGTTTAGCAATGTGGCTCGCCATGGCTTTAACTTTAGTAATTGTTAATTACCTACCACTAGTAGAAAAATCTTTCAGCAGGGAAGCAACTGGAATTTTTTTGAGTGGGACTTTAATTTTATTTATAGGAATGTTAGATGACCGATTTGATTTGGATCCGATTACAAAATTTGCTGGCCAAGCACTTTCAGCTGGCATATTGTTAATTTACGGAGTGCAAATTTTGTGGCTGCCAATAAATGGAATTACTACCTTGCCAACAAATATCGGACAGTTAATAACAGTTTTGTTTGTAATGGTGGTTATCAATGCAATTAATTTTGTTGATGGATTAGACGGATTAGCCACCGGCATAGTGATGATTTGTGCCGCATCGTTCTTTGCCTTCTCATATTTATTAGCGGTGGTAAATGGTCTAAATCGAGCTGGTGCACCATCATTAATAACCGCGATAGTTATCGGCCTTTGTCTTGGTTTTTTGCCACATAATTTTCATCCAGCTCAAGTTTTCATGGGTGACTCTGGCGCTATGTTTCTAGGCTTACTAATTAGCGCATCGGCAATAACTCTCACCGGTCAGGTCGACGCTTCGGCAATAACAGAAGAAAATGGTGGAAATGTTCTACTGCCACTTTTACTGCCGTTTTCAATCTTAGCGATACCACTCCTAGATTTTATAATGGCAATTGTTCGCAGAGTAAAAGCGGGAAGATCACCATTTGATGCCGATCGCGAGCATTTGCACCATCGCATAATGCGATTAGGGTTGACTCAGCAGCGAACCACAATTGTTTTGTACTTTTGGACCGCGATGTTTGCTCTACCAACAGTAATAGCAGCATTTTCGCCAATTTGGGTCGCCTTCTTAGCTGGAACTGTTATCTTTGGAATTTCGATTTTATTAATTAAGTTTCGACAAGTAATGAACATCTCATGAGTAATAATCAATCAAGTGATAAAGCGTTATGGCAAGGCGCAATAATCCCAGCAGCCATCACCGCTCTTCTTTCGCTAATCGTTATGGCAACACTTAATGGAAGATCTGGTGCGATTGGAGCATTTTTAGCATCGATTACTGTCATTATATTTTTCAGTGTTCATTTACTAGTTGCTCGAATTTCCCGTAATTTAGACCCAATGATTACTATGGCACTGGCCATGTTTTCTTATTTTGCCAAGGTAGTTTTTATGGGAGTTTTTCTTCTGTTAGTGACGAGATTTACAGATCGAAGCACTGTAGATAGAGGAAGTTTTGCAATCTGCGCCATCTTGATTACCATGGCATGGTTATTCGGAGAGGTACGTAGCTTTCTGAAGTTGCGTGTTCAATTACCTTTCCCGAAAAAAGAAGGAGACATTTTGTGAACAACTCAAAAAATGATGACTTGAATAACTCAAAGAATGAAGAGAATGCCCTTTGGTCTATTGTCGGATATTTGCTATCGGGACTTTTAATATGGGGTGGTATTGGCTGGGGAGTTGACCAGTGGCTGGATACCTCTTACTTCTTACTAATCGGCTTATTACTAGGTGCTGGGGCCTCCATTTATCTAGTATGGCTTCGATTTGGACGCGATTAATATCACCCAATCTGGATTCTCAGCATTTAGTGCTCAATTTCTACCCTGGTAAATTTCACATAATTCCTAGATACCTAATAGGGTTTCGCCCGTAGCCGTTTGTTCCCTATCGGCGCAGGTAAGTCCATATACAAATATTCAGGAGAACTAGTGGGCGCATATCTAGCAAGTGAGGATGGTTTTAAACCACCTAGTACTGCAGATTTTAATTTACCTCCAGTATTTGGTGATAATCCATTTACTACTAAACCGGTATTTTTAGCATTTTTCTCAGTAGTTTTAATTTCGGTATTTTTTATTCTTTCTTCCAGAAAAGCTGCAATTGTGCCATCAAAGTTTCAATTTGCAGGTGAATCTGTTTATGGTTTCGTCCGAAATGATCTAGCAAGAGATGTAATTGGGCATGAATTCATGCGATTTGTACCATATCTATTTACTCTTTTTACTTTTATTTTAACCAACAATTTATTTGGAATTATTCCATTTTTACAATTTCCAACTATGTCTAGAGTTAGCTTTCCGTATGTATTAGCTATATTTACATTTGTTGTTTTTCACTATGTTGCAGTAAAGCACAAAGGCTTAATCGCCTACCTAAAAGAGATTATGTTTATGCCAGGAGTGCCTAAGCCAGTCTATATTCTTTTGACTCCGATTGAGGTGGCAACCTACTTCTTAGTCAGACCGCTAACACTCTCACTGCGTTTATTTGCGAATATGTTTGCTGGCCACCTGCTTTTGCTCGTTTTTATTTTAGGAGGAGAACACCTGCTCTCGGGTGCAATTGGCCTAAAGTTAGTTTCACCATTTGCCTTTGCTTTTGGTATTGCCCTAACTTTTTTTGAGTTTATGGTGCAGTGTCTGCAGGCATATATTTTTACTCTACTAACCGCTCTCTATATAGCGGGCGCGTTAGCAGATGAGCACTAACAGAACAAATAGAGAAGCAAAATAAAGAAACCAACCAACAAAGAAAGAAGGAAAAGAAAATGACAGGCACACTCAACCTGGTCGGTTATGGCCTATCTGCAATCGGACCTGCAATCGCAACTGGCATGATTTTCGCTGCTTACATAAGTGGTGTAGCACGCCAACCAGAGGCTAGATCCGTTTTGCAGCCGATAGCATTCCTAGGCTTTGCATTAGCGGAAGCATTGGCTCTGTTCGGTCTAGTTCTAGCTTTCGTACTTTAAAAAGCAAAGGCTTACCAAAACATGTCGTCAAATACCCTTAGTAATTGGGCGGCGGGTGAGGAGCTAAACCCATTAATTCCGCACACCGCTGAGATTATCGTTGGTTTTGTTGCATTCACATTGCTGTTCCTGGTGCTTAGATCGAAAGTTGTGCCAATGTTTGAAAAAGCATTTGCAGAGCGTACCGAAGCAATTCAAGGTGGAATGGAAAAAGCAGAGCGCGCACAACTTGAAGCAGAACGAGCATTAACTCAGTACACAACCCAATTAAATGAAGCTCGTGGTGAGGCACAGAAGATCCGAGAGGATGCCAGAGCTCAGGGCGCTGCAATTATTGAAGATCTCAGAAGTAAAGCAGCCGAAGAAGCAGCCAGAATTACCGCTGCAGCTACCGCTGCAATTGAAGCTGAACGTCAGCAAGCGCTTACATCACTGCGTAATGAGGTTGGCGCACTTGCAACTGAGTTGGCCGGAAAGATTGTCGGAGAAGCATTAGATGACCAGGTCCGTCAATCTCGAATTGTTGACCGATTTATTGCAGATCTGGAGAAGAGTAAGTAATTATGAAAATTTTGGGTGGAAGCAGTAGAGCATCCATATTGACTCTGCGCAAATCTTTAGCTGATTTAGTAAGCAAACAATCAGCAACTGAGGCTACCCAATTCTCAGCTGACCTTTTTACCGTGCTTACCGTCCTTAGCTCATCAGTTGGGCTACGCCGTGCATTAACAGATAATTCAAGAGATGCTGCGTCTAAAGCAGAGTTAATCTCAAACATATTTGGTAAAAATATAACTGAGGCCGCAAAAAAACTATTTTCTCAAGCAGTAGCACTTAGGTGGTCTAATCCAGCTGAGATCGCTGACGCTGTCGAAAATTTAGCAGTGGAATCTACCTGCGCTTCCGCTGATAAAAGCGGTGAGTTAGAGTTACTGGAAAATCAATTATTTGATTTTGCACGAGTTTTAATCGCTAATCCAGAGTTTCGTCAAGCCTTAAACACAGCATCTGATACTGATTCCAATAAGCTCGCACTACTTGAATCGGTTGTATCAGGTAAGTATTCATTACCGACCATCAATCTGTTAAAGCGGGTGGTTGTGCTTCGCCGTGGTCGCTCTATTGATGCAACACTTGCCACCTACTCACATTATGTTTCAAATAGTAGAAATCGATTAGTTGCGCATGTGAAAACTGCAATAGCATTAACTGAGGGCCAAACCTCCGCACTTATTGCAGCCTTAACTAAGCAAATGGGCAGAGAAGTGCATATAAATATCGAAATAGATCCAAAAGTTTTGGGTGGAATCTCAATTAGATACGCCGATGATGTAATTGATGGCACAGTTGTCAATCGTTTAGCAGAAGCGAGCAGAGCGCTCGTAAGTTAGTTTTAACAGGTGATAAAAAAGCACCTGTTAATTAAAGAGAGAAGAGAGAGAAGATGGCCGAAGTAAAGATCAGCCCGAATGAGATTCGGGATGCACTGGCAAAACATGTCGCTGCATACAAGCCAGGAGCAGCTGCCAAGGATGAAATTGGTAGCGTTACCGAGGCAGGAGATGGAATTGCACGTGTTGAAGGTTTGCCTTCGACTATGACCAATGAGTTACTAAAATTTGAAAATGGCACCTTAGGACTTGCCTTGAACTTAGATGTTCGCGAGATAGGTGTGGTTATTTTAGGTGAGTTCACCGGAATTGAAGAGGGCACAACTGTTCGCCGGACTGGAGAAATTCTCTCTGTTCCAGTTGGTGATGGTTTCCTTGGTCGAGTTGTTGATGCCCTTGGTCGGCCAATTGACGGCAAAGGTGAGATTAAAGCTGAAACTACTCGAGCTCTTGAAATTCAAGCACCATCTGTAGTTCAACGCCAACCAGTTAAAGAACCTATGCAAACTGGTATTAAAGCAATTGACTCAATGACTGCAATCGGCCGCGGTCAACGTCAGTTGATTATTGGTGATCGGCAAACTGGTAAGACTGCGATTGCAGTTGACACAATTATTAATCAGTTAGAGAACTGGAAGAGCGGAGATCCAAAGAAGCAGGTTAAATGTATTTATGTTGCGATTGGTCAAAAGGGATCAACGATTGCATCCGTTAAGGGAGCATTAGAGGCGGCAGGTGCTATGGCTTACACCACAATTGTGGCCGCTCCGGCATCTGATCCTGCGGGCTTTAAATACTTAGCACCATATACCGGTTCATCTATTGGTCAGCATTGGATGTATAAGGGCCAACATGTATTAATTATTTTTGATGATCTATCAAAACAAGCTGAGGCCTATCGTTCTGTATCGCTATTGCTAAGGCGCCCACCAGGTCGCGAGGCATACCCTGGCGATGTCTTTTATTTACATTCTCGTTTATTAGAGCGATGTGCAAAATTATCTGATGATATGGGTGGTGGTTCGATGACTGGATTACCAATTATTGAAACAAAAGGAAATGACGTATCAGCATTTATTCCAACCAACGTAATCTCAATCACTGACGGTCAGTGCTTTTTGGAGACTGATTTGTTTAACGCAGGAGTTCGCCCAGCGATTAACGTAGGTATCTCAGTTTCTCGTGTTGGTGGATCTGCCCAAACAAAGGCGATCAAGAAGATTGCCGGACGCTTACGCCTTGATCTTGCGCAATATCGTGAGTTGGAGGCTTTTGCTGCTTTTGGTTCAGATCTAGATGCCGCATCAAAGGCGCAATTAGAGCGAGGTGCTCGAATGGTTGAATTACTAAAGCAAGGACAGTACTCACCATTCTCAGTAGAGCGTCAAGTAGCCTCGATCTGGGCTGGAACTACTGGCAAGATGGATTCAATTCCAGTCGTTGATATTCGTAGATTTGAATCTGAGTTCTTAGATTTTATTGCCCGTGAGCGCAAACAAATCTTTGATGTAATCTCAACAACTCGTGAACTATCTGACGACACTGTCGCTTCCCTAGAAGAGGCGATTGCCACCTTTAAGACTCAATTTAAATCATCAGTTGCACCAGTAGTAAATGAGAAAAAAGCTGATGCACTAGATGAGGTCGACAATGAACAAATTACTAGACAAGTTCCGGCGATAAAGAGATAAGAAGAGACGAGAAAAAATCATGGGTGCCCAACTTCGAATTTACCGCCGCCGAATGCGGTCGGTAAAGGCGACTAAGAAGATAACCAAGGCGATGGAGTTAATTTCAGCTTCACGCATTGTTAAGGCGCAACAAAAAGTTGCCGCCTCATCTCCTTATGCCAACGAGTTAACTAGGGCAGTATCTGCGGTTGCATCCTTATCCAGTGCCAATCACCCCTTAACTACTGCATCTGCTCATCCAAAGCGAGCTGCGGTATTAATAATCACCGCAGATAGAGGTATGGCAGGTGCCTACTCAAATGCGGCAATTAAAGAGGGAGATCAATTAATTGCCTTACTGCAATCAAGAGGACTTGAAGTAAATCCATATTTAGTGGGTAGGAAAGGTATTAACTTCTATAAGTTTAGAAATCGAAAGATAACTGCATCATGGAGTGGATTCTCCGATAATCCAAATTATGCCCATGCTAAAGAGGTATCTGATGCATTAATCAATGCTTTCATTGCCGATGCTCAAACAGATCCAAATGGTGTAGATGAATTACATATTATTTATACAGAGTTTAAATCTATGATTACTCAAACTCCAGATGCAAAACGAATGTTGCCTCTTGAGGTTGTGGAATCAACTGGGCCAGCAGTTATCTTGCCGATGTATGAATTCGAACCTAATGCAGGTGAGGTACTTAATGCACTACTACCTCGCTATATTCAGGCTCGAGTATTTAACGCGATGTTGCAATCTGCAGCTAGTGAGCATGCAGCTCGACGTCGCGCTATGAAATCAGCAACTGACAATGCTGATGAATTAATCAAGTCATTAACCCGACTTGCAAATGCGGCTCGTCAAGCCGAAATTACCCAAGAGATCAGTGAAATCGTAGGCGGCGCAGATGCGCTCGCCTCAGCTAGCGCAGGG
>JBJTJQ010000041.1:0-5921 GCA_046095545.1 Candidatus Nanopelagicus sp.
ACCAGCGTGACGGGTGTTATCAGCAATCTCACCGGCATGTAATAAAGCCTTGGTCGGAATGCAACCTTTATGTAAGCAGGTGCCACCTAATTTATCTTTTTCAATCAGCACTACTTTTTGGCCCAATTGTGAGGCTCGAAGTGCTGCGGCGTATCCGCCAGAGCCGCCTCCGAGAATTACTAAATCAAAATCGGCCATGAGGTAATCTTGCCACGAATTTGAAGTTGCCCCTCACTACACATTTACTAGCCTGCTACCGCTGTGAGCAAGCCAACTCAGCCAGGCAAACCAGGGATCGAAGAGCAATTCCAGTTCCGCCCACCGGCGTGTAGCCATGTGCTGCGCCAGTATTAAATGCCGGGCCTGCAATATCAAGGTGAAGCCATGGAATTTGTGGATCAACAAACTCTTTCAGAAACAAACCAGCTACCAGCATCCCACCCATGCGCTCGCCAATATTTGCAATATCAGCAATTGGTGAATCAAGGGATGCGCGTAATTCAACCGGTAGTGGCATTGGCCAAAATTGCTCACCTGAAATTGCAGTTGCATTTAAAAATTGATCACATAATTGATCATCGTTTGTCATAACCGCCGATGTTCTAGTACCTAATGCCACAACCTGAGCACCAGTTAAGGTCGCAACATCAATTATGGCGTCCAGCCCACCAGATTTATTTCCAACTTCGGTAGCTTTTACTAAAGCATCAGCAAGAACTAATCGGCCCTCAGCATCTGGATTTAACACCTCAACACTTTTACCACCGTAAATAGTAATTACATCACTTGGTCTAGTCGCTGTATCGCTAACCATATTTTCAGCAAGTGGCGCCCAGCCATCTATGGCAATAGGAAGTTTTAATTGCGCAATAGCAAAAACCGCCGCCATAACAGCAGCCGCACCAGACATATCTGACTTCATTGCCTCCATGCCATTTGCGGGCTTCAATGCCAAGCCACCGGTATCAAAGGTAATTCCCTTACCAACGAAGGCAAATCTCTTTTTTGGTTTAGTAGGTTTGTAAGAAAGGTGCACAAGACATGGTGGATTAACCGATCCCTGCCCTACACCAATGATTCCGCCAAAACCACCTTTTTTAAGAGCGGATGCATTAAAAATCTCTACTTTTACGCCATATTTTCTCGCTAACTTTTTAATTCTTTCAGAGAAAGAGATTGGAGTTAAGTGGCTAGGTGGAGTATTAATTAGATCTCTTACTAAGAAAGTCTGTTCGGCAATTATTTCAGCACGCTTTGCAGCCTCTTTGGCCTGAGCGGTTGTGGCGAATTTAGTTAAAACACTTACCTGTGAAAGTGATTTCTTATAATCATCTTTACTATTTCCCTTAAATTCATGGAATGAGTAAGAGCCCAGGCAAGCACCTTCGGCGATAGCCGAAATCTCAACTACTGATTTACTTGGTAGTGCAAAGCAAGCGCTTTTATTACCAGATAACTCTCTAGCGGCAGCCCCTGCGGCCCTACGTAAAGTTTCCACCTCTATCCCAAAGCCAATTTCACCAAGGCCAGTGAAAGCAATAATTTTGCAATTTTTCCCAGGCACCTTAATTACTTCATCGACTTTGCCGGTGGCTCCCATGGCAATCAAGGTAGCTAGCAGTGAAGCGGAGTCTATTTGAGATGGACCGGCTTCGATCTTTAGCTTTTTATCGACGGTACCAAAGCCAACAACTAAGATTTCACTATCTAACTTTTCAGTTAGCTTTACCTTGACCACTCTAACTCCAATTTAACTCGGTAAGATCTCAATTCAATTGCTCAAGCCTAGAGGATATTTTACGGTGTGATTAACCTCAAAAGTTGTCATCTAAGAATTAGGATCAGTAATCTACTTAATGCAGCATATGAAGTGTAGGTTTAACTCATGAAGAATTCACCAATTGTAGGCAAACACCAGGCCTTAGGCGCCAAGATGGCAGATTTTGGTGGCTGGATGATGCCAATTGAGTACCCAAAAACAGGTGCAATTGAAGAATACAACTGCGTTCGAAGTAGCGTAGGCATTTTCGATGTTTCCCACTTAGGGAAAATTTCTGTAATTGGCAAAGGTGCGACAAACTTTTTGAATGAGCAATTTACCAATGATTTAAACAAGATTATAGATGGCCAAGCACAGTACACATTGATGTGTAATTCCAAAGGTGGGGTGATTGATGATTTAATCGCATACCGTAACTCTGATTCAGATTTTTTTCTTATACCCAACGCCGCCAACACAGCAAGCGTCTATGAGGTATTAAAGGCGAATGCACCGGCCGATATTTCTGTAGCAAACTTGCATGAGAAGTATGCAGTCTTTGCACTTCAAGGGCCAAAGTCAGTTGAATTATTAAACTCATTTGGAATTGATTCTTCACTTGATTACATGGCATTTAGCAGGAGTAAATTTGACGGTATCGATGCAATTTTATGTCGAACTGGATATACCGGAGAGTTAGGTTTTGAAATTATTCCCACTTGGCAAGATGCCGGCAAGGTATGGGATCTATTGTTAAATTCAGTACTTGGTTTAGGTGGGGCCGCATGTGGATTAGGTGCTAGAGATTTACTACGAACTGAGATGGGTTATCCATTGCATGGACATGAATTAACTCTCGATATTTCACCAATTCAAGCCTCAGCAAGTTGGGCGGTGGATTTAACAAAATCCAAGTTTACGGGCAGGCAAATCTTGTTGGATCAAAAGCAAAATGGCACAAGTCATAAATTAAAGGCAATCTTAGCTACCGATCGAGCCATTCCCCGTAAAGATATGCAGATTAAAGATAAAAGTGGAAAATTAATAGGTCAGGTAACAAGTGGCACATTTTCGCCCACATTAAAGAAGGGAATTGGGCTGGCTTTAATCAGTTCAGAAATTTCAAAGGGTGATCAGGTCATGGTTGATGTACGAGGACGTGATTCAGTTTTTGAAGTAGTAGCCCTGCCATTTGTGCCATCAAGGGTGCGTTAGTAAAAAATCTTATATTTTTGGTTTTCTCTAATACTTTTTAGTGATACTTTAAATACCTACAAATCAGATAAGGATGGGTTGGCAAATGGAGTACCGACGCTTAGGTAGTACTGGAATGTATATCTCAGAGATCACCTATGGAAATTGGATTACCCATGGCTCCCAAGTTGAATCTGATGCAGCGATCAAGTGCGTTAGAGCAGCCCTGGATTTAGGAATTACAACTTTAGATACCGCTGATGTATATGCCGGTACAAAAGCTGAAAGCGTTATGGGTAAGGCATTAAAGGGTGTTAAACGTGAGTCCTATGAACTATTTACCAAAGTTTATTGGCCAACCGGCAAGGGAAAAAATGATCGTGGTCTTTCTCGTAAACATATCATGGAATCTTGTAACGCATCTCTTAAGCGTTTAAATACTGATTATGTAGATCTTTATCAAGCCCATCGATTTGATTATGAGACGCCACTTGAAGAAACACTTGGTGCTTTTGATGACCTAATTAGATCGGGCAAAGTTTTATACATTGGTTTTTCAGAGTGGAATGCAGAGCAAATTGCGGCCGCGCTTAAGATTCAAGATCAAAAGGGTTACTACCGATTCATCTCCAGCCAACCTCAATACTCAATGTTGTGGCGAGTAATTGAGTCTGAGGTTGTGCCGTTGAGCCAAAAAGAGGGAATTGGCCAAATAGTTTGGTCACCAATTGCCCAAGGAGTGTTAACTGGTAAGTATTTGCCTGGTGAAAAAGTTCCAGCTGGCTCTAGAGCTACCGACAAAAAAGGTGGCAAAGATATGATCGCAGGATTTATGAAAGAGCCGATATTAAAAGCGGTGCAGCGATTAATTCCCATTGCCAAAAAGGTTGATTTAACCCCAGCCCAGCTAGCAATTGCTTGGGTATTGCAAAATCAAAATGTATCTAGCGCAATTATTGGCGCAACTAAGCCATCTCAAATAAAAGAGAATGTAAAGGCAGCTGGCGTTAAATTGGATAAGACTATTATGGATGAAATTGACCAGGCACTTGGTTCTGTTGTGGAAAAGGATCCTGCAAAGACAATTAGTCCAAAACCAAGAGCTTAAATTACTTTTTCTTACCCTTTACAGTTGGCCCTACCTGTGGGGCTGGCGCTCGTAATCTACGCAGTTGAGTAGATCGCATCCAACCATACATACCAATACCTTTGGTTGACTCATCTGGGAACTTCTCAGCTACTAGCTTTTTCAATTTTCGTGAGAGAAGAATTCCATTTACCGTCATGAAAATCATTGAGCTATACATTAAGGCAACTGCAGCTAGTTGAACTGCTGGGATAGGAATAATTGTTAGGAATAAAACCAACATAATTAAAACTAAAAAGTATTCAGAGATACTTCGGCGCTCATCAATATAATTTCTAACAAATCTTCGAGCCGGCCCCTTATCGCGGTATGGCAGTGCGCTCTCTTCGCCACGCATATAGGCAGCGCGTGACTCTAATCTTCGAATTCGAGCTTGTTCTTTGAGAGCGCGCTTGGCATCTTTACTCGCAGTAGGCGATAGCGGTGAGAGTTTTAACTTAGCCTCTGCCTCTTTGCGCTTTGGAGTTGGTTTGCCTTTTTTCTCAGCCATGTGATTAAGGTAGAGCCAACATTCGTTCTAATGCAACTTTTGCTTGCCTTGCCACCTGATCATCAACCTTAATCTGATTTACTACCCGCCCGGCTACCAATGCCTCCATCGCCCAAACTAGATGTGGTAGATCAATTCGATTCATCGTTGAGCAATAGCAAACAGTCTTATCTAAGAAAACAACATCTTTATCAGGATTTTCTCGGGCAAGTCTTTGGACCAGATTTAACTCAGTACCAATGGCCCACTTACTACCCGATGGGGAGTCGCTCACAGTTTTGATAATCATTTCAGTGCTACCTACGACATCAGCCATTGCTACCACCTCATGTTGGCACTCTGGATGGACCAGTACCTTTACCTGAGGTAATACTCTTCTAACATTTTCAACATTTTCAACGGTGAATCGGCCATGGACGGAGCAATGACCGCGCCACAAAATAACTTTGGCCACTCTAATTTGGTCCTCACTTAAGCCACCACTTGGTTTCCATGGATTCCAAATCACACAATCTTCTAGCTTTAAGCCTAAGGAAAGAACTGCCGTATTTCGGCCAAGATGTTGATCTGGTAAAAATAATACTTTTTCACCCTTTTCAAATGCCCACTTCATAGCGCGCATAGCATTAGAGGATGTACAGACAGCGCCATTATTTTTTCCGGTAAAAGCTTTAATTGCCGCCGATGAGTTCATATAAGTAATAGGAATAGTTTTTTTAGCTACACCTAGTTTTTCTAAAATTTGCCAACAATCCTCTACCTGAGTTGCTGTGGCCATATCTGCCATTGAACAACCAGCCGCAAGATCGGGCAAAATAACTTTTTGGTTTTTGGTAGTCAAAATATCGGCACTTTCGGCCATGAAGTGCACTCCACAAAAGAAAATAAATTCAGCACTTGGATTATCTGCCGCCGCCTGAGCTAACTTAAATGAATCACCTCTAATATCGGCAAAGGCAATTACTTCATCACGTTGATAGTGATGGCCTAAAAGCATGGCTCGATCTCCTAGGGAAGATCTAGCCTGGTTTGCGCGTTCTACTAGACCAGGATCACTTGGTGATGGCAGAGCGCCATCACAGGAGACGCCGCGCTCGCTGCCTAGGTCAGCCTCTTTACCAAGCAGTAGAAGATCAGTTATTCCCATAGAGGTAAGTGTAAACGCTCACAGCTTTTGGTGCAGAAATCATCTGTAACTACTAGTAACATATGAGCCTAAGCAAACATTGGAGAGAAGTGAGTATGAGCACAGAGACATCAGTGACAGTAGATAATGAAATTTCGACCAAGGGAATTTCATTAACCGATGTGGCTGCTGAAAAAGTGTTAGC
>JBJTJQ010000042.1:0-3617 GCA_046095545.1 Candidatus Nanopelagicus sp.
CTTTATAGGCAGATCCCATTGCCAAAATTACTGATTTAGCTTTAACTGTATTTCCAGCCCCATCAGTTAATTCTTTAATATCACCAGATAATTTCATTGAGACTATGTCATCGGTAATTATCTGCGCATCAAATCTTTCAACCTGCTTGCGCATAGAGTCCATTAACTCTGGCCCCATTACACCTTCGGCAAATCCTGGAAAGTTTTCTACTTCAGTGGTGTTCATTAACGCACCACCTGCAGTTACTGAGCCTTCGTAAATAATTGGTTTAAGTTGGGCACGAGCTGCATAAATAGCAGCGGTGTAGCCAGCAGGACCAGAGCCAACAATTACGACTTCATTTATATCGCTCACTAGCTAACCTTATTACCTTCCTGATCTAATTACTTTTATCAAGGATGTGACCTCAGTTATTTTAAAAAGCTTGGAAATACCAAGGTATAAAACAACTGATAAAGATGTAACAGTTATTAATTGAATTAAATTCCCACCGGGCAAGCTGTCCCTAAACAACCAAAGCGGTGTAACAATAAGTGCAAAAATCAGCAGAAGTTTTACATAAAATAGCATTAATCCACCAAGCGGCAGATTGATCCCATGTCGCTTAATAAAGAAAAGTGAGATAGCAACCCCAATAAAATAATGGAGAGTAAAAATGCCGGCTAGGCCCACCGTAACCCACTTTGGCTCTAAATAATCAGCTGCTAATAGCGAAAGCACAACTGAGATGGCATTCATTATAAAGTTAACAATTACTTGAGATTTTAAATTTTCAAAAGCATTTAAGCCACGCATTAAGACTAAATTCACACTTACTGGAATTAACCCAAATGCAAACGCAGAAAGTACTAATCCTAAGTAATTGGCATCTTGTGTTGATATACCAAAATAAAGCACATTAGCCACAAGTGGACCAAATGCAAATAAAATTACGGCTGAGGGCACGGTAAAGACACCCACTAACTTAATAGTTTTAGCCAAAGAATCAGTGACTAAATCAAATTTTTTATCAATTACATAATTTGATATTTGTGGTAAAAGTGCAGTAACAACTGAAACTGTGATAATTGAATGTGGCAATATCAGTATCAAATACGCGTTTGAGTACGGGGTATACCCAACACCAGTTAATACGCCATCTGATAAAGATCTCACTGCAGCGCTGGTGGCAATACTTATAGTCACCAAGTATGAAAGTTGTGAAATTAAGGCGAAGGCAAAACTCCAACCAGCTAACTTAAATGATTTTATAATTTGCGAATCTGCCCAATCAAATCTTAAAGATAATTTGACGCCACTTTTTCTAAGTACAGGAAACAAAATTACTGCTTGTGCTATGTAGCCAAAAGTAGTGCCAAACCCTAGCCAAAATAAATCAATATCGGAGATTTGGCCAAGGATTAAATCATCTTTAAATATTAAAAACCATGAAAACAAACCAATCGCAATTAAGTTATTTAAGGCCGGTGCCCACATCATGGGCCCAAACCTGCCCTTTGCATTTGCAATTTGACCCAAGAGTGCAAATAGACCTAAGAAAAAAATTTGCGGTAAGCAATATCGCATCAAAGTTACTGTGGTATCAAATTCAACACCGCCGGCATACTCTGGTGCGTATATATTTACTAATTGTGGAGAGAAAACCACTCCCAATAGGGTTAACAAGAATAGTGAGGTAATTGTTAAGGTAAATAACCTGGATATAAATGCTTTCCCACCATCTGAATCTCTTAGCGACCTAACAATTTGAGGCACAAATACCGCAGTTAGGGCGCCACCAATAAGTAAGTTATACAAAATATTTGGCATGGTATTTGCCACGTTATATGTATCGCCCAAAATAGCTGTTCCTAGTAAGGCAACAATTAATAAATTGCGAATCAGGCCGGTGATCCTAGAAACTATTGTGCCGGCAGCCATTACCGAGGATGCTCGTAATAGTTGGCTATCAGACATTCTTTTTCCGCCTAACTCTGCGCCAACTCTGTACCATGGCAGCAATAATTAAAAGTATGGCAGCCCCTGATGTAATCCAGGTGGCAACAGGTGAGATAACCGAAAGATTTAATGCGATATTTACTGGATAGCCAACTGGTTTATTTTCTAAATTGGTTAATTGCGCAAGCAGACCAGAGCTACCAGAGGCTAATGCTTGAATCGGCAACAAGACCTGACTTTTTTCTCCCCCAGGAATTTCAATACTTTCAACTGACCCAACCACAATTTTGCTATTTGTAACTCTAGTACTGAGCTTTACTTTCACCGTAGATTTAAAATCATTAATTACCGTGATCGGCAACTCTTCTTTTTCTGAAGTGATAGTAAATTTTGTGCCAGTGATTTTCAACTTATTTCGATATTGGGTAATTAATTTATTAAAATCATTAATCAATAAAACTTTGCGATCCTTATCAATCTCAGGATTAAGTAGTTGTGCCAGCCTTAATTGAAGTGAATCTAACTCTTTTTTATCAACTAAAGTGGAAAGCAAATCAATTTGACGCTGAGCGTAATTAAAAATGCTCTCATCATATTTACTTAATCTTTGGCGTTTTTCATTTGAAATTAATTGCGCTTGTGTAGCTTTACCTAAAAATAAATCTAGCTCAACTTTGCCAGTGGCATTTATATAATCAACCTGTTCTGGTGCAATTTTTTTAAGCCAGTAATTTGATGGATTGACATAGGTAAGTGGATAGACTATTTCAAACCTACTAACCTTTTTAAATTGATCTAACCAATCTTTTGCAATTTGCTGGCCGGTGGGAGTTTGGCCATTACTTATCCCATACCCATTACTCATTGCCACAATTTCTGAAATGGTTGCTGGATCTATCTGCCAATCTCTAACCCCGCGATAAGGCGGATAGATTAGTAACCCTAAATCACCATTAGGCAATAATTGGGTTGCCAGCTGATCATCAATAAATACGCCATTACTTAATCTGTGTGTGGGCTCAGAAATCTTTACTACCACTGCCGCATTTGCATTTGAAGAATTACCCAATGAGGTAATGATTAAAATAAGGGTAAATAAAAATGTTAAAACCCTTTTCACGGTGAGAGTTTTCCACTCTTGGCAATCAATTTTCGCTCATCGGGATAGGCAAGCTTGGTGACAATCTCCTCTAACGGAAACCAAGCAACATCATCTACCTCAGTTACCTGTGGAGCTAATTTGCCACCAATTTCAGTAAATAAGAAGTGGTGGACAGTTTTGTGAATTCTTTTACCACTTGCCATAAACCAAAAATCAATCACACCAAGTGATCTAGTGATCTCACTTTTTATCCCAGTCTCCTCAGCCACCTCTCTAATGGCGGCCTGTTCAGGGGATTCACCATCCTCGATATGTCCTTTTGGTAGCGACCATAACAATCTTTCATGCGAGGCATCTTTCGGATCTAATCTGCCAATTAGTAAACCTTTAGTCCCACTCTTATCGACCACTAAGCCACCGGCGCTAACCTCATCGACCCGTTTGGCGTATTTTTGGCGCGATGGATTTTTATTTGCACCGCTGTTTTTATTACTTTTACGGTTATGTGAATTATGTTTTTTAGCGGGCTTACCAGAACCACTATTTTGTGCACCCTTACGGGTACTGGTTAAATCC
>JBJTJQ010000043.1:0-4032 GCA_046095545.1 Candidatus Nanopelagicus sp.
TTTCGAACATAATCACCATTTTCATCAAATCTTTTTCCTTGTTCAATTGGATTAAAAACTCGGTAATAGGGTGAGGCATCTGTGCCACAGCCTGCTGTCCACTGCCAGCCATGCGCATTTGAGGCCACATCGTAATCAACTAGGTGCTCTCTAAAAAATCGCTCACCTAATTGCCACTCTAGATGTAGATCTTTAACTAAAAAAGAGGCAACAACCATTCGGGTTCGATTATGCATCCAACCTTCGCTTACTAATTGGCGCATAGCTGCATCCACAAATGGATAACCTGTTTTACCCTCACACCAAGCTTTAAATTTATCGCCGGGCTGGTCATATCGCATATTGGCAAATTGTGGCGCGTAGTAATCACTTTCAGTATGTGGATTATTAAACAAAACATCGGCATAAAACTCTCGCCAAGCAATCTCTTTGCGATAAACCTCATGGCCCTTGCTTTGACCTAACGGGGCTAGCAGGGTTCGTGGGTGAATCTCGCCCCACTTCAAATGCGCACTCATTTTGCTGGTGCCATCGATGCCAGCTAAGTTTCTGGCCTCATCATAATTATCTAACCCATTTTTTTGAAAATATTTAAATCTTTCCATCGCATTTATTTCACCCGCTGGAGTTAAAACTGTGCCATCTGGCAGGCGCCAATCTGGAAAATTGCGCTCATCCTTACTTGGCGTAACGGCGGCAATATTTTTTGGTTTCTCAGCTGGTTTGCGCCAACCATGAGCAAGCCAGGCTCGATAAAAAGGTGTGTAGACCCGATATGGAGTTTGATCACTTGGTTTTAAAACTCGCCCTGGTGCAACTGCGTAGGGAGATCCAGTTCTAATTAATTTTATGCCCGCTTTTTCGATCACCTCATCCCGCTTTGCTCCATATGGTTCATACTCAGCAGAGATATGCACATTGCTAGCGCCATACTTTTCCTGTAATTGTTTTAAGGCAGCTATTTGATCAGCTGCAATTACATGTAATTTATTATCTAGTGACTCATCTAGATGCCGTAGTGATTGGCCTAGATACGCCAGGCGCTTGCTGCCAGCAGTTTTAATTAATTTTGGATCTAAAATAAATACCGGCACAATCTCATCTGACTCTGCGATCGCAGCCAGCAAAGCTGGATGATCGCAGATACGCAGATCTCTTCGAAACCAGATAATTGATCTTGTACTCATAGGTATATCGTGCCAGTTAATTAAGAGTAAAAGTTATACTTTTTGAAAAAGATATTTAAGAGTGCAGTGACTCTACGCTCTCATCCCAACCCTTAACATCCTTAGGCTTACGCGGACCAGGGCCAACATAGCGAGCTGATGGGCGAATAATTCGACCAGTTCGCTTTTGCTCCAAAATATGCGCCGACCAACCAGCTGTTCTAGCGGCGGTAAACATTGAGGTAAATAGATTTGCCGGCACTTGCGCAAAATCCAAAACAATCGCGGCCCAAAACTCAACATTGGTCTCCAGCACTCGATCTGGTTGACGAGATTTTAATTCAGCAAGGGCAGCTTTTTCTAACGCCAGTGCTACCTCATACCTTGGTGCATTTAACTCTTTCGCAGTTCTACGTAATGTGCGAGCTCTTGGATCTTCGGCGCGATAAACCCGATGACCAAAGCCCATTAATCGCTCACCCTTATCTAAAATTGATTTCACATAGCTTTCAGCGTTGCCAGATTTTTCAACCGCTTCAATCATAGAAAGTACTCGAGCAGGTGCACCACCATGTAATGGCCCACTCATCGCACCAATTGCACCTGAGATTGAAGCAGCAACATCTGCACCAGTTGATGCAATTACCCGACCGGTAAAGGTGGATGCATTCATGCCATGTTCTGCAGCGGAGACAAAGTAGGCATCAATTGCCCGTACATGTACTGGATCTGGTTCACCGCGCCAGCGAATCATCATTCGCTCAACTACGGTGTGTGCTTTATCAATCTCTGCTTGTGGAATTGCATGGGCGATTGTGCCACGAGCAGATTGGGCAACATACGAGAGCACCATCACCGATACTCTGGCTAAATTATTTCTTGCCTCTTCATCTGAAATATCAAGTAATGGTTTTAAGCCCCAAGCAGGAGTTAACATCGCAATTGCAGATTGCACATCAACTCGCACATCACCGGTGTGAACTGGAATTAAAAATGGTTCAGCAGGTGGCAGGCCGGGATTAAACTCGTTATCAACTAATAGGCCCCAAACATTTCCAAAGGTAACTCGGCCAACTAAATCCTCAATATCAACGCCGCGATATCTAAGCGCACTTCCCTCTTTATCAGGCTCGGCAATCTGTGATTCAAATGCAATTACACCCTCAAGCCCTGGCTTAAAATCATCGGCCACGTATCTTCTCCCTTACATACTCTAAAAAATTTCTATCCCGCGCTTACTCACCTACAATGCTCATATTGTGCTACCTCGGCGGTAATGCGACAAATCAGAAGATTAGATGGGTTGGATGAAAGAAGATGAGTACTCGAGAAGATATCAGCGCCATGCGCCGGCAGTATGGCGAGATTGGTTTGAAAGAGAGTGATCTACCAAGTGAGCCGATCTCACTATTTAACTCCTGGCTTAAAGAGGCCGCCGCTAATGAGGTGGTGGTTGAGGCCAATGCGATGGTGCTATCTACGGTGAGTGAGAAGATTCCAAGTAGTCGAACTGTCTTGCTTAAGGATCTAACTAGTGAGGGCTTTACCTTCTTTACCAATTACGGATCAAGTAAAGCTAAAGCAATTGATGAGAACTCATCAGTTAGTTTGCTATTTCCTTGGTATCCCATGGAGCGACAGGTAATAATTATTGGCAGTGCTAAAAAAATTGCCCGCCAAGAAAGTGAAAAGTACTTTGCTACTCGTCCACGCGCATCTCAAATAGGTGCTTGGGCAAGTGAGCAATCAACTGTGCTCTCCTCTCGGGAGGAGCTAGAGAAAAAATTTAAAGAGTTTGAAGGTAAGTGGCCAGCAGATTCTCAAATTCCAACACCACCTGGTTGGGGTGGATTTGTCGTTAATCCAATCTCGATTGAGTTTTGGCAAGGCAGATACTCTCGCCTGCATGATCGAATTCGTTATCTGCGCACACCAGATAATAATTGGCAACGAGTACGGCTTAACCCCTAATATCTCCTGGTGAGAATTAAAAACATATGAGTGAAATTAAAATCCCAGATAATCTAAAACCAGCAGATGGCAGATTTGGTTGTGGGCCATCAAAGATTTTACCTACCTCACTATCTAATTTAGCTAATAATTATGCAAATGTATTAGGAACTAGCCACCGGCAAAAACCAGTTAAAGCAGTAGTTGGCCAAGTTAGAGATGGACTTAAATCTTTATTTTCTCTGCCACAAGGCTATGAAGTAATTCTTGGCAATGGTGGCTCTACTGCATTTTGGGATATTGCCACCTTTGGCTTAATTGAAAATAAATCTCAGCACTTAGTTTTTGGTGAGTTTTCCTCTAAGTTTGCAACCTGTGCAAAGCAGGCGCCGATGATCTCTGAGCCAACCATTATTAAGGCAGAAACAGGTTCTCACCCAATAGAGAGTGCTG
This sequence comes from Candidatus Nanopelagicus sp., assembly GCA_046095545.1. Lineage (GTDB taxonomy): Bacteria > Actinomycetota > Actinomycetes > Nanopelagicales > Nanopelagicaceae > Nanopelagicus. Next base: position 3,570 of record JBJTJQ010000043.1, read on the forward strand.
AAGCCGGAGTTGATGCCTACGCGCTAACCCATAATGAAACTAGTACCGGAGTAATGATGCCAATTAAGCGCCCAGCTGGCATAAATGATGCACTAGTTCTAGTTGATGCCACTAGTGCTGCTGGCGGCCTGGAAGTAGATATTGCTGAATCTGATTGTTATTACTTTGCACCCCAAAAATCATTTGCCTCCGATGGTGGGCTTTGGATTGCAATTATGAGCCCAGCTGCCCTTGCTAGAGCTGAAAAGATTAAGGCCAGTGGTCGGTGGGTTCCAGCATTTTTTGATCTTTCAATTGCAATTGAAAATTCCAGATTAGATCAAACCTATAACACACCAGCTCTTGCCACTCTTATTTTATTAGCTGAACAAATCAAGTGGATGAATGAAAATGGCGGATTAAAGTTTGCCGCCGGCAGAAGTGCTCAATCAGCTAGCAAGTTGTATACCTGGGCGGAAAAAAC
>JBJTJQ010000044.1:0-4434 GCA_046095545.1 Candidatus Nanopelagicus sp.
TAAGTTTTATAAATACTTTTGCCATCTATATTGCTAAAACCACATTGGCTTGGGTAGCACAATTAACCTCAATTACAGTGGCGTTAATGTTTACTGGCTTAATTATGAGTTTGTTGATTTATTTTGGAAAAGTAGGCTCTAACCAAAGAGTCTAATTAATGCGAAAAATGCCTGACGCCAGTCAAATACATTGATATATTGGCATTTTCACAAGCTTGGATAACCTCGTTATCTTTAATACTCCCACCAGGTTGAACTATCGCACTTATTCCAGCATCAAGTAAAAGTTGGATGGAGTCGGCAAATGGAAAGAAACCATCACTTGCTAACACCGCACCTTGCGCCCTATTACCGGCACGACTAATTGCATTTTTTACCGAGTCAATACGACTGGTCTGTCCCATCCCAATTCCAACAGTTGCTTGATTTTTTGCAATTACGATTGCATTACTTTTAATATTTTTAACTGCTCGCCAAGCAAAGCTTAAGTCAACAATCTGGGATTTATCAACATCAGCACCAGCCACTAATTTCCAATTCTTAAAAGTATCCCCAGTTTGATTGAGCTGATCTGGCTGTTGAAATAAGTAGCCACCTAAGATCTGCTTTAACTCCAAAGAGCTTCCTTCAACTTGTGAGATTTGTACTACCCTTAACTTATCTTTACTTTTTAATAACTTGAGCGCTTCATCACTATAGGCAGGTGCAATTAAAACCTCATAAAAGTTTTCAATAACTAGTGTCGCAACCTCTTTATTAACCTCCTGATTTGCTGCAATTACACCACCAAAAGCAGAGCTGGGATCTGAATCTAGGCTAGATGCAAATGCTTTACTTAAATTTGGTGCGCTTGCAATTCCGCAAGGAGTTGCATGTTTAATAAATGCAATTGTGGGTTCTGTATAGCAATTTACCGTTTTCCAAGCAGCATCAGCATCTACATAATTGTTATAGGACATTTCTTTGCCCGATAGTATTTTGGCACCAGCAATTATTTTATCTCCAACTATAACTGCACTTTGATGTGGATTTTCACCATATCGCAACGGCTGTCCTAACTTATTAAGTATTGCTAGGTCATAATTTGCAACTTTAAGGAGTGCCTCCTTTGCCCACCTATCTCGCTGGCTTTGATCAAATCCTTGCGCTAACTTTTCGATAAACTCTGGATATTGAGCTGGATCTGTTAAGAGTGCAACATGTTTTGAGTTTTTAACCCCAGCTCTAACTGCAGCTGGACCACCGATATCAAACTTACTTGCATCATAAAAATTAATTACTACTAGGTCAATTGGCTCAATACCTAGAGTTTTTAAATCCGCTAAATGTGATCTCCGGTCTAAATCCGCCAAGATTGCAGCATGAATATTAGGATGAAGAGTTTTTACTCTGCCATCTAGAACTTGAGCAAAGCCAGTTACCTGCTCCACACTTTTTGTGGCAATTCCAGCTGCTTTAAGGTGGGCAGCGGTGCCATCTGAGGCAATTATCTCTACCTCTTGCTCTAATAATTTCTTTGCTAACTGGATTAAGCCGGTTTTATCTGAAACAGAGATAAATGCTCTAGATATTTTCTTATTCATAATGAAAGCTTTAACTTAATTAACTTTTACTTTATTTTCTGATGAAAACAACTCTTGTTACCGGTATGACAGGCAATACCATTTTGCTCTACCTTTAATAAAATTGCATCTCCATCGCAATCTAGCCAGATGGCGTGGATTAATTGGGTATTACCTGAGGAGGCACCCTTTGTCCATAACTCATTTCTAGATCTACTCCAGTATGTGGCTTGGCCAGTTTTTATTGAAATGCTTAAAGCTTCGGTATTCATATATGCCAGCATTAACACCTCACCAGTACTTGCCTCCTGGGTGATTACTGGAATTAAAGTATTTGGATCTTTTAATAATTTTAAAATATCTTCTGAGAGTTGATTTTGCATTTAAATACCCCTCTCCTTAACTTACCGCTGTACGCATAGGGTAGCCCTTGGCAGATAAATAACTCTTAACATCTGAAATTTTAAAGCTACCAAAGTGAAATACGCTTGCGGCTAATAAGGCATTTGCGCCAGCTTTTAATGCATCTTCAAAATCACTTAACTTTCCAGCACCACCACTTGCAATCAGTGGCACATTGGTCACAGCTCGTACTGCCTTAATCATCTCTAGATCAAAGCCTGCCTTTGTGCCATCGGCATCCATTGAATTAAGTAAAATCTCACCTACTCCTAATTCACAAGCCTGCTTGACCCACTCAATCGCATCTAAATTAGCCAGAACCTTGCCACCGTGGGTAGTTACCTCAAAACCTGATTTACTTGCGCCCCGTTTTGCATCAACTGAGAGCACTAATACCTGCTGGCCAAATCTTTGGGCAATCTCAGCGATAACTTGCGGTCTATTTATGGCAGCAGTATTTATCGAAACCTTATCCGCACCCGCCCTAAGTAAGTTATCAACATCTTTTACAGATCTAACACCACCACCAACTGTTAATGGTATAAATACCTGTTCAGCTGTTTTTTGAACTACCTCCAATGTAGTTGGTAGCTGGTTAGCGCTTGCTGAAATATCTAAAAAGGTAAGCTCATCAGCACCCTCGCTGTTATAGATCTTTGCCATCTCAATTGGATCACCGGCATCAGTTAGATTTTTAAAATTAATTCCCTTAACCACGCGGCCATTATCGACATCTAAACAGGGGATGATTCGAACACTTAAACTCATTTGTTCACCACATTAATCGCATCAATTAAGGTGAAGGCACCTTCATACAATGCCTTGCCCACAATCGCACCTTGGATACCAATATCTTGCATATCTACTAGCTTTTCTAAATCAGCTAATGTTGAGATGCCACCACTTGCAATCACTGGCACCTTACTAAAATTACATACCCGCTCTAATAATTCAAAGTTTGGTCCAGCTAATGTGCCATCTTTGCTGATATCGGTGACAATAAATAACGAGCAACCATCATCGGCCAGCCGGGTAATGGCCTCAAATAAATTTCCACCCTCTCGCACCCAACCTCTGGCAGCTAAAATTTCACCTCTAACATCAAGACTTACCGCAATCTTTTGGCCATACTGCTTGATTACCCTACTTGCCCAACTTGGATCCTCCAGGGCAGCTGTTCCTAAGATAACCCGTTCACAATTTGTGCCAAGCGCCTTACTTAAACTCTCATCGGTTCTAATACCACCAGAGAGCTCAACTTTAATATTTAGTGAGTTAATTACCTCCAACACAATCTCGGCATTACTTCCCACACCAAATGCGGCATCTAGATCTACTAAATGTAACCAATCTGCACCAGCTTTTTGAAAATCTAAGGCACACTCAATTGGTGAGCCATAAATAGTCTTATCACTTATCTCACCCTGCTTTAATCTCACCGCCTTGCCCTGCTTAATATCAACCGCCGGTAGTAGCTCAAATTTTTTCATAAACTTGCCACCCAATTACTAATTAGTTTTAAGCCCGCCCTACCTGATTTTTCAGGATGAAATTGGGTGGCGACTATTGTGCCATCCTCAACGGCGGCTAAAAATTTTTGATCATAATCACTCCAACTGGCAATTTTGCCAGCACTCTCTACTACTGCATATGAGTGGACAAAGTAAAACTGCTCTTGATCTAAGCCATTAAACAACACCGAATTACTTCCAGCGCTTACGGTATTCCAACCCATATGGGGCAGAATTGGATTTGATAATTTCACCACCTGATTTGGCCAGATACCGATTCCAGCTTTTTTATCTGCTGGTGCACCCTCTTGACTGTCTGAAAATAAAATCTGCATGCCAACACAAATACCAAAGATCGGTAATTGTTTATCTACGCGATATTGAATAATCTCACTTGCCTTAAATTTAAGCAGGGAGGTGACACAGGCAGAGAATGCGCCAACTCCTGGAATCACTAAGCCTTGCGCAGATTTTAGAGTTTGAATATCACTTGTCACCACAACCTGTTGGCCTGTACTTTCAAATGCGCGCAGCGCCGATCTTAAGTTTCCTGAGCCATAATCAAAAATGGCAATCAAAGTTAGAGCGTACCTTTTGTAGAAGGAATTCCTTTAACCTGGTTGTCGAGGGCAACAGCATCTTTAAGCGCTCTAGCAACTGCTTTAAATTGCGCCTCTAATACATGGTGAGCATTCGCTCCCTCGAGCACTCTAATGTGTAGTGCAATTTGAGCGGTGGCAACTAAGGATTCCCAAATATGTTTACCTAAGGTGGTATCAAAGGTGCCAATTAATTCAACAATATGTGGTTGATTGTGGACTAAGTATGGCCGGCCAGATAGATCAACCGCTGCTTGCACCAACACCTCATCTAATGGAACTAAGGCATCACCAAATCTTCTAATTCCAGCCTTATCCCCAAGTGCTTCACGCAATGCTTGGCCAATAGCTAGTGAGGTA
>JBJTJQ010000045.1:0-3416 GCA_046095545.1 Candidatus Nanopelagicus sp.
TCATAAATCACACCATCTGGCAGTGATGGATTATTTCGCCAGCCAAATATGTAGGGCCTAACTCGATGGAAGTAAATATATGGATCACATCTTTCTGGCATTCGGCCTAAAACTTCATACATGGCTGTAAGTGCCGCTCTCATTTTAATTAATGCCGCCTCAACCTTTTCTGCATCCTGGGCCACTACCGCAGTTTGTGCCTCTTCGATTGCTTTCAATGCTTTACCAGCTTTTTTCTCAATATCGATATGAATTAAAATAAACCACTCTTCATCTTGTCCACCTAAGAAACATTGCAGCAATCCAATATTTCCACACTCAATTTCACCCGCTTTATCAAATCTTCGCCAATTATCTGAGGCATAACTTTGGTAGGAAAGAATGGGTGGCCGGCCAACTAACTTTCCAACCTCATACCAAGGTTTAGCTAACACCTGGGGCATAACTGTGGCCGCTTTATTATCACTCCATTGATAAGCCTGACCGATATAACTTAAAACCAACATAGCTCGCTGAATATCAGCTTCGCCGTATAACTTATCGATATTAAATTTCGGTAGATTTTTTACTCGTTGGCGAAAATTACTACCCATTAATAACTTAGGCAGATCCTTACCAAATTGATCCCACTCTTCGTTTCCAGCTGACAGTGATTGTGCCGGGTCGTAGGAAGGTAAATAGCCAAACTCTTCAGTTATGCCATAATCTGCAATCTTAGCTGGGTTCATTTAGCTCCAATTTCAATGAACAAAGTGTGAGGCAATTTAAGACTCTGAACTTCCTCAACATACTCTTGGTCTTTTACCATTAAGAAAACCTACCATACTCATATTTGGTTAAAATCTCTAAGATTAAAACTTAAGCCAATAATCTTTCATGTACTTTTCACCTTCATCGCAGAAAAATGTTACAACTGTATCAACCCCCAGCTCTGCTTTTAAACGCTTTGCTGCAATAAGGTGTGCTCCAGATGATGGACCAACGAATATTCCATAAGTTTTAGCAATTCTTTGCATTTCTATTACTGAGTCAGATGAATGAACATGAACAAAACCATCTATTTCAGATTTATGTCTCTCGATTATTCCAGGAACAAATCCATCTGAAATTCCTTCAATTAAATGCTTTTGTACCTCGCCGCAAGCAATCGTGCATGACTCCGAGGGCTCCAGCGCGTATATCTTGCAATCTGGATTTACTTCTTTAAATGCCTGACCAACCCCAATAATCGTCCCACCAGTTCCGACTCCTCCTACTACTAATTGAGGTTTACTTGGAATCTCTGTTAATATTTCTTGGCCCAGCCATTCGCGGTTCTCTTGCACATTCCACTCATTATCAAATTGTTGGGGTGCAAAATATCCTGGTTCATTTCCTAATCTTCGGCACTCTTCCAAAGCATCATTCACATGAAAATCTCCAATGGTAAGTACCTCTGCCCCAAATGCGCGTGAGATGGCAACACGTTCTTGGCTCAAACCAGTAGGCATTAAAACTAACATTTTGTAACCTTTAACTGCAGCAACCATTGACATTGCATTGCCGGTATTTCCTGACGAGGCTTCGACGATTGTATCTCCTGATTTTAGTAATCCCTCTGATTCAGCGCGCTCGATCATGTATTTAGCAATTCTGGCTTTAATTGAACCGGATGGATTCAGATATTCCATTTTTACCCAAATGCCCTCAATATTTAACAGAGGAGTATTTCCAATTGCATCTAAAATGCTGTTCATCTGACAAATTGTATTCATTTATGGTTTTTTTACTAGTAGTAAATAAAGGACCTGCCCTCTACCTAAAGTTTTACCTTCGCAATCAAAATTTCAGCCCAGATTTATAATCTACTGCACTTAATCTGTCTTATATTTGGAATTTAGAACTTACCGCTTTTCTGCCTGTCTGATCATTAATCCAAATTTACTCGAGTTAGGAGAAAGAATTGGTAACACAACCACTACGAATGGAATTACCTTTACAATAGTTGAATCTGGAACCTTTGGTGATGTAATTAAGGTATCAAAAGCATAGTTTTACCTGTGTTCAGTGCTCGCAATGATTCAAAAGAGTCCTAAAGGAAAGTAAAATCCATTCATGGCAACTGCCAAGGATATAATTAATGATCTTCGCTCACTAGCAAATCCTAGCAAGGCAAAGGATTTGCAATGGTTCTTTAAAACTGGACCAGGTGAATACGCGGAAGGAGATATTTTCCTAGGCGTAATGGTTCCGCAGAGTCGAGTGGTCGCCAAAAAGTATAAAAATCTAGCATTAAATGAAATTAAGAAATTAATACAATCTGATTTCCATGAGATTCGCTTTTGTGGATTACTAATTTTAGTTTCTCAATTTGAAAGGGCTAAATCTCGGTCTGTTCAAAAAGAGCTTTTTGATTTTTATATTCGGCAGCTTAAATTGGGGTATATAAATAATTGGGATTTAGTCGATGTAACTGGTGTTCGTATGGGTAAGTTTTTGTTAGATCAAAAGAGTGCATTGACAATTCTTAAGAAATTGGCCAGAAGCAAAAATCTATGGGAACGTCGTGCTTCAGTAATTTTCACCTTTTCCTTTCAAGATAATGGAGACCCCTATCCCACACTTGAAATAGCTGATATTTTGTTAAAAGATGATCACGATTTAATTCACAAAGCTGTGGGCTGGGCGCTTCGTGAGGTAGGAAAGATGGATGGCCTATTGCTCAGAAATTACTTGAAAGCAAATGTTTCAAATATGCCACGTACTATGTTGCGTTACTCCATTGAAAAATTTTCACCTACAGAGCGCAAGAAATGGCTTACCACTTAACTAAAAAAGCATTTAACGTGGGCGGTGAGGGTTTCGAACCCCCGACATCCTCGGTGTAAACGAGGCGCTCTACCACTGAGCTAACCACCCTGTTGAGAGTGTAGATATTACTAGTTAATTACTATTACTCCCAATTTCGGTTTAATTAAAGGGCAGATAATGCACTTTTGTATTCAACAAGATTTCGAGCATCACCTAAGCCATTTACAACTTGCCACTTAATTTTTCCATCTTTACCGATAATAAATGTGCCACGTTTGGCACATCCCCTACTTTCCTCAAAGGTGCCATAATCTTTGGCCACCTGACCATGAGGCCAAAAATCAGATAGAACTTGGAATTTATACCCCTCTTTTTCAGCAAAAACCTTATTGGCATACATTGGATCGCAAGATATAGCAATTAACTCCACATTATCGTTTTGAAAAGCTGACAGATCATCTCTTAAGGCGCATAGTTCACCGGTACAAATACCAGAGAAGGCAAAGGGATAGAAAATTACGACTACATTTTTCTTATCTTTATATGAAGCAAGTGAGATTTTTTCACCATGTTGATTAATTAATTCAAAATTTGGTGCAGTATCGCCAATTGCGAGCGCCATTTTC
>JBJTJQ010000046.1:0-6531 GCA_046095545.1 Candidatus Nanopelagicus sp.
CAATATAAAGTGGAATAGCTAGAAACCACTTAACCAGCGGCAACCAGGGTGAGAGGTTTTTACCACCATCAATCTCTGGGTAAATTAATCGAACCTTGTCATTTGACTCAATTGATGGGTAGGAATCGGTTAAAACTAAAACATAGATTGTCACCCGATTACTGAGCTCTAAGAATGCTTTATTAAAGGCTAATACATAGGATGGATACTTATTTCGAAATAACAGCGCCAAGATTGTTGGTAAAAATAGTATGCCACCTGCTATACCCATCGCCTCATCGGTAAAATTTGAAAAACTGCTTAAAAAAACAAGTACTGGAAAGGCTAATATCAATCTAATTAGCGCAGTATTTTTATCCCGATTATCTAGATCAACACTTATTTCAGTCATTATTTGATTGCTCATACTGCAATCCTACCTAAAGTACTGGCAAATACCGACCAAGCTCATAGGCGCTAACCTGTTTGCGATACTCATCCCACTCAGCACGCTTATTGAGTAATACATACTCAAATACATCATTGCCTAAAGTTTTTTTCACTAACTCACTTTTTTCCATAGCGCCAATTGCCTCTGCCAAATCAGTTGGTAGTGGCACTGGATTAGGATTTTCAGTTAACTCATAATTACCCTCAACTCCAGCAATACCGGCGGCAATGATTACGGCATAAGCTAGATATGGATTACAAGCAGAGTCTGGAGATCTAACCTCAATACGGGTTGAGGCCTCCTTCTTTGGTTTATAGGTTGGAATCCGAACCATGGCATTGCGATCACTTTGTGCCCAGGTAGCAAAGGCTGGCGCCTCACCACCACCACTTAATCGCTTATATGAATTAACCCATTGATTAGTAATTGCTGTTATCTCAGCGGCATGTTTAATAATTCCGGCGGTAAATGATCTGCCCACTTTAGATAATTGCATTGGCGCACCCGCTTGGTAAAAAGCATTCCTCTCACCCTCAAATAAAGAGATGTGGGTGTGCATGGCAGAGCCTGGGTGATTAGTAAATGGCTTTGGCATAAAGGAGGCGTAAAAACCTTGATCTAATGCCACCTCTTTAACCACATGTCTAAAAGTCATGATGTTATCGGCAGTAGTTAATGCGTCGGCATACCTTAAATCAATCTCTTGTTGGCCAGGTGCTCCTTCATGATGTGAGAACTCAACTGAGATTCCCATCGCCTCTAAAATCGTAATTGCCTGCCTTCTAAAATCATGACCGACTACAGATGGGGTGTGATCAAAGTAGCCAGCAGAATCAACTGGTATTGGCTCTTGGCCTAACTTTGGTTCATCTTTAAATAAGAAAAATTCAATCTCTGGGTGGGTGTAACAGGTGTAACCAAGCTTGGCTACCTTATCTAAAGTTTGCTTTAGCACTCTTCTGGGGTCAACCGATGCTGCTTTGCCATCTGGCATTGTGATATCGCAAAACATTCTGGCAGCACCTGGCGCTTCAGTTCGCCAAGGCAAAATGGAAAAACTTGCTGGATCTGGCTTTGCCAACATATCTGATTCACTTACCCTGGCAAAGCCTTCAATCGCAGAGCCATCAAAACCAATTCCTTCTGCAAATGCATTCTCTAATTCAGCTGGTGCGATTGCTACTGATTTTAAAAAACCCAAAACATCGGTAAACCAAAGTCTGACAAATCGAATATTGCGCTCCTCTAAGGTGCGCTGCACAAAAGCTTGTTGCTTGGCTAAATCATTTGGGGAGGTCATAGAGGTAATTAAAGCCAGAAATAATTACGGCTGTGTTAAATATCCAGGATCAACCAGGCTGGAAGGCAAAAAACTAGGCTTAAATTACAAAAAACTCCGATGAATCCACCGATGTTTTCGCTGGCACCTCTTTGGTTACCACCATGTTGGCACTAATTTTTGCACCCTCGCCCACCTTAATATCACCTAACACCCGAGCCCCAGCTCCAATCACAACATTATTTCCAATCGTTGGATGACGCTTTCCACTACCAATTCCGCGAGCGCCTAATGTGACATCATGATAAATCATTACATCATCACCAACCACAGCGGTAGCACCGATTACTACTCCCATGCCATGATCAATAAAAAATCTGCGCCCGATTTTGGCCGCTGGATGAATCTCAATTCCTGTTACCGCTCTTATCCAGTTTGAATAAATCCGGGCAAGAAGTTTTAACCTTATCTGCCATAAAAAGTGCGCAATTCGATATCCCCAAACAGCATGTACCCCTGGATAGGCAAGGAGCACCTCCAACCAATTTCTAGCAGCTGGATCCTGGCGCAGTGCCGCTTGAATATCTTCGCGAATACGATTTATCAAATTAATCCATCAAATCTTGAAAGAGGATAGTTGATAGGTATCGCTCGCCAAAGGAAGGAATAATCACCACAATAGTTTTGCCAGCAAACTCTGGTCGTTGGGCTACTTGGTGTGCTGCCCAAAGCGCAGCTCCTGATGAGATACCAGCCAAGATTCCCTCTTGGGTACCGGCAGCGCGGGCGTACTTAACTGCATCATCGGCGGTGGCATCTAATATTTCATCATAGATTGTGCGATCTAAAATTTGTGGCACAAAGTTTGGACCAATTCCTTGAATTGGATGTGGGCCAGGATTTCCACCATTTAAAATTGGTGAGGCAGCTGGCTCTACGCCAAATATTTTTACCCCAGGTTTTTTAGATTTTAATAGTTGACCAACACCAGTGATTGTGCCACCAGTTCCAATACCAGAGATTACGGCATCAACTGTGCCATCGGTGTCTCGCCAGATCTCCTCACCAGTAGTTCTGCGGTGAATATCTGGACCAGCCTCATTTTCAAATTGGCGCACCATTACCGCGCCGGTATCTTTTAATGATTCAGCTTTGGCAACGGCACCCTTCATGCCTTCAGCTGCTGGAGTTAAAATTAACTCAGCACCAAATGCTCTAAGTAATGCCCTGCGCTCCTTTGACATCGACTCTGGCATGGTCAAAATTGTTTTATACCCTCTAGCAGCTCCTACCATGGCTAAAGCAATTCCAGTATTTCCACTGGTCGCCTCAACAATTGTGCCACCTGGCTTTAGCGCACCGGATTTTTCAGCCGCATCCACCATCGCAATGGATAATCGATCCTTCACTGTTGAGGTTGGATTATAAAACTCTAATTTTGCCAGCACATTGGCGGTTGAATTGGTCATAATCTTGTTTAATTTAACCAACGGGGTATTGCCAAAAACTTCCGTAATATTGTTATAAACCTTCATATTCTTGCCTTTCGTTTGGGTTGTTTTCTAATACTTTTAAAAGCAGATTTTGCCTTGGCATAGATATGCCAAGTGGAATTGAATTAAAAATTAAATTAGCAGCAACAAGAGGTAATACGGCCAAAATCAACTACCCGACGACGGGTGAAATACCAACGTGAAAATAAAGCAGGAGTGCGTTGATTAGCCATAGGGTAAATAATGGCAAAGTGATTAATTAATTACTAATTGCAAGGTATTTGCGGGTTCTGCAGGTGAGCGTAAATGAGGCTTAAGACTCATTCCAATGTGAGGTAATTGGCAACCTTCTATCCTTACCAAAGGCACGTTTTGAGATTTTAGTGCCCGGTGGATATTGCCGACGTTTGTACTCTGCTCGATCTACCAGCCTGACCACTTTATCTACTAATGCTAAATCAAATCCCGCTGCCAGCGCAGCTGGCCGGCCACCATCTTGATCAATATATATGGCAAGAATTTTATCTAGGGTGAAGTAATCTGGCAGTGAATCAGAGTCCTTTTGATTAGGCGCAAGCTCAGCACTTGGCTCTTTAGTAATTGAGTTAGCTGGAATTGGTGGCGTTTGCCCTTGCAAGATCGCTAGCTCATTGCGCCACTTAGCTAATTGCCATACTTGAGTTTTATATAAATCTTTAATTGGTGCAAAACCACCAACTGCATCACCATATAAGGTGGAGTAGCCAACTGCTAATTCAGATTTATTTCCAGTTGCTAAAACTAAGTGGCCCTCCTGATTTGATAATCCCATCAAGGTAATCCCACGTACTCTGGCTTGCAGATTCTCCTCCGCCACCCCATCTAGCTTTAAGTTCTCTAATAGATTTGCCACCATCGGTGTGATCTCAATAATTCGATAATTTAGGCCAATATTTTCCGCTAACGCTTTAGCATCCCTTAATGAGTGATCAGATGAGTACTTACTTGGCATGGCTACGCCATAAACCCGATCTGCCCCAATCGCATCGGCGGCTAAAGCTGCCACCAGTGCCGAATCAATGCCGCCAGATAATCCAATAATCACCGATTTAAAATTATTTTTCTCAACATAATCTTTTAAACCTATGGTGAGCGCCTGCCAGATCTGCTCACTCTCTCCTAATTTGTGGGCCATGCCAGATTTAATCTTTTGATACTTCAAGATAGGTGGATTTGAGATTACTAAATCTGGATCGCTAGAGGCTAGAGCCACATCTAAATCAATCACCATCAGCCCCTCTTCAAATTGCGGAGCTCTAGCAATAATCTCACCAGTTTTACTGACCACAATTGTGTCGCCGTCAAAAACTAAATCATCTTGCCCTCCACACATATTTACATAGGCAAGTGGTGCGCCCACCTCTAGCGCACGGGTTTGCACCAGGGTTAGCCGTAGATCATCCTTATTAATTTCAAAGGGTGAGCCATTTGGCACCAGTAGTAATCCAATATTTCGTTTGGCAAGTTCAGCCACCGGTCCACCTGATTGCCAAATATCCTCGCAGATGGCAATTCCAATATCGACCCCACAGACTCGAATTACCAATGAGTGATTTCCCGGCACAAAGTTTCGATACTCATCAAAGACGCCATAATTTGGCAGATGGTGTTTGATATAGGTAGCAACTACCTCACCTCGATAAATTACCGCCACGCAATTTTGGGGTTTGCTACTTGCAGATTGACCTAGGTAGCCAACTAATAAAGTTAGATCCCCATTGCCCTCGCTATTAATTCGATTAGCTAACTGCTCTAATGCATTGATTGAAGCAGCCCTAAAGGATTGCCGGTTTGCTAAATCCTCAACTGGATAGCCAGTTAAAACCATCTCTGGATAAACCACCACTACCGCGCCAGCATTAGCGGCATCAAATGCATACTTAGAAATAAGGTCAGCATTTTTACTCAGATCTCCAACTGTTGGATTGATCTGCGCAAGGGCAACTCGGATCTGACCTATCTGGCTCACTTTTCAAGAGTACCTGAAGTAGCGCACTTGGTGGGAGGTGAAGTAAAGTTTGACCACCTCAATAAAAAGACAGGGACCAAACAATGGCCTTGATCTTAAGGAGAAAAATGAGCAATGCTCAAAGTAAGCGAATTTCAACCTTAGATTTAGCTGCCAAAAAAGCTAGTGGCCAAAAGTGGGCGATGCTGACCTGCTATGAACAGATGGTGGCGGCCATATTGGATGAGGCAAATATTCCAGTTTTATTAGTTGGCGACTCTGCGGGCAATAATTTCTTAGGTTATGAAAATACCATCCCGGTAACGGTAGATGAATTAATTCCATTGGCTAGAGCGGTAGTTAGCGCTACCAATAAAGCGATGGTGGTAGCAGATCTACCCTTTGGCTCCTATGAAAACTCACCTGAGCAGGCCTTGGTAACGGGGGTTAGATTTTTTAAAGAGGCGAAGGTGCAGGCGGTAAAACTTGAAGGTGGTAAAAAGGTTGTGCCCCAAATTGAAAAACTAATTGCTGCTGGTATTCCAGTGATGGGACATCTAGGTCTTACCCCGCAATCTGTTCACAAGCTCGGCGGCTATAAGGTGCAGGGTCGAGGCGAGGATGGTGAGCGAATTAAATCTGATGCTAGAGCTCTGGCAGGGGCTGGGGTATTTGCAATTGTGTTAGAGGCGGTGCCAGCGGATTTGGCCAAAGAGATTACCCAGGAGTTATCCATACCAATAATTGGTATTGGGGCAGGCATTGATTGTGATGGCCAAGTATTGGTTTGGACAGATCTAATGGGTATCACCGAGAACCCACCAAAACTTGCTAAGGCATACCGCAATTTGCGCAAAGAGATGGTCGATGCCGCCACCGAGTTCGCTAATGATGTTGCTAGTGGGCACTTTCCCACCAGCCAGCAGAGTTTTAACTAATTAAATACTGCAGCTGGGTGGATTTTTCACCAGTAAAAGTGAAAAAACGGGGTAATTTTTAATAAATTTCCCAACTTTTGGTAGGAATAATGAAAAAATTGATAAAAATCGGCAAAAAGTAAACTCACCAGTAGTTTTTTCACCAATTATCGACAAAAAAATACCCAATTTTTGGAAAAAAAAGCGATAAAAATTAAGTAAATTAATTTGCGACACGCTTCATTAATTTCGCCAAATAAGTGGAAAGTTTTCCTAATTAGTGCCACGCTTATCCATGAAACAGGTTCGGTGACGGATCGAACCACTTTGATAGGAGATCTACGTGGCTGCAAAGCGTCGTAAGAAAGCAGCAAAAGCTGCACCAAAGCGTCGTCGTCGTAAGGCTGCTGCTAAGGCTGCCCCAA
>JBJTJQ010000047.1:0-11153 GCA_046095545.1 Candidatus Nanopelagicus sp.
TGTTGCTGGTTTAACTAGTGCAGGAGTTGATGTTTACCGTGTGGGAGTGCTGCCAACCCCAGCAATTGCTTACCTAGTTAAAGAAAGTAATGCTGACCTGGGGGTAATGATTAGTGCTTCACATAACCCAATGCCAGATAATGGAATTAAATTTTTTGCCAAGGGTGGTGACAAGTTAGCTGACTTGGTTGAGGCACAAATCGAATCAAGATTAGGTGAACCTTGGGATCGACCAATTGGGCTAGATGTGGGCCGGATTATTCAAGATGAAAGTGCTAAAGATCGATATATTAAGCACTTACTCTCCACAATTACTGAAAATTTATCTGGACTAAAGTTAGTAGTTGATTGTGCAAACGGAGCAGCATCTTATGTAGCTCCTGTTGTATATGAAAAGGCTGGTGCAAAAGTCACTGCAATTTCAGCAGCTCCAACCGGATGGAATATCAACGAAAACTGTGGCTCTACACACCTAGAAAACTTAATTTCACAAGTAAAAGCAACCGGTGCGGATATTGGTATTGCTCATGATGGTGATGCGGATCGCTGTATTTTAATTGCAGCAAATGGCGATGTAATTGATGGTGATTTTATTTTAAATATATTAGCAAATGATTGGTTATCTTCAGGAAAGCTAGAAAAAAATACAATAGTAGGAACTGTAATGAGCAACCTAGGATTTATAAAATCAATGGAGTCTGTTGGGATAAAGGTTGAAAAAACTGCAGTCGGCGATAGATATGTTTTAGAGCGCATGCTCGAGAACAGCTACAACTTAGGAGGTGAGCAATCCGGACATGTGATTATGCGAGATTTTTCAAATACTGGCGATGGATTGCTTACTGCTTTGCAGGTTATGCAAATTATGGCGAAAACTCATAAATCTCTAATTAATCTCACCTCAAACATGCAGAAGTATCCGCAGGTATTAATTAATGTTACAAGTATTGAAAAAGATAAATTGAGTAAAAATCTGGTAATACAAGAGGCAATTAACCAGGCAGAAAAAGAATTGGCAGGAGTTGGCAGAGTTCTAGTTCGAGCATCTGGTACCGAAGCATTGGTTCGAGTGATGGTTGAGGCAAATGAATTACAAACTGCACAGAAAATCGCAGAATCACTGGTGCAACTAGTAAGATTAGAGCTCAAATAGGGAGCAACATAAATGTGCGGAATAGTTGGTTATACAGGAAATCACTCCGCAGTAACTCCAGTCATTGAAGGTTTAAGACGACTGGAATACCGAGGTTACGACTCAGCTGGAATCGCAATTCCAACTCAACCTGGTCAGCCCTTATTTATTAAGAAGCGCTCTGGAAAATTAAAAAATTTAGAAGAAGCTTTAGGTAAGACTCCAACGACAAGTAGTGGAATTGGTCATACTAGATGGGCAACTCATGGTGGACCAACTGACACTAATGCCCATCCTCATTTAGATAATGAAGGAAATCTTGCCTTAATTCATAATGGAATAATTGAAAATTACGAACAATTAAGAGCTGAACTTGAAAAGCGTGGGCATAAATTCAAGTCGGAAACGGATACAGAATCAGTTGTGCATTTGCTTAGCGAAGCAAGAAAAGAAAACAATGGAGATCTGGCAGCTGCTATGCGCCAGGTTTGCCGGCAGTTGAAAGGTTCATTTACATTATTAGCGATTCATTCAGATAAGCCCACACATATTGTTGGTGCAAGGAGGAACTCACCCTTAGTGGTTGGACTAGGCATTAATGAGAACTTCTTGGCATCAGATGTTGCCGCTTTTATTTCTCATACAAAAAAGGCACTTGAGTTAGGTCAAGATCAGGTTGTTGAGATAACTCCGAACTCAGTAGTTATAACTAATCTTGATGGCACTGAAGTGCAAGGTAAAGAATATGAAATATCCTGGGATGCTAGCGCAGCTGAGCGCGGTGGTTTTCCACATTTTATGCTTAAGGAAATTTATGAACAACCTAGGGCAATTTCTGATACTTTAATTGGCAGACTTTCTGACTTAGATTTGAAAATTAAGTTCAAGAAAATAAATAAAATCGTAATAATTGCCTGCGGCACAGCTTATAACGCTGGCTTAGTTGGAAAATATGCAATTGAAAAATGGGGGGGTATCCCAGTTGATGTTGAACTTGCTTCTGAGTATCGATATCGCGAGCCAAGTTTAGATGAGAAAACTTTAGTAATTCCAATTTCGCAGTCTGGTGAGACCATGGATACATTAATGGCCCTTCGTTATGCAAAATCTAAAGGCGCAAAAATCCTTTCTGTATGTAATACAAATGGTTCAACAATTGCTCGAGAGTCAGATTCAGTTCTTTACACCCATGCCGGCCCAGAGATTGCAGTTGCCTCAACTAAGGCATTTGCCACTCAACTAGTGGCTATGTATCTGATTGGGTTAGAAATTGGACGAAAATTAAATACTCTCACCAGGAGAGAAATTGATGTAATTTGTGAGGAATTGAACCAACTTCCGGCAAGAGTAGAGCAAATACTAGAGACGGTTGAGCCGCTACGGGAGACTACTCGAAATTTCAAATCTGCAGAATCGATCTTGTTTTTAGGTAGACATGTTGGATATCCAACTGCGCTTGAAGGCGCATTGAAATTAAAGGAATTAGCCTATATGCATGCTGAGGGATTTGCAGGTGGCGAATTAAAGCATGGTCCAATTGCTTTGATTGATAAAGGAACTCCTGTAATTGCAATCATGCCAAGCCAAGATTCACTGCTAGCGGAAAAGATGAGTAGCAATATTCAAGAGGTGAAGGCAAGAGGTGCAATTGTAATAGTAATTAGTGAGCATGAATTTTCTGGAGCTGATTATTTGATTCGAATACCTAAAGTCACTCAGTTAATGCAACCTGTATTAGCTGTGGTTCCACTTCAGGTAATTGCCTATGAGATGGCAGTAGTTAGAGGAAATGATGTGGATCAACCAAGAAACCTAGCTAAATCTGTAACTGTCGAGTAATAGTATGCCAGAAGCACGAAGAAGGCAGATGAATTCTGCTTTAAAGTTAACTGCACTTTTTCTATTCTTATATGGATTAGTAACGCAGCAAGTACTGGCTAATGCCTGGATTAGGCGACTGGACGAATGGATCTATGAACGAGATTTTCTACTGATTACCCCAGGAAAAACTCCAACACTTGTTATGTTGGTCGATGATCTAGGCTTAAGAAGTATTACTGCCATTTTTCTTATTGGCACCGCAATAATAATAAGTAGGAGATTTAAATCATGGCGCCCTATAAATCTTTCAATATTATCTTTATTGCTACTAAATATTGTTGTTGGAGTTTCAAAATTATTTTTTGGCAGAACAAAACCTAGCACTGGTTTTGACTTAGTCTTCACCGATAGTGGGCTCTCCTACCCATCCGGGCACGCAGCAAACGCCATCTTAACTTGGGGCATGATGGCATATTTGATATTTAGATATTCACACAAGGAACCATTTGAAGGTATGCGATTAACCTGGTTTGTAGCAATTGTTACGGTTGGAGTTTGCCTAGCTTCTCTATATAGAAACACACATTGGTTTTCAGATTTACTAGGTGGACTATTTATTGGATCAGCGCTATTGGTATTGATTATTGCTATTGATAGATCAATTAGATCAGATCGCCAACCTTCTTAATTCAAAGTAGGCTTAGTTTATGAGCAGAGCAGTTGCTGAAATAAATCTGAGTGCAATTAAAAGTAATCTAGATTTAATAAAAAGCAAAACAAAGTCCCAAATTCTTGCAGTGGTTAAAGCTAATGCTTATGGTCATGGTTTAATTCCGGTAGCGAAAGCTGCAGTTGAGTCTGGTGCAGATTGGCTAGGGACAGCTTTATTAGAGGAGGCAATCGAGTTAAGAAAGAGTGGAATAAGTACACCGATAATTGCCTGGCTAACACCTCTTGGCGAAGATTTTAGATCTGCAGTGGAAATGAATATTGATTTATCAATCTCATCATTAGAGGTATTAGAAGAGATTCTGCTTGCTAGTAATCAAATAAACAAAGTACCTCGGCTTCATATTGAGATAGATACTGGCATGAGCAGAGGTGGCGTCAGAGATGATTGGGAAAAATTATTCATCCAAGTAGAGGAATTAGTAAAGAGTAATAAAATTAATTTAGTTGGTATTTGGACTCATTTTGCTAGGGCCGATGAACCAGAGGAACAAATGAATGCAACACAACTTTCACAATTATATGATCGGGTATCAGCGTTTGAAAAAAGAGGTATTAAGCCAGAGTTCATACATATTGCCAACTCAGCTGCCGCTTTAACAAATAAACAATCCCATCAAAGCATTGTTCGATGGGGAATTGGATTGTATGGTTTAAGTCCAGATTTCAATTCTTTAGGTTCTTCTAAGACATTAAAATTACAACCAGTTATGACATTAAAGGCTAAATTAAATTTAGTTAAGGAGGTAAAAGCTGGAGCAACAGTTGGATATGGAGCGACAGCAGCAACCACTAAAGACACAAAGCTTGGTGTAGTTGCTATGGGTTATGCTGACGGTATACCTAGAAACGCAAATAATGGTGCAGGTATTTTTGTTGCAGGTAGAAGAGCTGCAATTATCGGAAGAGTATCAATGGATCAATTTGTAGTTGATCTTGGAATAGATTCCTTAGCAAAGACTGGGGATGAGGTTATAGTTTTTGGCGATGGTTCTGAAGGTGAGTACACAATAGATGAGTGGGCCAAGGCTTGCGGGAGTATAAATTATGAGATAGTTACCCGAATCGGGCCTCGTGTGCCTAGAATCTACACATATGAGCGAACATAATTTGCTTTCAATCAAGTCGCTTTCTGTTTCATTTGGTGGGTTGAAGGCGCTCACAAAAGTTGATTTAGATTTAAATAAGAATGAAGTAGTCGGCTTGATTGGACCAAATGGTGCTGGCAAAACAACATTTTTTAATGCATTATCTGGTTTAGTTGATGTTACATCTGGCACATTGGAAATCAACGGTAAATCACATAAGTGGCCAAAACCATATGAGCTAATAGATTTAGGTATTGCTAGAACATTGCAAGGTGTTGGACTTTTCCCGGAACTAACAGTCTTAGAAAATGTGATGATTGGGGCGAATAAGACTGCAAAAAGTGGCCTAATAGCTTCAGCCTTAGGCTTTAGTGGTTCAGATGAATTGAGATTAAAGCAAAGCTCCATGATTGCACTGGAACGAGTTTATGCTGCAAGTCTTGCCGATGAAAAAGCGGGCTCCTTGCCATATCCAGTTACCAAACGTATTGCAATTGCTCGAGCACTTGTTAGTGAGCCAAAAATTCTTTTACTGGATGAGCCTGCCGGTGGTCTTGGGGCGCAAGATATTGAATGGATGAATTCGTTAATCCAAAACTTAGCTTCACAGTGCTCGGTAATTTTAGTTGAGCACCACATGGATGTTGTTATGTCAGTTTGTGATCGACTTTATGTATTAAATTTTGGTGAGGTTATTGCCTCAGGTGATGTTGAAACTGTTCGCAGAGATCCGGCAGTAGTTGAGGCCTATTTAGGGGTAAGCCATTGAGCCTAATAGTTACTAATTTAACCGTTGATTATGGCGCGATTAGGGCGGTTAACAATGTTTCCTTTGAGGTTACAAGTGGCGAATTAACCGCAATTATTGGAGCAAACGGTGCTGGAAAAACTACATTATTGCGAACTTTATCTGGGTTAAAGGAGTCAGTAAATGGCGTTGCAACCTGGAATGGTGACTCTATTTTAGGAAAGAAACCTGAAGATTTAGCTAGATCAGGAATTATGCATATATCTGATGGAAAATCAGTAATAGCGGAGTTAACTGTTAAAGAAAATTTAGCATTGACTGGACTATGGCGAAAAGATAAAAAAGATGTAGCTAATGCAACAGCTGAAGTTGTTGATCTTTTTCCAATTCTGGGTGAGCGTATGACGCAATCTGCCGGATCTTTGTCTGGCGGTGAGCGACAAATGTTAGCTATTGGCCGCGCGTTAATCGCACGACCAAAACTATTACTTTTGGATGAGCCTTCTTTGGGATTGGCACCATTAATTGTCGAACAGATTTTTAAGGTTATAAGTAATTTTGTTAAGCAAATGAAGATAACTGTTGTGCTAGTCGAGCAAAATGCGATGGGGGCATTGAAAATTGCTAATGAGGGAGTTGTTTTAAATCTAGGATCAGTTGTTGCGATTGATTCTGCCGAAACACTACTCAATGATCCTGCAGTGCGTGCTGCATATTTGGGGTTTTAATATGAATCAATTTATTACTGCAGTTTTAACCTCACTATCAACAGGTGCAATCTATGCGCTGATGTCGATTGCATTAGTACTAGTTTGGCGTTCAACTAGAGTTATTAACTTTGCTCAAGCAGGACAAGCCATTTTTACCACCTACATCGGCTATGAGGTAACAATTCGAAGCGGTTCCTATTGGGTTGGCTTAATCTCGGCAATTCTAAGCGGGGCATTACTTGGTGCTGGAATTGATAGATTTTTTATGCGACCAATTTTTAAAAGAGTAACTTCAGGTCCAATAGTTATGATCGCACCAGTGGTAGCCACCTTGGCATTGCTGGGAATTATTCAAGCAATTATTGGTTTCATCTGGGGACTTAACTACCAAACTATTCAAGCGCCAGTTTCAACAGATGGCTTAAAAATATTTGGATCAATAGTTGCATTTAGTCCATTTAATTTAATGGTGCTCATCGCAGTTACTTTAAGTATGATTCTGCTAACAATCGTTTTTCAAAAAACAAATATTGGATTAGCCCTAAGAGCATCAGCATATGCACCGGAGGTATCAAAGTTATCTGGCATAAGAGTTGATGCAGTTAGAACTTTAGGATGGGCATTAGCTGGAGCAGCTGGCGGCCTAGCTGGGATGTTATACATCCCAGGCTCCTATCTATATCCAAATGCCATGGATGTCTTATTAGTCTTTGGATTTATTGCAGCTGTAATTGGCGGATTAGATAGCTTATTTGGTGCAGTTGCAGGTGCAATGATTTTAGGTTTTGCCGTAAATTTCTCGGCTACTTATATAAGTTACAAACTAGTTTTTCCAACCGCGTTTGTAATTTTGATTTTAGTCTTACTAATTAAACCAAGTGGCGTCTTCTCTGGTAAAAAAGGTAGGAAAGATTAATGCTGAAATTTGATACTAGTCGGAAAAGATTTTTAGGCTTTTTAATCTTAGGCTGGATATTGTTAATTTTAAGTGATCGAATTGGCGAGCTTCGCCAATATCAAGGTGCATTTGTAGCTATGTATGCATTAGCAATCGCATCAATTATTTTATTAACTGGATACTCAGGTCAATTATCGCTAGGCCATAGCGCATTAATGGCGGTGGGGGCATACGCAGGTGCGCTATCCATTAACAATTTAAATCTTCACCCAGCGATTGCCCTTGTTATTGCAGCGCTAGTTGCTGGATTATTTGGCTTATTACTTGGTTATGCCGCAGCTCGTTTAAGTGGTCCATACCTTGCCGGTACAACCCTTGCTTTAGCAGTCTCCCTACCAACTATTGCAAATCAATTTCCGATATTAGGTGGGGAGCAAGGATTAATATTTGATATTGGTATTCCGCCAGCCAGATTGGGTGAAGATTTTTCTTTGTATCAATGGTTTTTTTGGATTAGTTCATTATCAGCATTAATAATGATCTGGTTATTAGTAAATTTAATTAGTACTCGTTATGGCCGAGAGTTTCGGGCATTAAGAGATAACCCAATTGCAGCCCAACTTTGTGGGATAAATATTGGTCGAAAAAAAGCAGTAGCTTTCTCGTTAAGTGCAGGTATTGCCGGACTGGCTGGGGGTTTGCTGGTAATGCTGATTAGTGGCGTTTCACCTAGCGCTTTCCCGCTTAGCCTCTCCTTTTTACTGCTTGCAGGCGCCGTTGTTACTGGTGTGTACAGCCTAAAAGGTGTCATTCTTGGGGCTCTGGTGCTGGTGGCTATACCTGAAATAGCAGAATCGGTAGTATCGCGCATAGGAGGTTCTGAAGGGTTTATTACAAGTTTGCCTGGCTTTATGGTCAGTGCATTGTTGATCTTGACAGTGCTATTTGCACCGAGTGGGCCAGGGCATCTTCTACACCACAAAAAGCACCTTAAGCATTAAACACAACACTAGGGAAGGAAATAAATGATCAGAAAAACTCGCATGAAGCGATTATCAATCGTTTCAGCTGTAGCAACTGTTGGTGCGTTGGTTTTCTCAACGTTACCAGCACAAGCTGCAGATCCAGGAGTTACCTCACGAGAAATTAAGTTGGGTTACTCTGGACCATTAACTGGCTCAGCTGGCTTGGTATATGGAAAGTTACCAGGAGCTATGAAGGCTTACTTCGACCACATCAATGCAAATGGTGGCGTTTATGGCCGAAAGATCAAATTAGTATCAAGAGATGATAAGTATTTACCAACTCTTGCCGCAACTCAAACAACTAATTTAGTTTTGAATGATCGAGTTTTTGCACTAGTTGGTGCGCTAGGTACTGCTACTCATAGCAAGGCCTACACTGCAGCACAATTAGCAAAAAATAATGTTCCTGATC
Source organism: Candidatus Nanopelagicus sp. (assembly GCA_046095545.1). Classification (GTDB taxonomy): domain Bacteria; phylum Actinomycetota; class Actinomycetes; order Nanopelagicales; family Nanopelagicaceae; genus Nanopelagicus. The sequence continues at coordinate 8,564 of JBJTJQ010000047.1, forward strand.
TATTTGTAAACACTGGATTTAGTGGATTTGCTAATGCAACTAAATATCCAACTACCTTCACCATTCTTCCAAGCTATGCGATGGAAGCAAAGATCATGGCTAAGTTCATTAAGGACACACCTACTCTTGCACCACAGGCATCTTTCTTGATCGCTCAAGATGATGAGTTTGGTGTAGATGGCGTAAACGGATTTGCACTCGCCGGACACAAGTTCACAGCTGCTCCTACCCTTTACCCACAAGGTGGATTATCTGCTGCTCTTGCTGAGGGTGCTTTAACAAAATTAAGTGCTGTCCCAGGTAAGCCAGTTTTAATTCTCTTTGGAACAACTGATTCAACTGCCACAGTTTTAAAAGCCGCTGAGAAATTATCACTGGTTTCTAAATTTAATTGGATAGCAGGATCAGTTGGCGGCGATGCCAATACTTTGTTAGCCCTGGGCGTAAAGCCAGCGACAATTAATGGCGTCCTTGCTGCATCATTCTTCCCAGATGCCAAGGATGCGACCGACTCATATATTAAAGAGTTTATGAAGATCAATACCAAGTACAACAAAGGCGTTTCTTTTGACAACGTTGTACTACAAGGAATGAACTCTGCAATGTTAACCGTGCAAGCACTTCGCGCAGCAGGCAAAAACCTAACTCGTGCCGGCCTGATTCAGGCAATTGCGAGTAAGGGTGCAGATTTTGCTAGCGCAGGACTTGTCCCACTTAACTACTCAGGCACCAGCCGAGTCGGTTATAACGGATATTGGTTTGGTCAGTTAAATGAAAAGGGAGAGCTAAAGCCATTTGGTGGCAAGCTTTCAATTTACACAACTGATTCATCTTCAAATTCAGCACCAACTGCTTCCTCATATGAGCGTAAGCCAGTTCCTAAGAATGGGGTACCAACAAACTCATGATAAATAAAACTCTAAAAAAGAGCTTTGCAGCTCTAACAACTGCAACCATGGTTGCAGCACTTGCAGTAGCAATTCCAGCTGCCGCGAGAGCTGACGAATTAACTTGTAGTGAGGTGGCTGCGGCGACTAAGTACAGCGCTCGCAATACCCAGCTATGTTCAGGGGTTGATCAATTTGGTGCAAAGTATGAAATTGCGATGCCAAAGAAGTTCAATGGAACTTTAATCGTTTGGTCACATGGAATTCGCAAAAATACAAACTTACCTAAAATTCCAGTGGTTGCGCCAAATGGATATGTAGTTGATAACTCTCCAGAGATTGCGCCATCTGTTGGTGTAGCTGTAGCGTTGTTGAAGCAAGGGTTTGCCCTAGCCGGTTCTGGCGTGCAAGTACAAGGTTGGAACCAAGAGGAGCAAGTCTTAGCGACAACAATCGTGATTGATCAAGCAATAAATAAATTTCCTAAGATTGATCATGTTGCCGCCTGGGGAGCGTCTCTAGGTGGTCTGTCAACTCAATTGTTGGCAGAATCTAATCCAAGCTTGGTTGATGCAGTTGCCCCACTATGCATCTCTGATTCAGCGGAAGCAAATGCGATTACTTATGCATCTGATGCACTTTGGTTAACCAAAACCTTGTTTGATCCAACGATCAAGGGATTTGGGTATTCAACAGGCGCTGCTGGATACACTGAAATGGTCACTGACATTGGCAAAGTATTGACTGTGTTTGGGTCATTATCTGCGGCCATCACAGCTAATCCGTTGGCCCCTGCTTGGCCAGCTACATCTACTGTGCCGGCAACTTTAAAGGGTATCCCAGTGCGTAGCGCTGTGTTACTCATGGGATTACTTGCAGGTGTTCCAACTCAGTCACGTTCATTTGATTCATCAAGTGGACCTAAGGGAGCACTTGAGACCTCATTTGGATTAGTTATAAGCCCATCACTGGCAATCTTAGAGAATGCTTCTGAAGCTGCAATCTTGGCTGTAGTAGCAACCTATGACTTAGAGCTCAGAGCGGGTGGAAGAGTTTATGACAATACTAAGACAAACTGGGCAGCAAGACTTGGTGATGATGGCGATGTTTACGCTGCAGCACTTTCAGGTAAAACAGCAACGGCCGGAATGTTGGCATATTTAAGCCCACTAAATCCGGCTGCTCCTCGAGTAGCAGCCGATAGTAATGCTTTGGCTCGTGTTTCAAGTTTCCAAAAAATACAAGGAAATATAACAGTGCCAACCATCACATTAGCTGGAACAGCAGATCATATTGCTCAAGGAAATCAATATTTCATTGACCAATATAAGGCGGCTGTCTCAAGTGGAAAATCTAAATCTGGTTTACTAGTTAATATTTGGAATAAACCACCAGATGAGTACACCAAATTTACCGATGCAGGATCACCGATTCCAGTTGCAGCTTCCGCTGCCACTAACGGTACACAGCATTGTAATTTCACTGAAAGCCAATTACTAACAGTCGCTAAACTGCTTACTGATTCAGCTAAATCTGGTAAGGCACCAAGCAATAAAGTGGTAAGGGCTGCAATCAAAAATGATAAAAACTTGTTCGTAGATCCAAACTATCGTGGACAGGTTCATAAGTATCGCCAATAATAAGGTAGAAACTAAACAGGGCCTCAGGAGACTGGGGCCCTTTTTATATCTATAAACTACTCA
>JBJTJQ010000048.1:0-2593 GCA_046095545.1 Candidatus Nanopelagicus sp.
CCTGTCTTCACTTCTTCTTACTCGCCGCGGCGGGGCCAAGTAACCGGTCCCCTCGTCGCGGAGGTTGGTCGCACCGGTAGACCACATTTAACCGACGAGGAGAAAAAATAAAATGAGTAACTTTCCAGAACAAAGCGCTTCGAAAATGCCTATATCGCGGTATGCAAGATTTAATCCATTTCCAAATAATGGCTCACTTGATGATCGCACCTGGCCAGATAAAGCAATGAGTAAAGCACCAAAGTGGTGCTCAGTTGATTTACGAGATGGCAATCAAGCCTTGATTGATCCAATGGATGCTAATCGCAAACTTGCCATGTTTAAGTTGTTAGTCAAGATGGGTTATAAAGAGATTGAGGTTGGCTTTCCAGCAGCTAGCCAAACTGATTTTGATTTTATTCGCAAAATTATTGAGGATAAATTAATTCCAGATGATGTAGTGATTCAGGTTCTAACCCAAGCTAGAAAACCCTTAATCGAGCGCACCTTTGAATCGATCAAAGGATCAAAGCAGGCGATAGTTCATCTATATAACTCAACCTCAACTTTGCAGCGCCGAGTAGTTTTTGGCCAAGATAAAGCAGGAATTAAAAAGATTGCCACCGATGGTGCTCAAATCTGTTTAGATTTAGTTAAAACAGTTCCAGGCACATTGGTCTCATTTGAGTACTCACCTGAGTCATATACTGGTACTGAACTTGAGTTTGCTCTTGAGGTTTGTAATGCGGTAAATGATGTTTGGCAACCAACTCCGGCCTGGAAAACAATTATAAATTTGCCAGCCACAGTTGAGATGGCCACACCAAATATTTACGCCGACTCAATTGAGTGGATGCATCGAAACTTAAAGTATCGCGACTCAGTTATTTTAAGTTTGCACCCACACAATGATCGAGGCACTGGTGTTGCCGCAGCAGAGCTAGGCTACTTAGCTGGGGCGGATCGAATTGAGGGCACACTTTTTGGAAATGGTGAGCGAACTGGAAATGTTTGCTTAATTACTCTTGGGCTTAATTTGTTAAGCCATGGCATAGATCCAAAGATTGATTTCTCCGATATTGATGAGGTCAGACGAACTGTTGAGTACTGCAATCAATTACGAGTACCAGAGCGGCATCCATATGGTGGTGATTTAGTATTTACCGCATTTTCTGGCTCTCACCAAGATGCCATTAAAAAAGGCTTTGAGCATATGGAAAAAGATGCCAAAGCTGCTGGAGTGGATAAAGCTAACTTCACCTGGGCAGTTCCATACCTACCAATTGATCCAAAGGATATTGGTCGAAGTTATGAAGCGGTAATTAGAGTAAATAGCCAATCTGGCAAGGGTGGGGTCGCCTACCTGATGAAACATGAACATCAATTAGATCTACCACGTAGATTACAAATTGAGTTTAGCCAGGTAATTCAATCAATTACCGATAGTGAAGGGGGCGAGGTTTCCCCAGAAGAGATGTGGCATAGCTTTGAGGATGAGTACTTGCCGGCAAAAAGTAATCAATGGGGCCGCTTTAAATTAGCTGGTCTTTCCCAAAGCTCACAGATGGATCAAGATGTTGATCTATCAATTGAGTTAATTGATAACCAGGTATCTAAGAAATTATCTGGCAAAGGTAATGGTCCAATTGCAGCTTTTGTGGCCATTGTTAATAGTTATGAACCAAAATTAAATCTTCGAGTTCTAGATTATTACGAGCACGCACTATCTGCTGGTGGGGATGCAAAGGCGGCTGCCTACTTAGAGTGTGAGATCGCAGGTAAGGTTTACTGGGGAGTGGGAATTGATCCCAGCACCACCACCGCAGCCCTTAAAGCAGTTATCTCCTCGATCAATCGCGCAGTTCGCTAACTAACTCTGACCTACCCCTCTAGTAACTTATGGGGTATGCCGGTTTATCGTGATCTTGCAATTGTCTTACGCACCCAAAAATTAGGGGAGGCAGATCGCATAATTACCCTATTTACTAAAGAGCATGGCCGAATTAAGGCGGTGGCAAAGGGAGTGCGAAAAACTAAATCTAGATTTGGTGCCAGATTAGAGCCAGCAAGTTATGTTGATTTACAACTTTATACTGGTCGAACCTTTGACACCATTACTCAAGCTGTAAGTATTGAAAATTATGGCGATGTGCTCTCTAGTGATTATCAAAGTTGGACAGTTACAAATGCCATTTTAGAAGCTGCTGAGCGGTTTACGACCGCCGAGCATGAGCCAGCTTTGCAACAGTACCTACTAGTTGCCGGCTCACTTAAAGTACTAGCGCAGGGTAAGTATGATCCATCATTAATTTTAGATGCCTACCTTTTAAGATCATTAGCAGTCGCCGGGTATGCCCCATCATTAACTATTTGTTCCAGATGCGATGCCCCTGGTCCACATAAATTTTTCTCACTCCAAGGTGGTGGCAGTGTGTGCATAGGTTGTAAGCCAGCAGCATGTGCCACTCCAAGTACTGCCACATTAGAATTAATGGCTAATCTATTAACTGGTGATTGGGAAAAGGCAGCAATGAGCGAGGCGAAAAATCGCAATGAGGCATCAGGTTTAGTTGCAGCATATTTACAATGGCATTTGGAGCGGGGATTGCGCTCG
>JBJTJQ010000049.1:0-16972 GCA_046095545.1 Candidatus Nanopelagicus sp.
GCTTTTAACTGAGATAAGTAATAACTTTCAATCTCAAACTTCACCGATAAATGTTTTAGTTGAAGCCGGCCCAAAGTTACTGATGCAAATGATTGAACAAACTCTTGTTGACTTGCTGTATCTAACTATAAACCTACGAAAACAGGGTAAAAATCAGATATCAATTGGCGAATTAGTAAAGAACTTTGAATTATTAGAAAGTGAAGTAATTGAGGATTGTGAATTTAGAAAGTATAAAAAACTAACCCGCTGAAATAAAAGCTACTCCCACAATTGCGAATGCAATACCAATATATTGCACTCTGTGTAATCTCTCATGCAAAAGTTTAAATGCCATTAGTGCAGTCACAATTGGAAACAGTGAGCCGAGTACGACCGCAAGTGAGACCAACCCTTTGGTTGTCGCTACACCCAACAAAAGATTTGCTATGAAATCAGCAGCGCCAAGCAGAATTAAAATTGGTAAATCTTTTTTAGTAAATCCACCAAAGGTTTTAAATTTTGCAAATAAAAAAATCGCGATAATAAATGTGGTAAAGCGCATAGTAGTCATAGTCATAATTGCACTTGAACTAGAACCTTTAGCGATAAAGTTAACTGCAAAACCAAAGCCAATCGCAGCAACTACCGCCAAGAGAACTGGTTTTAGTGCTACACCACCTTTAACCTCGGGTCCACTCGCGCACACTGCGCCAATTAAAGCGATGCTCATACCAATCATTTGAGTTGAGTTAGGTTTTTCACCATTAATAAATGCAATAGTTAATGGAATTAGAACACTAAGGGATGCAATTGGTGAAACCACACCCATCCTGCCAGTTGCCAATCCGGTGTAGAAAGCAATTAATCCAACAAAGCCAAATAATCCAGCTAGTACCCCAGACAAAAAGTAGTTATCCCAACTCAAGCTTGGCTCAAGCCAGGATGAGCTGACTAAAACTATGATTATTCCAGTCAGTAAACCAAAGGCTTGTGAGACGGCAGTTACTGCAATTGCCTGGTATCTTTTTGATAATTTGCCACCAAAAAAATCTGCTGCTCCCCAAAGCACTGAAGATAAAAGTGCTAACAATGAGGCCATTTCGCTAGCCTACTATCTAGATTTAATTGGATTTATCAGCGATGCGCTCGCGCCTGCGCTCACTTAGCATTAACTCAATTTATCATTTGGGAGTGAGTTTAAATTTCGATCAACTGGTAGCGCCAATTTTGGCATTAAAGCCGCGAGGTGAAATTTTGCTAGAGGTTGTTCCAGCACCTCAAAAACTTGCACCACATGCCCTGGCACTAACGGCAGATGTTTTAGAGGATGCAGCAACTGGGCGATTAGTTTTACTCCATGACCCTAATGGACAAGAGGGCTGGGGCGGACAGTGGCGATTTGTAACCTTTACCCGGGCAGCAATTGATTTAGAGATGGCTTCAGATCCACTGCTGCCAGAAATTGGTTGGGCTTGGTTAATGGAATCGCTAAAAAAGCATGGTTGTGATTACATAGCTGCCAGTGGCACAGTCACTAGAGTTGCAAGTGCTTCCTTTGGTGAATTAGTAGATAAGGATGAAAATTCAGAGATTGAAATTAGAGCTTCATGGAGCCCAAACTCTGAAACTCAGTTGGTAAATCACTTACAAGCTTGGCTGGAACTACTTGGGTTGACTGCAGGGTTAGAGCCAATTCCAGAGGGCGTGGCATCAATATCTCGTAAAAGTTAATATCAAATAGATGGTTAGAGCATTACTAGTCCCACGAAATGGTCTGCCAAAATTAATTGAAGATGAGAAGGCCTTTACGCAAGCAATTTCAAATCTCGCAGCGGGTACCGGACCACTTGCGATAGATGCAGAACGAGCTTCGGGATATCGATATAGCCAACGAGCTTATCTAATTCAAATTTTTAGAGTTGGTGGTGGCTTGCATCTAATTGACCCAATACCGCTTAAAAACTCTAAATTATGGGACACATTCAATGAGAATTTTTCGTCGCTAGAGTGGGTTATTCACGCAAGTACGCAGGATCTTCCATGTTTAATTGGAGTTGGATTAAAACCAAAGAAACTATTTGATACTGAATTAGGGGCAAGAATTGCCGGTTGCGAGCGCGTTGGTCTAGGCCCACTTGCCGAAACTTTATTGCAACTGCAACTTGCCAAAGAACACTCCGCGGTTGATTGGTCGATCAGACCGCTAAAGAGTGAGTGGCTAAACTACGCCGCTCTTGATGTCGATATTTTACTTGAGATTAGAGATGCTCTTGAGGACATGCTAATTGAACAAAATAAATTGGAGTGGGCTAAACAAGATTTTGCTGCGATATTGAAAAATTATGAGAATTATATTTTCTCAGATGAACCTAAGACTGATCGTTGGCGCAGAACATCAGGTATGCATAAGGTTAGAGATCGACTAACACTAACAATTGTAAGAGAGCTTTGGCTCTCTCGAAATGAACTCGCATCTGAGCTAGATATTGCACCTGGTAGAGTCTTGGCAGATGAGGCGATAATTGATTTAGCCATTACCTGCCCAAAGGATTTAGAGGCGGTAGCGAAAACCATTGGTTGGCGGAGTAAATTAGAGGCGCCACCATTTAATCGATGGCTTAAAACCATAAATAAAGCACTGGCGACACCTCTTGATAGTCAACCTGAATACAAGGTGGCCTCACAAAGTTTGCCACCAATTAGAGTTTGGAAGGAGAAGAATCCAATTGGTTATGCCAGGCTCACCCATGCCCGAGCATTACTTTTAGAGCTTTCAAATGAGTTAAAAATTCCCCAAGAGAACCTAGTCACGCCAGAACTAGTTCGAAAATTATGCTGGCAAGATCCCCCGATGAATACAGCTGAGCACCTTGAGTATGTCGAAAAATCCTTGGCACAAATGGGTGCTAGGAGTTGGCAGATTGAGCAGATCAAAAACAAATTAACCTTTGCTGTGGGGCAAAAGGAGCCGGTGATCATTGCCGAGCCGGTGGAAAATGAATCTGAGGTAGAGCAGCCAAAGTAAGGCCAGCCTAAAGCTCACTACCCATTTTGATTACTGACGAGTAACCTAGCCCTATACCTAATAGAAATGGTCAGGGCCGAGCAAATGAGTAAGAACGCCACCTCAAAAACCAATGTTGTTTTAGTCGATGCCGTTAGAACTCCATTTGGTAAAGCTGGTTCCTTATATGCCCAAACCAGAGCAGATGACATTATGGTTCGTTGTATTAGAGGCCTACTAGAGCGCAATCCTAATATTCCGTTAGATCAAATTGATGATGTTGCAATTGCTGCCGCCACCCAAACCGGCGATCAAGGAATGAATATTGGCCGATCTGTTGCGATACTTGCTGGAATTCCAAACTCTGTTCCCGGCTACTCTATTGATAGATGGTGTGCTGGCGCTTTAACAGCTGTAACCACAATTGCCGGTGGCATAAATATGGGTGCATATGATTTAGCAATTGCCGGTGGAGTTGAGCATATGGGAAATCACCCAATGGGTGATGGTATAGATCCAAATCCTAGATATCTGGCCGAAAAAATTGTTGACACCGATGCATTACAGATGGGGGCAACTGCAGAAAGATTGCATGACAAGTTTCCGCACTTAACAAAGGAGCGCGCAGATAAATACGCATTAGCTTCGCAACAAAAAACTGCTGCTGCCTATAGCGCTAATAAAATTCAACCTGATTTAATTCCAGTGGCCACTAGAACTGTTGAACTTGGCTGGGGTGTGGCAACTGTTGATGAACCACCCCGTCCGCAAACAACTTTAGAAGCTTTGGGTGCCTTAAAAACTCCATTTAGAGCTGCTGGCAGAGTAACTGCTGGAAATGCAGCTGGCTTAAATGATGGCGCCACAGCTGCAATTTTGGCATCAGAAAGTAAGGCAAAAGAGTTAAACCTACCAATTAAAGCAAAAATGGTTTCATTTGCATTCGCTGGTGTGCAGCCAGAGATTATGGGATACGGACCAGTTCCTAGCACCATAAAAGCATTAAAAAAGGCTGGGCTAGATATTGCCGATATTGGTTTATTTGAAATAAATGAAGCTTTTGCCATTCAAGTTCTATCCTTTTTAGATCACTTTGGGATTGCCGATGATGATAAGCGGGTTAATATCTATGGTGGCGCAATTGCTGTAGGTCACCCACTTGCATCCTCTGGCGTTAGATTGATTTTAAATCTTGGTAATGCGTTTAAAGAGCATCCTGAGGTTCGGTATGGAATCACCACAATGTGTATTGGGCTCGGCATGGGCGGCACAGTTATCTGGGAAAATCCAAACTATAAGGGTGATAAGTAATGGCAGATAAAACAGCGCTTACTGGTGCTCCTGATGAGGTAGTCACTAATGCCATATTAAGAATGGTTTCGATGGCACCATTTGGCCATCAGGCAGATTTGGCTTTAATCACCTTAGATAATGGTGCAGATCATAATCGACCCAACACATTTGGCGCTGCTTCTTTACAATCATTATCTACTGCGATTGATGAGGCACAAAAATCAAATGCGGTTGCGATAGCAATTACCGGTAAGCCATTTATTTTTGCAGCTGGAGCTGATTTGTCGGCTATGGGATTTTTGACCGATAAATCTCAAGCGATAGCAATTGGAGATTTAGGTCATGAAGTTTTCCTAAAACTACATGAAAGCAAAAAGCCAACATTTGCATTTATCAATGGATTGGCTCTTGGTGGCGGTCTAGAGGTAGGTCTGAATTGCCACTACCGAACTTTGGCTACAACTGCATTTACTGGATTACCAGAATGCTTCCTAGGTCTTGTCCCTGGTTGGGGCGGAGCTACTTTGCTTCCGAAGTTAATCGGACCAGAAAATGCCGTTCAAGTGATTATTCTGAATGCACTAAACAACAACACTATGATGAAATCCAAGGATGCCCTAGCCCTTGGCGTTGTTGATGCAGTTTATGAACCAGCTGACTTTTTAGAAAAATCTGTTCAATGTGCCGCAGATGTGTTAACTGGTAAGAAAAAAATTGAGCGTAAAGATTTTAGTAACGACTCCGCTGCATTTGAGAAAGCAATTGCCACTGGCAAGGCCGCTGTTGCTAAAAAATATAACGGAGCAGAAATTACCTCCCCTATTGCTGCCCTGGAATTGATAAGGGCTGCGCAGAAAAATACTGTTCGAGATGGTTTTGCTGCCGAAACCAAGGTGTTGGCTGATTTGGTTATGAGTGATCCACTTAGAGCATCCCTTTATGCCTTTAATTTGATCCAAAAGAAGCGTAAAAAAGTTGAGGGTGCTCCTAAGCCAGCGCTTGCACGAAAAATTACAAAGGTAGGTGTTGTCGGGGCCGGATTAATGGCATCTCAACTTGCCCTACTTATGCTGCGTAACTTAAAAGTTCCAGTTGTTATTACTGATTTAGACCAGGAACGAGTTGATAAGGGCTTATCCTGGATAAAAAATGAAATTCAAAAATTAGTTGATAAAAAACGATTAGCACCAGAGGCCGCCGCCAGGTTATTGGGCAATATCTCAGGTTCTACCGACCAGAAGGTTTTTTCAAATGCTGATTTTGTGATCGAAGCTATATTTGAAGAACTAACTCTTAAGCAAAAATTATTTAAGGATTTAGAGGCGATCATTACTCCTGAGTGTGTATTAGCGACAAATACTTCATCCCTTTCAGTTGAAGCGATGAGTGAAGGACTAAAAAATCCAGAACGAGTAGTTGGATTTCACTTCTTTAACCCAGTTGCGATTATGCCTTTGCTCGAAGTAGCACGTACCACCAAGACAGATGATGCGACCGTTGCAACGGCTATAAATGTCGGCAAAGAATTGAAAAAAACAATGGTCATTGTTAAAGATGCACCAGCATTTGTAGTCAATCGCTTGTTAACAAGATTTATGGGTGAGGTTACCGATGCTATTGATGAGGGAACTCCTTACGAAGTAGCAGATGCAGCTATGAAGCCACTTGGTTTTCCAATGTCCTCCCTAGAGTTACTAGGGCTTGTCGGTCCTGGCGTTGCTTTACATGTTGCCGAAACTTTAAATAAGAATTTGGGTCCTAGATATAAAATTTCGCCAACAATGCAGCGCTTTGTTAAAGAGGGCGTTAAAACTTTCTATGTAAAAGATGCAAATGGCGTTAATACCGTTAATCCTGCAGCGGTTTCTCTCCTTGAAAAAGGAAGCAAGCCCTCTACAGCTGAGCAAGTAAGACGCAGAGCATTAGAGGCGATTGCCAGTGAAGCAAAAATGATGCTAGACGAAGCAGTTGTCGCAACACCTCAAGAGATTGATATCTGTATGTTGCTCGGCTCTGGTTGGCCAATGCACTTAGGTGGAATCTTGCCGTATTTGGATCGAGAAGGAATTAGTGAAGCGGTTTGCGGATCTCGTTTTCATCCAAAGGGTGTTGCATCTCTGCCTTAGCATCAAGGCGAATCTCACTACTGCTCCAAGATACTAAGGATCTCGTTATATTTTGAACTGTTATGCCTAGCTCTTCAAGAATTTCACTTCGCTTTGCATGCTCAAGGAAAGTTAATGGAATTCCAATTGAGTGAACCGGGACATCAAGTTGAGCATCTCTAAATAGCTCTGAAATCGTGCTGGCAATTCCACCATGCTTAATACCATCTTCTAGGACGACTACACTCTTATATCTTTGTGCCATAGTGACTAAAGATTTTGGTAGGGGTTTGACCCATCTTGGATCAATAACTGTTACTCCTACGCCCTCTCGATAAGCTTGCGCAGCTGATTCCACTGCAATTGATGCAAATGCACCCACGCTAACTAACAAAATATCAGCACTCTCGCCGCGATATAAAACATCGATGCCATCTCGGCGCTCAAATGCTGGAATATCTGGATTTATTGCACCTTTTGGAAATCTAATTAATGACGGTGCATCTGAAATATCTACCGCTTCACGTAAGGTTTCGCGCAATTGTTGGCCATCACGTGGTGCTGCAACATGCAACGTTGGAATTATTCCAGTTAATGCTAGATCCCAAATTCCATTATGGGATGGTCCGTCATCGCCTGTAACACCTGCTCTATCTAAAACAAAAGTTACACCTGCTTTATGAAGTGCAACATCAAGTAGTAGTTGATCAAATGCTCGGTTTAAAAAGGTTGAATAAACGGCAAAGACTGGATGTAATCCTGCATAAGCCATACCGGCAGCTGCAGTTGTGGCATGTTGTTCGGCAATTCCAACATCAAAGGTTCTATCTGGGTAAGCCTTTTGGAATTTATCTAGTCCAGTTGGTCCCATCATCGCAGCAGTGATAGCTACTACATCTTTGCGTTCAGAACCTATCTTTACTAGCTCATCAGCAAAGACGCTGGTCCAACTCTTACTGCCTTTAGTAAGTGGCAACCCAGTTTCTGGATCGACAACTCCAACTGCATGAAATTTTTCAGCTTCATCATTTAATGCTGGTGCATGGCCACGGCCTTTTTCAGTAATAACGTGGACTAAAACTGGTGCGTCATAATCTTTGGCAATTTTTAATGCCTTTTCAATCGCCTCGATGTTATGACCATCAACTGGTCCAAAATATTTAAGCCCTAGATCTTCAAACATACCTTGTGGTGCCACAATATCTTTAATACCTTTTTTAACTCCATGTAAGGTTTCATAAATTGGATGTCCAACAACTGGAGTTTTTTCTAATATTCCTTTACCCCAATCTAAAAATCTTTCATATCCACTTGTGGTTCTTAATGTTGAAAGATATGTAGCAACTCCGCCAATAGTTGGGGAGTAAGATCTCTCATTATCGTTGACAATAATCACTAATCTTTGATTCTTACTTGCTGCAATATTATTAAGCGCTTCCCAACTCATTCCGCCGGTAAGCGCTCCGTCACCAACGACGCAAACCACAGTTCTATCCCGTTGATTGGTGATAGAAAATCCCTTGGCAATTCCATCACTCCAAGAAAGCGCGGTTGAGGCATGAGAGTTTTCAACTACATCATGCTCACTTTCTCCTCGGTTTGGATAACCAGCTACTCCCCCTCGCTGACGCAATTTATCAAAACCAGATTTTCGACCAGTCAATAATTTATGCACATAACTTTGATGACCGGTATCAAAAACGATTACATCTTTCGGAGATTGGAAAATTCTATGAACAGCGATAGTTAGCTCGACCACTCCCAGATTTGGGCCTAAATGTCCGCCGGTTTTAGAAACTTGCTCTATTAAGTAAGTGCGAATTTCAGCACTCAACGAATCAAGTTGTTCAAAAGTTAATTTTGTTAAATCCTTTGGGGAATTGATTTCAGAAAGCATTGGCTTAGTTTAAAGGTTATTTTGTAGATTTTCGATTACTTATTTAGTAGTGAGCGCAATACATACTGCATGATTCCGCCATGTCGATAGTAATCTGCCTCACCTGGGGTATCAATCCTGACTTTGGCCCTAAAGCTCTTTTCACCTGCGGTCACGGTTACCTCTTTAGGTGTTTTTCCATTGTTTAATTCTTCTACTCCAGTTATTTTAAATTCTTCGCTGCCATCAAGACCAAGGGATGCAACATTCTCCCCTGCTAAAAACTGAAGTGGTAAAACACCCATACCAATTAAATTTGATCTATGAATTCTTTCAAATGATTCAGCAATCACTGCTTTAACTCCGAGTAAGGCAGTACCTTTCGCAGCCCAGTCGCGAGAAGAACCTGATCCATACTCCTTACCAGCCAAAATTACGAGCGGAATACCCGCTTGAATGTAAGCTCGTGATGCATCATAGATAGTAGTTTGCTCACCATTTGCCAGAAAATTCTTGGTGAATCCACCCTCCACATCCTTTAACAATAAATTTCTTAACCGAATGTTTGCAAAGGTTCCACGGATCATAACTTCATGATTGCCTCGTCTGGACCCATAGGAATTGAAATCAGATTTATCAATTCCATTTTCTGCTAAATACTTACCTGCTGGTGAATCAGCTTTAATATTTCCAGCAGGTGAAATGTGATCGGTTGTTACCGAATCGCCCAAAATTGCTAATACTCTAGCTTTTGAAATATCGGTCACAGGTCGGGGCTGCTTTGGCATACCATCAAAATATGGTGGTTTTCTTACGTAAGTTGATTTTTCATCCCAAGCAAAAGTTTTACCAGTTGGTGTATCTAGGGATTTCCATCGTTTATCACCATCAAATACTGAGGCGTAATCCTTGGTGAACATTTCCGAAGATATTGAAGAGCTTATTACTGAATCAATTTCTGCAGCTGTTGGCCAAATATCTTTTAGGTAAACCTCTTTACCATCATTACCCATACCAATTGGATCTTTTTCAAAATCATGGTCCATAGTTCCAGTTAGAGCGTAGGCAACAACTAAAGGAGGTGAAGCCAAATAATTCATCTTCACATCAGGTGAAATACGGCCTTCAAAATTTCTATTTCCAGAGAGAACTGCCGAGACAGCTAAATCATTTTCGTTAATCGCTTTGCTTATCTGAACTGGCAGTGGTCCAGAGTTTCCAATACAGGTAACGCATCCATATCCAACTAGATTAAAACCCAATTTCTCCATATATGGTGTTAAACCTGAACGAGCGTAATAATCAGTTACCACTTTAGAGCCTGGCGCTAATGTGGTTTTAACCCAAGGTTTACTACTCAAGCCCTTATCTACCGCTTTTTTAGCTAGTAATGCCGCTGCCATCATTACTGATGGATTAGATGTATTGGTACATGATGTTATCGATGCAATTACTACATCGCCATTTCCTACAGATGTCGATTTACCATTAACACTAACATCTACTTTAGATTTACTAGTTTTTTCCGAAAGATATGTTGGCAAAACCTTCTCATAAGAATTTTTAGCATCAGACAACGAAATTCTATCTTGTGGCCGTTTCGGTCCAGCAATTGAAGGAACAACAGTAGCTAAATCTAATTCTAATTTTTCAGAAAATCTTGGTGAAGCTTTCGGATCATGCCAGAGCCCATTTACTTTTGCATATTTCTCAACTAATTCCAGCTGTTCGCTATTGCGACCAGTAAATTTTAGATATCTGATTGTTTCTTCATCAATTGGGAAGATAGCGCAGGTAGATCCGTACTCAGGTGACATATTGCCAATTGTTGCTCGATTTGCCATTGGTAGAGCACTTACGCCTGGACCATAAAACTCAACAAACTTTCCAACTACGCCATGTTTGCGCAACATTTGTGTAATAGTCAAAACTAAGTCAGTCGCAGTTGTGCCTACTGGAAGCTCACCATTTAATTTAAACCCAACGACTGTTGGTATTAACATCGAGACAGGTTGACCTAACAGTGCAGCTTCAGCTTCAATTCCACCAACACCCCAACCAAGCACCCCTAAGCCATTAACCATTGTCGTATGTGAATCAGTTCCAACTACAGTGTCTGGATAGGCACTGAGTTTTCCATTCACAACTCTGCTCATAACAACTCTTGCTAAATACTCAATATTTACCTGATGCACTATTCCTGTTCCTGGCGGCACCACTTTGAACTCATCAAAGGCAGTTTGTCCCCATCTTAAAAATCTATATCGCTCCTTATTGCGTTGATATTCGATATCAACATTTTGCTCAAATGCATCTTTAGTACCAAATAGATCGGCAATTACCGAATGATCAATCACTAATTCAGCTGGAGAAAGTGGATTCACTTTGGCTGGATCACCACCAAGATCTGCAATTGCCTCACGCATAGTTGCAAGATCTACTATGCAGGGAACGCCAGTGAAATCCTGCATAATAACCCTAGCTGGCGTAAATTGGATTTCAGTGTCTGGCTCTGAATTTGGATCCCACGCGGCTAGTTTCTTAATTTGCTCAGCAGTGATATTTGCGCCATCTTCTGTGCGCAATAAATTCTCAAGTAAGATTTTTAAGCTAAAAGGAAGATCTTTAGCTTCGGTAAATTTTGTAATATCAAAAATATCGTAACTTTTACCAGCAACTTCAAGTGTGGACTTGGTCTTAAATGAGTCTTTGCTCAACCCCCCACACCTTCCTTCACTTCTTGAATACTTCTTATCCTAGCCATTTGCTGGTGAAAATCCAGCCACGCACTCGATGTGCTGAGTCATTGGGAAAAGATCATATCCTGAAATGTGATCCAACTTATAGCCAAGATCTAGCAAAGTTTTTGAGTCTCGAGCTAATGCTGCAGGATCACAGGCCACATAAATAATTTTCCGAGGCTTAAATTTAACCATTTGCTTTACAACTACCTCACCTGCGCCAGTTCTTGGTGGATCTAAAACAATCAAATCTGCTCTTTTTACTATCGATAACTGCTGCGCAACTAAGCCTTGTAATATCTTTACATTCATTCTATTTGCAAATATTTTACGAGCATCTGCAACTGCAGTTTTATCACTTTCTATCAGAGTTAGAAATCCTAGATCACTAATTTCGTTCACGATAGCGGAAGCAAATAAACCAACACCAGAATACAAATCGCAAATATGATCTGATTTCTTTATCTCTAGTCTAGAAATTACCGCTTTAATTAGCGTGGTTGGAGCTAATTGGTGACTTTGCCAAAATGCATTAGGTGAGATCTTAAGCGAGCTACCACCTACTTGCTCAATCAATTGAGTAGGTCCACTAATACTACGACCAGATCTAACTACCGATACCTCACCTGTGCTTGATACTGCCACTTCAACTCTGGCATCTGACTTCCAAGTGCGATTTGCTAGTATTGAAACATTCATTCGGCTATCGGCAATTAGACAGTCATTTATCTCGACCACATCATTGCTGCGAGCGCCGTAAAATCCGATTCGCCCACCATTTGAGACTGCAAACTCCATTCTAGTTCGCCAATGCAATCCATCTAAAGGTTCAATAGCCTCGACTTTTAAATCAAATCCCATTTGTAGTAAATCAATTTTGCCAATTCGTAAAAATTGTTCAAGAATAATATTTCGCTTAAATTGGCGCTGTAGATCAATTTGAATATGCTGGAAATCACAACCACCACATTTTCCAGCGTAGCTACAGGGTGGAATTACTCGAGAGGATGCTGGTGTTATTACCTCGATAACATCTGCATGTGCAATTTTTGAAGTTACAGCGGTTATTTTTATCTTTGCAATCTCACCAGTAATTCCATGGCGAACAAAAATAACCTGATTGTTATGACGAGCAACGAAGTGACCACCATGTGCAACTGGGCCAATTTCGACCTGGATTACCTCACCTATTTTTAACCGCTCTTGAGCGTTTAATTCCATAGGAGTGAGCCTATGGGTGTAAGTTGTGCTTTGTGCATGTAGTAATTATGGGCTGCGGTCGCGTCGGATCCACACTGGCGATAGATCTGCAAAAAGCAGGTCATACAGTTTCGGTAATCGATCAAAATCGAGAGGCCTTTCGCCGATTAGGTGCTGACTTTAATGGTCGAACCATTGCAGGTGTTGGATTTGATCGAGACACCTTGCTAGAGGCAGGAATTGAAAAAGCAGATGCCTTCGCCGCGGTCTCAAATGGTGATAACTCCAATATTTTGGCAGCACGAGTTGCTCGAGAAAATTATGGTGTTAAAAATGTCGTTGCCCGAATTTATGATCCAGGTAGAGCTGAGATCTATCAGCGACTTGGAATTCCAACTGTAGCCACAGTACTTTGGACGACGGATCAAATTATGCGCCGGCTTACCCCAGATGGCACCAAGTCAGAGTGGCGAGATGCCACTGGCACAGTGCAACTAATTGAGGTTCATCCAAACATAAATTGGTTTGGCCAATCAGTATTGTTAATTGAGAAAAATACCCAATCTAGAGTTGCTTTTATTACTCGCCTAGGCGAGGCGCTTCTGCCAGATGAACACACAGTATTGCAAGAAGGAGATCTAGTACATGTACTAGCGAAAGAGGATGATATTTCTAAGATTGAAAAGATTTTGGCTAAATCCCCTGAGGGTGCAAAATGAGAATAGCTATCGCCGGAGCTGGCAATGTGGGTAGAGCTATTGCTCGAGAATTGTTAGAAAATGGCCACCAAGTTCTCTTAATAGATAAAGATCCAAAGGCGTTGAAGATGGATTCAGTTCCAAGTGCAGAGTGGTTATTAGCTGATGCCTGTGAGATTACCGCGTTAGATGTTGCTAAATTAGATGGCTGCCAAGTATTAGTTGCCGCTACCGGTGATGACAAGGTAAATCTGGTCGCCTCTCTGCTTGGAAAAACTGAGTACGGCGTGCCTAGAGTTGTTGCTCGGGTGAATCACCCAAAAAATGAGTGGATGTTTGACTCTGCTTGGGGAGTAGATGTGGCAGTTTCAACGCCAAGAATTATCTCCGCCTTAGTAGAGGAGGCGGTTAGTGTTGGCGATGTAGTGCGATTGTTCTCATTTAGAAAAGGAGAGGCTAATTTGGTGGAGATTACTCTGCCCGATTCAGCGGCATGTTGTGGGAAAACTGTTGGCGAAGTTGAGCTACCTGAGGATGCATCCTTGGCCGCAATTGTCAGAGATGGCCATGTCCTAACACCAAAAGATCATGATGTATTTGCCGCCGGAGATGAATTGTTATTTGTGGCCTCAGCTAGAGCTGAAGAGCAAATAAAGTCCTGTTTTATTTAACTTATCTTTGTAGTTGGCGTCTTTCTTAATACCAGCCAAGTTGCCCATGCCGTGGCAATAAATAATGGGTAACCCATAACCAACCTGGCTGTACCGAGTGCATTAACATTCCCGCTCTTATAAAGTGGATACTGGACAATTAATCTAAGCGCAAACATTCCTACCCAGAGCCAGCCAGCTTGGATATATGCCTTAAGTCGGGCTGGATCTTTGCGCCATAAAAAATTCTCACCCAAAATCGGTCCCAACATGATTCCTAAAATCGGCCACCTGATTAAGTTTGTAATGGCGTATAAGAGCGCGTATCCAGCATTTATATATAGCCCTGGCAGATAGAAATCTGCTGCATTTCCACTTCGTCTTGAAATTAAGGCACAGATTGCCACCCCAACTAACCCAGAGAATGCATGTTGAATTGTTTGACGTTGTATTAATCGAATCGCTGTCAAAATTATTGAAAGGGTAAGCGCTGCCCACAGGGCTGCATTTAAATTTTGGCCAGAAATATTAAAAACTACCAAGAAAAGTAGGGCTGGCAGCCCGGAATCAATTAATCCGCGCTTACCCCCTAGGGCAGATACAACTTTATCTTTATCCTCGTTATGGCCGTGATAACTCATGCGCCAGTTGATCCAAATCCACCAGTTGATCTCTCAGATCCAGGTAGTTCTTGCACCTCAATAAACTCTGCGCGCTCAACCTGTTGAATTACAAGTTGAGCAATTCGATCCCCTTTTTTAAATGAAATTGATTCAGTCAGGTCGTGATTAATCAAAATTACCTGCAGCTCACCTCGATAGCCAGCATCCACAGTTCCTGGGGTATTAACAATTGAAACTCCAAATTTGATTGCTAATCCCGATCTTGGGTGAACTAATGCCACATAACCATTAGGTAGGGCAATACTGATACCGGTGGGCACTAAAACTCGCTGCCCTGGTTTAATTGTTAAATCAATGCGAGTACACAAATCCGCACCAGCATCCCCACCTTTTGCATATGCAGGTAGCGGAATATCTGGATCTAGCCGCTTAATTAAGACTTTAGTCATGGATTTATATCAAAATCTGGATCGACAAATGCCATTAATTCTGGATGTTTTACTAGATGATCCTTATATTGATCAGTTAAATTCCTAATAAAATGCTCCATTGGAACTGAAATAAATAATGCCGAGGCCCTCACGGCAATCTCACCAGTTGGAGAATCTAATCTACCCTCGGCTTGGGTGTAAATTTTGCGACCCGCCTGACCGGTAATCCTGGCATCAATATAAAGGGTTCGACCCATTGGTACGGGAAGTAAAAAGTCAGTCTCTAATCTGCCAGTTACTGCAGGGGTTCTAATTAACCACATTAATTTTCCAAGCGCTTCATCAAAAGCTAAAGCGAGTAACCCGCCATGGGCTAGACCTGGCGCACCTTGGTGATTTTCAGTTACAGTAAATTTTCCAGTCAAATCTAAATTACTTCCAGCAATTGCAACTAGGTGTAATCCACTTTGATGAAGTTCACCACAACCAAAACAGTGACCAAAGTGTGATGGAATTTGTGAGCCAATCGCGGGCGCTTTGGGATGCCGCTTGGGCATCACCGCATCCACTGGCGGGGTGGTGGTGGCAATCCGACTCATTGCCAAAGCGTATCCTTACCTATATGGCTAGATCTAATCCAAATTCTGAGTTTGCTGAGCGAATTACTTGGCCGCTATCGCTTTGGCTATTTCTTGGCCTAATGCTCGCCTCTATCTATCTAACTTTTTGGGCACCATTTAATGGGCTTGTAGCAACCATAATTTGCCTGCTTATACTCTTAAGTTTAATTTATGCTCAGTATAAAACTCGATTAGAGATAGTTGTAATTAATAATTGGCTATATGTTGATAACGCAAAGATTGAATTAAAGTATATTAAAAGTGCAAAGTGTTTAGATAAGGCCTCCTACCTAAAGCTACGAGGCCGACAAGCAGATCCAGCCGCCTTTAATGCCACACGATTTTGGATTAAAACTGGCGTGAAGATTATGTTAAATGATAAATCTGACCCAACTCCATACTGGATAATCTCAAGTAAAAAAGCAAAAGCGCTGGCAGATTGCCTTAATTAATCGCAATCACGACAAACAGCCTTTGGCCCCTCGCCTCTAGCACGTTGATTAATATGTTTGACTAAAAAGCAGCGCGAGCAGGTGAATTCATCCTCTTGCTTTGGCACCACCTTAACCGCTAACTCTTCACCCGATAAATCAGCACCCGGTAACTCTAAATTTTCAGCTGCTTCAGCCTCATCAATATCTACCTGACCAGATTGAGCATCTGCTCTTTTTGCTTTTAATTCTTCAAGGGACTCTTCATGTAACTCTTCATCGGTTTTTCTGGGGGTGTCGTAATCAGTTGCCATCATCCACCTCCTTTTTTAAATCATTTAAACTTTTTAGCTTTGGGAAAGTTTTCCCCAACTGGGCGGATAATCCCCTATTACCGTCAGTAACACCTAATGAACACAGGGTGTGTCGGGATTATTCCTGCTCTAAGTTTCTCGTTCGACGCTCAGCCTCACTCCTACGCCACTTTGCAATCTCACCATGGTTTCCAGATAGTAAAACCTGCGGAACTTCGAGGCCACGCCATTGGGCAGGCTTTGTGTAATTTGGATACTCAACTAATTGCTGATCATCCTGACCAGAAATTGAGTGCGACTCCTCCTTTAGCGAATCGGGGTTTCCTATTACGCCAGGTAATAATCTTGCGGTGGCTTCAATAATTACCATCGCAGCTACCTCGCCGCCACCTAATACATAATCACCGATTGAAACCTCATGGACTCTAAAATTTTTCTGACTTCGGTAGTAATCACCAACTCTGGCATCTATTCCTTCATATCTGCCACATGCGAAAATAATATGATCACACTTTGAAAATTTCACTGCCATCTGTTGATTAAACCTCTTACCAGCTGGCGTTAATATAATAAGATCAATCACTTGCCCATTTGAAGTAATTTCATCGATTGCATCTCCCCAAACCACCGGGGACATCACCAGTCCCGCCCCGCCACCATAAGGTGTGTCATCTACCGATTGATGAGCATCAGTTGTTTGATCGCGAAGATCATGAATATTTATTTGCAGCAATCCCTTATCTTGGGCTTTACCCAATAGGGATAATTTTAGAGGGGATAAATACTCTGGAAAGATTGATATTAAATCAAAGCGCAACATCAAGTAACCCCTCTGGTGGATTTATCTCAATCTTTTTATTAGCAATATCAATATTGGTAATTATCGCCTTAACCATTGGTATTAATACCTCTCTGCCAAAGTGATCTACTGCTAGCAAATCTTGTCCTGGAAGTGCCACAATTTCAGTGACATTTCCAACTAACTCACCATTTTGTAAAAATAC
>JBJTJQ010000050.1:0-3618 GCA_046095545.1 Candidatus Nanopelagicus sp.
GCGGGAAGCTCGCTTCAAGATTAGGTTTCCCACTGGTTTACCAGGTAAGACCCCCAAGAGACTATTGGGTTGATAGGCCGGAAGTGGAAGAGGCGCAAGCCTTGCAGCTGACCGGTACTAATAGGTCGAGGATTTAACTACCAATAAAAAATAGATTTGAATCGCGTTCACTGTGTGGTTCCCGAGCTACGGTCGGGAATAAAAATAATGGTTGGATTAATATCTAATTGTTTGTTTATTCTGGTCTTGATAACTCAATAATGTTTCGGCGGCCTTAGCATAGGTGAAACACCCGGTCCCATTCCGAACCCGGAAGTTAAGCCCTATAGCGTCGATGGTACTGCAAGGGGGACCTTGTGGGAGAGTAGATCGCCGCCGGACTCAATTTAAAAATAAACCCCGCCTAAAAATGGGGTTTATTTTTTCTAGCTGTCAGAAATTTCCTAATAAACCAACATAAAACATTGATTTTTAGTACCTTAGGAGTATGGAGAATTCCACAAGCGCAGATCAAATCCAGATCGATTTGGCAAAACTTAAGGAACGCATAAAAGCAGTAAATGATTTACCACTTTCTGAACACAGTGCAGAGTTTGAAAGAATTCATGCTCAATTGAAGCAAGCATTAACAAATCTTGACGGAGTATAGCTAGCGTGAAAAGCCGCCTGGATGCTGAATTGGTGCGCCGCGGATTAGCCAGATCAAGAGAGGTCGCAGCCGACTTGATCGCTGCCAATAAGGTCTTAGTAAATGGCATGGTGGTGAGTAAATCTGCTTCGGTGGTGGATGCTCAATCCTCTATTAAATTAGTTGATGAACAAGATGAGTATGTCTCTCGCGGTGGCCATAAGTTATCTGGGGCACTAGATCATTTCGCAAACTTAAACATCGCTGGAGTAACTGCCCTGGATGCTGGGGCATCAACTGGCGGATTTACTGATGTGTTGTTAAAGCGGGGGGTGAAGAAAGTAGTAGCGGTTGATGTTGGTTATGGTCAACTTGCTTGGCAATTGCAAAGTGATGCACGAGTAAAGATTTTGGATCGAGTTAATGTTCGACATTTGACCGCTGCCCAAGTTGGTGAGCAGATTGAGTTAGTTGTCGCAGATCTATCATTTATCTCACTTAAATTAGTACTGCCGGCATTATTTTCAGTTGCAGATAAGAGTGCGAATTTTTTGGTGATGGTCAAGCCACAATTTGAAGTTGGTAAGGAAAAACTTGGTGCAGGCGGGGTAGTTCGCGATGCCCAGCTTAGAAAAGAGGCGGTCGCTGCGGTGGCTGAATGTGCTTATGAACAAGGTTTTGGTTGTTTAGGGGTGGTAGCAAGCCCACTTCCTGGCCCTAGCGGGAATGTGGAGTATTTTCTGTGGTTACAAAAAGGCGCACCTGCCTTAAGGCAAGTAGATTTAGACCTTGCGATTGAAACGGGGCCAGCGTGAGTAAGAAGATTTCTTCAGTACTTCTTGTTACTCACCCAACCAGGGCAGAAGCTATCTCAAGCGCAACTGAGTTAGCAAAGTTATTTAATGAGAAAAAATTAAGAGTTTTCTCAACCATAAATACATCTGGAACCACGCCTTGGCAAGATAGTGAACAAGCCGATTTAGCATTAGTGCTGGGTGGAGATGGCACGATGTTACGCGCTGCGCAGTTATGCCGCGGAAAGAGTATGCCGGTACTTGGTATCAATTTAGGACATGTGGGTTTTCTAGCTGAAGTGGATCGGCCAACCATGGCTCAAATAGCGGAATCGGTATTTAATGGCAGTTTCTCAGTTGAAGAACGTATGAGCCTAAATTATCAACTGCTTCGAGATGGAAATGAGATTGCTTCGGGTTGGGCATTGAATGAAGTGTTAGTAGAGCGAAATGATCATCAAATGATCGACCTGTTTGTGCAAATAGATCATCGGCCACTTTCTAGATGGTGGTGTGATTCAGTTATATGCGCAACACCAACTGGCTCTACCGCGTATGCCTACTCAGCTGGTGGACCAGTTGTTTGGCCAGAGGTCGACGCGTTAGTTTTATTACCCCTTGCAGCTCATGCGCTCTTTTCAAGGCCAATGGTGGTTTCGCCACAATCTGAGATAGTGATAGATCTGGCAAGTACCTCTGCTGACTTAAATGCTGATGGCATAAGGCGCACGAAGTTAGAGATAAATGACCGAATTATTTTGACCAGCGCTAAAGAGGATGTATTGCTTGCTCACATCAAGCCTGCAACCTTTACCGATCGGTTGGTAGCTAAGTTTAAGCTGCCAGTTGAGGGATGGCGTGGTGAGTAAGAAAGTTAGCAAAAGTTTTCTTGAAGAGATTTCAATAAAGTCCTTAGGTGTCATCGAAAATACAAATATCGAGTTTAAGCCAGGATTAACGGTATTAACTGGTGAAACTGGTGCTGGTAAAACAATGGTGCTAACTGCATTGGGGTTGGTTTTAGGCGGCAAAAGTGATGCCGAGTTAGTTCGAACTGGACAAGAGCGTGCTGTTATTACCGCTAAATTCACAATTCCAAAATCACTGCAAACTCAGATATTAGAAAATGGCGGTGAGATCGAAGATGATTCTGTGGTCATAACTAGGACGATTAATTCGCAAGGAAAATCTCGGGTATTAATTGGCAATACTGTCAGCTCTGCTTCGGCAATCACCGCATTTGCCGCTTCACTAGTCGAGATTCATGCGCAATCCTCATCATCTAAATTGTTAAAACCAGGTGTTAGTAGGGAGTTGTTAGATAGGTTCGGTGGAATTGATATCGCAGCCTATCAAGAGGTCTATCACCAGTATGGGGAGCTAAGTAGGAAAATATTTGAACTTAAATCGCAATTAAATCAACGTGATAAAGAGATTACTCTATTAGAGGAGTTTGCTGCTGAGTACTCAAAACTCTCACCAAAATCTGGTGAACTCGAGCAGATTGAAAATGAGCTGGCAAAACTTGGCTCAGTCGAGGAGTTAAATCAAGCGGTCACATCTGCATTAAATCTTTTTGAAAGCGATGAGATCTCAGCGGTAAATCTGCTGCAGCAAATACGTAAATCAATAGATTCAGTAGCTGGCAAAGATATTGAGTTAGATAAGATTGCAGATCGATTCACTGAGAGCTTGCTGAACCTGCAAGATATTGGCAGTGACCTTAACTCCTATTTGATTTCATTAGAGGCAGACCCTGCTCGTTTTGCTTTTTTGCAGGAGCGAAAGTCAGCACTGAACTCGTTGCTTAAAAGATTTGGTAAAGGCAGTGATAGGCAGATAGCTTTTGAACAATTAATTGAAGAAGGATCTTTGGTTAAGGAGCGACTATCTAACCTAGCCGGTGGTAGTGAGCGACTTTTAGAGTTAGAACAAGAACGTGATCAACTATTTAGTAGATTACAAAAATTAGCTGTTGAATTATCAAAAAATCGCCAGCAAGTCGCATCGCTATTGTCAGATAAGGTGACGCAGGAGGTGAGAAATCTGTCGATGCCAAATGCAAGCTTTGTAATTAAGCAAGATGTATCACCTGGTGATAAGCCAGATCAGTACTCGCAATTTGGCTTAGATGAAATTTCAATTTTATTCTCCGCTCATGCCGGGGCAAGTGCAATGCCATTAAGTAAGGTGGCA
>JBJTJQ010000051.1:0-3595 GCA_046095545.1 Candidatus Nanopelagicus sp.
GAATAAACCAGGAGCAATAAGTAAAAATATTGCAGAGTCTCTGCAATATTTTTACTTATTGCTCCTGGTTTATTCCTAGAGTTATTAAAGCTTCCCACCTCCGATGAGTTGATCTGGGCTATGCGCATGATTGGTATCACCTTGGTAGCACTTGCTGGCAATATGTGGCAGAACTCAAAGTTAACAAATGCGGCTGGGATTAAATTTGTTGGCCGAGTTATGTTCTTATCAGCACTTACCTTAGGTCTACTAACTATCTTTATTCCAGCAGAGCTTGCTCCCTTTACCATTTTTTATGCAGTAATTGGTTTAGGTTTTGCCCTCTCCTACCTAATAAATCTAACTCGAAGGTAATTCTCACACCTACATTCTCATATCTACCTTTTCACATATAGTTAAGGCGTGAGTAAACCGGCGCGGGTAGCAAAGATAAAAAATGGCTTTGCGCCAAAAATCTGTATTACCTGCCATCTGCCCTTTGAGTGGCGTAAAAAATGGGCAAAAAATTGGGATAATGTTAAGTATTGCAGTAAAAAATGTGGTGGCAAGTGAAGCGAATTATCTATATTCCCTTTGATCATCTTCACCCAAAGTATGGCGCGCTTAAAGATGCTGATCCCAAAAATGACCTAATAGTTTTAGTTGAATCGGCTCGAATGGTGCAAAAAGATCAGTGGAATAAGGTAAGACTTTACTTTCTTATCTCAAGTGCCAGACATTTTGTCCAGGAGTTAATCGATCTTGGCTTTACCGTTAGATATGAAAAAGCTACCACTACAGTTGCAGGTTTAGAGAAGATAAAAAATGAGTTTCCTAAGCTGCCTATCATCTGCGCTCAGCCATCATCCCACCTTCAAACTGAGCAGTTAGCCAAGTTTGGAGTTAGCTTTGTTGAGAATGATCTATTTCTCACCTCCCGTGAACTTTTTACCAGCTGGGCAGATAATCAAAAGAGTTTTCTGATGGAAAACTTTTATCGAGGACAGCGCAGCCGGCTTGGGGTATTAGTTGAGAATGGCAAACCAGTTGGTGGCAAGTGGAACTTTGATAAGGAAAATAGATTGCCGCCACCTAAAAATTATAAGTATCCACCTTATTTAAAACATAAGGTAGATGAGATTGATAATCAGGTGGCAAATGAGTTAGGAATTACCCCATGTGATACCTGGGGCACAACCCGTAAGGCAGCTAAGGCGCAATTAAAAAACTTTATTGATCACCACTTTAAAAACTTTGGCCCCTATGAGGATGCGATGACGGGTGAGAATTGGGCGCTGCACCACTCCCTACTTAGTCCATATATAAACAATGGTTTACTGCATCCAGGTGAGGTATTAACTGCAGCTCTTAAGGCTTATAAGGATGGCAAGGTGGATATCGCATCTGCCGAAGGTTTTATCCGACAGATTATCGGCTGGCGAGAGTATGTAAATGGGATGTATTGGTATTTAGGAGCTGATTACAAAAAGAGTAATCACTTAAATGCAAACCGCAACTTACTGCCTTTATTTACCGATCCAAATAAAACTAAGATGTGTTGTATTAAAACTACAGTAAGTGATATCAAACAACGTGCTTGGGTACACCATATTCCAAGGCTTATGATCTTAAGTAATTTAGCTTTAATTACCGGCACAAATCCTCAACAATTTTTAGATTGGATGAGGCGGGAGTTTATTGATGCCACAGATTGGGTAATGGTGCCTAATGTAATTGGCATGGGGCTGCACGCAGATAATGGCAGGATGATGAGTAAGCCATATGCTGCCGGGGGTGCATACATATCTCGAATGAGCACCTACTGCAAAGGGTGTGCTTATGATCCAAAGCTTAGAGTTGGTGATAACGCCTGCCCATTTACCACCTTGTATTGGGATTTTTTAGATCGGCATAAGGATGAGTTTGTGAAGAACCACCGCATGAGTCAACAGGTATATGGCTTAAAGAGATTAGCTGATTTAGATAAGTTAAAGCTGCGAGCTAGTGAGGTCTTAGCAGCTTTAGATAAAGGTAGTATTTAAATTATGAGAACTGCTTTTCAAAGCTTTGCCAGTGTTTTTGGCATCTTATTGGTCTTCATCTACGCGATTGGTGCTGGAGTTTGGACAAACACTGGTGATAATTGGTATCGATCTTTAACTGCGCCAACTTGGCAGCCACCTGATTTTATCTTTGGCTTAATTTGGCCATATAACTTTGTGGTTTTGGGATTTGCGGCTGTAGCAGTTGCCAGTAACCTAAGTATGGCAAAGACCATCACCTACCTTAGTTTATTTGCTATCTCAGTTGCTTGCGCATTGAGTTGGGCATATCAATTTTATCGACCACATAATTTGGAATTAGCATCAATTGCCCTAGCTGGCACAGCAATTTTTACTTTGCCTATGATGATTTTGATTTATCAGGCATCAATTGCGGTATTTATTGCCACAATTCCATATCAATTGTGGGTGATCACTGCTAGCTTTTTAAGCGCTAGCTATGCCCGATTAAATTAATCCCTTTATAACTTTATTTAATAATTTCACTATCAAGCTTTGGCGATGGTTGGCTATCTGAAAGTAGCCAAATTTTGTAATTGGCCCTAATGAGTTTAATAATCTAGCTAACCAGAGATACCCACCCCTTCTTAGTAAAAAAATAACCCCTTGGTGGGCAAAGTAGTAATTATCTCCATCGATAACCACTACCTGTTTTTGGCATTGTTGATAGCTCAATGAGTACTTGGCTAAATCTGCGCTCTGATATGCAATCGCTGCTACCTCAAGCCGCTGCTCTATCCAAGTAATACAATTTTTACAAAACTCACACTCGCCATCATAAATAATAGTTATCGATGGCATATTTAAAAACTAGTTGCAAAAGAAAAACTACTCAGCGAAATCTCCACCACGGCCTGTACTCTTATTTTTTGGTGGCTTTGGCTTTTCATACTTGTACAAAAACACTCCTAGCAAAATCACTAGAGGTGCTAATGTAAGTAAAAACTCCTTCATTGCTTAATTACATACCAATAATGGCCAGGTATGCAACTACAAATACCACAATATCTAGCACTACGATCAAGGCTGCAGTTGCTGAGACAAATGATTTTGAGCCAGCAATTTTGGTTGCCAGCGCGCTCTTCTTGGCAATCTTGGCTAGATCATCACAAACTGCTTCACCCTCACGGATAGCAGCGTATTGATTTAAGGTAGTCAAAATTCCAGTTACAGCCACTACCACTAGCGCAAAGTACTTGGCTTCATCTGAGGCCTTATCAAAGAAACCTAATGCAGATAGGACAACTGTTGCAATTAAAACTAATACTGGTTGCATTTGTGCTTTGATTATTTGAGCTCGTTGTGAATTCCAAGTTTCAATCAACTCTTCTTCATTCATATTTACTCTCCCCTTAACTTATTGGAGCTTTGGCTGATCCATAGCGTAAGCAGAGTTTAGAGTTTTTTTACCTACCTCCCCAGCCATTCCTAACTCGATTTAGGTGAAGATTCTGTGAACTTGCCTACTCTCTACGCTCAATTGGCGAACGGATAGGGAAAAGTACCTTAGATCTAGAGTTTTTCACTTTGTATCAATTGAAAATGACTTTGGG
>JBJTJQ010000052.1:0-5209 GCA_046095545.1 Candidatus Nanopelagicus sp.
AGGTAGCATTTAGTGATGACCAAATAAAAAATAAATCAGAAAGAGAAAATGATAGTAAGCCAGCGCATAGCAATAGCGACTTAATACTTACTGGATTAAGTAATGCATACGCTAAAGCAATCGCCAATATGACAATATCGCCAACTGGATAAAGTATTGAGATAAAAACCGTAAAGGCACTACCCTCAAAACCAATCATTGCTGGCTTTAATAGAAAAGCAGTTAATACCCCAGTTAAGCCAAAGGCAATAATGGTGGTATCTAATAATTCTAAAGCTCTTATCTTTACTCGTTGCGTAAAACTTCTTACAACTGCAAAGAAAACTAAAGGATAGAAAAATGAGTATGAAACTTCAGAAATCCACTCTGGTATGGCGGAGTTAAAAAATGAGTTCCAGGTTGAAAAGAAAGAGCCGATACTCCAAATCAAGCTGGTGCTCCCAAATGAGAATGCTGAAAACTTATCGCTGATGATTGGCGCATTAAAAGCGATTGCAGATGCGATTAATCCAACTAAGTTAAAGAGTATTAAATCAATAAAAACATTTGGCTCAGGAAATAAGAATCTTAAGAAAAGATGGGTTATTAAAAGAAAAAAACCAATCCACTTAAGAATCTGATATTTCGCTACAGCAGACATCCTTGAATTTTAAAATAATTCAAGGGGAAGAAGTAGGTGGGTTTAAAGATTTTGAGGGGACGCACTCATTTAAGTCTTTAGGTTATCGCTGCTTTCTACGAACATTAATGCCAGCTTTTCTTAC
This sequence comes from Candidatus Nanopelagicus sp., assembly GCA_046095545.1. Taxonomy (GTDB): domain Bacteria; phylum Actinomycetota; class Actinomycetes; order Nanopelagicales; family Nanopelagicaceae; genus Nanopelagicus. The sequence continues at coordinate 765 of JBJTJQ010000052.1, forward strand.
CAATGGTCTTGGCGCATACTGAGCAAAAAATGCAAGGGTTTTGTACTGCCAGCCAGGAACTGAAACTGGTTTATTTCTTTGGGCATCTTTCCATGATTTAGCTACTAATTTATCGGCATTTAACCACATGAAATTTGGTAGGCCACCCATCTTCATCTTGCCTCGTTGGTGAAACTCAGTTCTAGTAAAGCCAGGGCAAAGGGCAGATGTCTTTACATTACTTCCTTTAAGTTCATTATTCAGATACTCAGTAAAAACAGTTAAATACGATTTAGCTGCGCTATAAGTACCGCCGGCAATCCAACTTGCCACACTACTTACATTTACGATCACACCATTATTTTTTGCAACCATTAAAGGTAGTACGCAGTGGGTCAATCGCATCGGCGCACTCACTAAAACATCTAATAACTCCTGCTCCCGATCTAGGCTTGAATCTAGAAAGCTATCTTTGATACCAAAGCCTGCATTATTAATTAAGACTGTTATTGGCTTTGATTTATTTTTTAATCTTTTTTCTACCTTACTTAATTGGGCTGGCTTGGTTAAATCAGCCTTAATTAACTCAACCTTTATCTGGTAATCAAGCTTTAACTGCTTTGCAAACTGGTTAAGTCTTGGTAAATCTCGCGCAACTAAAACTAAATCAAAGCCATTTTTTGCAAGTAATTTTGTATAGGCAGCTCCTATGCCAGCTGTGGCACCAGTGACTAATGCAGTAGCCATTACTTCTTAATTCCTGAAATATCCTCATCTCGAATATGCCATGAGGTGCCGTACTCCTCTAATAGATCAAGGAATGGTTTTGATTCAAACCACTCTGGACCATTAACTCCCTGTGGCTTCCAAACTCCATTGTGAATTAACTCTAGAGCGATGACTGGATTAATTGCAGTTTGCCAAACTACCGCCTGATCACCAAACTCTTTCATTGACCAAGCATTATCAACTACGTTATAGATGTAAACAGCTTTTGGATTTCCTTGTTTATCTAAACCTCTAACTAATGCGCCAGCGCAGGTTTTACCTCGCATGCGCTCGCCAAGTGTTGCGGGATCTGGCAAGGAGGCGGTTAACAGATCTCTAGGCGAGACTGCTACACCTTGTACCTCAACAGTTTCTTTTCGATCCATTCCTAACATATTGATTGTTTTTAAAATAGTAATAAATTCAGCACCAAGGCCGTACTTAAAGTTAACTTTTTTAGCATCAATTTTTTGTGGGATTAGCACAACCTCTTCGTGCTCCACATTTACACACTCAACTGGTCCAATACCTTCTGGAAAGTCAAAGATTTCTAGCTCTGAAAATGGGGTAGTGGTATACCAACCTCGACCATCCTCCCAAACTAGCGGTGGATTTAGGCACTCTTCAATTGTGGTCCAAATCGAAAATGATGGTGCAAAGTCATATCCATCAACTCTTAAATTGGAGCCATCCAAAATAGTGCAGGAATCAATTCGGCTAAATAGGTGCTCACTAGCGTACTTAGCAAAAACATCGCTCATACCCGGCTCAACACCCATACCAATTAAGGCATAGATCTTTCGCTCATCCCAGTTGAAATCTCGAGCAAATTGTTCATCGCCTAACTTCACACCAGTTTCGGTGTACGGATAGTGGGGATGCTTTCTAGACAAGGACATCGCCATATCTATGTAATTAGTGTTCTCAATCTCGCATGCTAAAAATATTGGCATTACAAATCTAGGGTCAACTGCATTAATAACTACATCGGGATCTGCTTTTCGAATTAACTCTCTAACATCTTCAAGTTCAGCAGCATTTACCATGGCAGCAGAAAACCGAGGATCTTTTACGCGCGCCACAGCCTCTTCTGCTCTTGCAAGTGTACGGTCGGCAATCACCATTGATTCAATAAATGATCTGCGTGATGCGATATTAGCTATCGCCCTACCAACTCCACCGGCGCCTATAACTAGGGCCTTCATGACATTCAACTCCAAACGAATTATTGTTAGTCTATCGCAGCGTTAATTTAAAGACAAATTACGCACAAATAGTGATTAGTTATCAATTATTAATGTATTAACTTACAATTAAGGTAACTCTAAACATTTTTAAAATTAAATATTGTCCCCGTAGCTCAGTGGATAGAGCAACCGCCTCCTAAGCGGTAGGTCGCAGGTTCAACTCCCGCCGGGGACGCGTAATTAATTAAAAATAATTGTTCTATTTTTTGCTTGAAAAATTCTATCTTCGGCAAATAATTTGACTGCTTTAGAAAGTACTCGTCTTTCAATATCTCTACCAATGGAAATCAATTCATCTGGCGTTGTTGCATGATTAACACCAGTTATATCTTGCTCAATGATTGGGCCTTCATCTAAATCTTTAGTAACAAAATGAGCGGTCGCGCCAATGATTTTCACACCCTTTTCATAGGCCTGGTGGTAAGGCTTGGCTCCTTTAAAGCCAGGTAAAAATGAATGATGAATATTTATTATTTGCCCACTCATTTTCTCGCATAATGATTCTGAAAGTACTTGCATATATCGTGCCAGAACTACAAAATCGATTCCATACTCTTCAATGCTTTTAGATATCACAGACTCATCTTTATCTTCGATCTTAAGGAACTTAACTCCATTAGATTCCACCAAATCCTTCAGAACATCATGATTTGAAATCACTAGTGGTATTTCGATTGGCAGCTCGCCTAGCTGCATTAAGTAAAACAGGTCTCGCAAGCAGTGACTTTCTTTAGATACCAAAACTAAGGCTTTTTTCTTATTTGAACTTTCTCTAACCGATATCTTAGGAGAAAACTTCTTTAAGTATGTAGATAACTTATCTTCCGCAATTTTTATGGTCTTGTCGGTATCAAATTTTGTTCGCATAACGAATAGCTTTGTGATTGGGTCTGTAAATTGTTGATTCTCAATAATGTTTCCAGAGCATTCAAGAATGGCAGAGGTCATAGCATTTACTATTCCTGGCTGATCTTGGCACTGTAGCGTTGCTATTAACTGCATATTTAATCTTATTGAGTTAGTGGGAAATTGTAAATTTCTTCATGGACTTCGGCGCCCACCAATTTCTTTCACCAAATAATCTCATTAATGCTGGTACCAATAATGCACGCACTAAAGTTGCATCTAAAATAATTGCAAATGCCACACCAAAACCAAGCATCTTTATTGAGGTTACACCACTTAAAACAAATGAGGCGAAAACGATGGCTAATAAGCCAGCTGCAGCAGTAATAATGCGAGCAGATCTTTGTAATCCAATTGCTACTGATTCAACATTAGATTTTCCTGCGTCATGCTCTTCTTTGATTCGAGAGAGTAGGAATAGTTCATAATCCATAGATAAACCAAAGGCGACAACTGCAACCAAAATAATAGACCCAGTATCAACTGCATTTGTAACGGTAAATTCGCCAACTAGCCATTGAAGGTGACCATGCACAAATATCCAAGTAATAGCGCCTAAGGTGGCAGCTAAGGAGAGAATATTTAAAATCACAGCTTTGATGGGCAGAATAATCGAACCGGTAAAGATAAACAACAGCAGAAGTACGCCAATTACTATCCATAACAATGCCCATGGCATAGTTCTGGCAATTCCATTTTGCGTATCGGCATAATCTGCAGCCACACCACCGATTAATGTTCCTTTAGGTGCAGGAAGATCTCTAATTTCATTAATTAATCTTTCAGCATCTGGAGTTCTTGGGCCCATTTCATGAATAGCAGTAACTCGAACATCATTTCCATATGTTTGTAGTGGTCCGATTCGAACTATGCCATCGACCTTGGCCACCTCAGAAGTAAATCTATTTATCTGGCTAGTGATTTGAGCACCATTGGGCACAACAATTTCAATTGGATTTCCCTCTTGCCCAGGAAAGCGCTCTGAAATTATTTGTGATGCAGCAGCTGCAGGATTACTAGCTGGCAATACTCTGGAATCAACTTGAGTAAATACAATATCTTTGATTGGAGCTGCTAAAACTGTTAACAAAATTAAAGACAGTGTTACAACAGCTACTGGTCTGCGCATAACAAATCTTGCAGTCTGTGCCCATCTTCCCTCTTGTTTTGGAGTTATGGCACCTTTGCGCACGACTGCATTATTTATTCGAGTGCCTAAAATTGCTAATAAGGCAGGTAAGGCAACCAGCGAACCAAGTACAGCCATAATTACTACGGTAACTCCAGCGTAGCCAAAAGATTTTAAGAACATTAACGGAAATAGCATTAATGAGGCAAGAGTTATAACAATTGTTAAACCAGAATAAAACACAGTTTTACCAGCGGTGCTGACAGTTTTTCGTACTGCATCTTCTACTGATTTTCCAGCGTGTAATTCCTCCCTAAATCTATTTACCATTAGCAATGAATAATCGATTCCTAAACCAAGCCCTAGGCCAGTTATTAGATTTAGCGCAAAGACACTCACACCAGTAAATAAAGTCA
>JBJTJQ010000053.1:0-3927 GCA_046095545.1 Candidatus Nanopelagicus sp.
CCTTAGGTCTTGGCTTATTAATTGGTATCGCTGTTTGGTTAACGGCAAAGGCTAGGTAATTAAATTATGTCCAAAGAGCTAGAGCCACTGGCAGATCCAGGGTTACCAGAACATATTCATCGAAAAGCTGACACCGATCCAATTGCGGCCAAACGGGCAGAGCGTCAGGTAGCAGTTTTATTCTCCCTATCGGCGGTTGGTACTTTGTTATTTATCTACTCATTCTTTTTTATTGATGAAGATCAATTTATTTTCATTCCCATTATGGGAAGCAATAATGCCCAGCAATTAGGAATTGGAATCGGTATTGCCGCGAGCTTATTATTTATTGGATTTGGCGCTGTGCACTGGGCCAAGACGTTAATGCCAGATCAAGAGGTAATTGCACTTCGTCATGAAATGAAATCCGAGGAAAGTGATCGACAAGATTTTGTTAAGACCGCTAAGGAAGGTGCAGCACAAGCAGGACTGGGCCGACGGCCATTAATTAAGCGAACTCTGGCTGCCGCTGCTGGATTAGCCGGATTGCCAGCGGTGATTTTATTAAGAGATTTAGGACCACTGCCAGGTAATTCGCTAAATGAAACAAGTTGGAAAACTGGTACTAGATTGGTAACTGATCCAGGTGATCGACCAATTAAGCCAAGTGATTTAGAGGTTGGCGCTGTTGCCCAAGTTATGCCAGAGCTTGCCCCTGGTAAAGAGCGCAAACTGGAAGATATTGCAAAAGATGCGGTGTTGTTAATTAGATTGCGCCCAGCTGAGTTTCAATTAGATGCGCAGCGACTTTCTTGGACCTATGAGGGCATCATTGCATTTTCCAAGATTTGCTCCCATATGGGATGTGCGGTTGCCTTATATGAACAAACTACAAAACATTTACTCTGCCCATGCCACCAATCAACCTTTGATGTGACGCGAGCCGCAAAGGTTATCTTTGGTCCGGCTGCTCGGCCTCTGCCACAATTAGCCATTACCGTCGATGCTGATGGTTATCTAGTTGCCCAGCAGCCATTTACTGAAGCTGTTGGACCTAGTTTCTGGGAGAGGAAATCATGACCGCGCGTGAGCGAATTGCTGGCAATGTAGCGAACTACGTTGATGAGCGAACTGGTGCTGCCGCATGGATGAAAAAGAATTTAAATAAAGTATTCCCAGATCACTGGTCATTTATGTTAGGTGAGATTGCGCTCTACTCATTTGTAATTTTATTACTCTCTGGCACATTCTTATCATTTTGGTTTGATCCATCGATGCGTCATGTAACCTATGAGGGAAGTTATCAGCCATTAAAAGATGTTGAGATGAGCGCGGCCTACGCCTCTGCGCTGCACATCTCCTTTGATGTTCGCGGTGGCCTATTAATGCGCCAGATTCATCATTGGGCGGCTTTAATATTTATGGCAGCGATTGTGGTTCACCTGCTTCGCGTGTTTTTTACTGGCGCATTTAGAAAACCAAGGGAGTTCAATTGGATCCTGGGAATTGGACTTTTAACCCTAGGAATTGTGGAAGGATTCCTTGGTTACTCGCTGCCTGATGATCTGTTAAGTGGAACTGGCGTAAGAATTGCGCATGCAATTATTCAATCTATTCCAGTTGTTGGCACCTATCTATCATTCTTCGCCTTTGGTGGGGCATTCCCGGGTGAGGTATTTATCCCGAGAATTTATATTGTTCACGTACTACTTATTCCGGGCATCTTTTTAGCATTAATTACTATTCACTTAATGTTGGTTTGGTACCAAAAGCACACTCAGTACCCAGGACCTGGTAGAACTGAAAAAAATGTTGTTGGTTACCCATTAATGCCGGTCTATATGGCCAAAGCTGGCGGATTCTTTTTTATCGTATTTGGTATCACCGCATTTTTAGGAGCGGTGGCATCGATTAACCCAATTTGGTTATATGGCCCATACACACCAGGGCAGATCTCAGCTGGCTCGCAACCAGATTGGTATATGGGTTGGCTAGATGGTTTAGTTCGAATGGCCCCTCCCCTTGAAACCTACCTCTTTGGTTACACCATCTCGTGGAACATATTGCTGCCAGGATTAATAATTCCAGGAATTATTTTTACCGGAATGGCGCTATATCCATTTATTGAAAGTTGGATAACTGGCGATAAGCGTGAGCATCATCTGTTGGATCGACCACGAAATGTGCCAAATCGAACTGCGCTAGGTGCTATGTCACTTACCTTTATGATCGTTGCCCTAATAAATGGTGGAAATGATTTAATCGCAACTCACTTTGATTTAACGATCAATCAAATCATGTGGTTCTCTCGAATTGGCATAATTGTGCTACCACCACTGGCATTTGTTATTACAAAGCGGATTTGTCTGTCATTACAACGCAAAGACCGTGAACTAGTACTGCATGGCAGAGAGACTGGCCGTTTGATTATGTTGCCACATGGTGAGTTTGTTGAGGTTCATGAAGAGTTAACTCCAGAAAAGAAGTACACACTCACCCAACATGAGCAACCGGTTGCTATCGAGATGGTGAAAGAGGATGCTCGGGGTGTATTAAATCCAAAGGGCATTAGAGCCAAGTTGCAAGCTCGTTTTAGTGCTGCCAATGCCGAAAACATTGCTAAACCAACCGCTACCGAGCTAAAAGAGCTTGAGAGTGGTCATCACTAACTCCTAATTCCTCATTTTTACCTTTAAATTGCATATTTAAGACTCGCTTATAATCAAGCAGATGAACACCTCACTCTGGCAAGGTAAATCAAAGATAAGTGATCGATCGGCTATTGCTAAGAATGATTCCTATGATATTTCTATAATTGGTGCTGGCTTTAGTGGTTTATGGAGTGCCTACCACTTGTTGCAATTACAACCTGCACTAAAAATTGCCATCTTCGAAAAAGAGTATGTTGGCTTTGGCGCAAGTGGCAGAAATGGTGGTTGGGCCTCTGCTGAATATCCAACCTCAGCGAGAAGATTAATTAAAGAGCATGGTCTAGATAGCTACAATCAGTTGCGTACGGCATTAATTAACTCAATAGATGAGATTGGCCAAATTGCCAGCCTAAATAAATGGCAGATTGATTATGCCAAGGGCGGATCACTGGTTTTTGCAACTAATAAAGCTCAATTTACTCGAATCTCTGCTGAAATAGATGATGAACATCAACTGCTCTCTAAAGCGCAGGTAAAAGAGTTAGTAAATATTCCAGCAGCCCTAGGCGGAGTCTTTACACCGCACTGTGCAGCATTAAATCCGTTTTTACTCTGTCAATCATTAGCAACTCATTTAGAAAAGCTAGGGGTGGAAATCTTTGAAAATTCTGAAGTCACAGAGATTCAAAAGGGTCAAATACTTGTAAATGATTTTAAGGTCAAGAGTGAAATATCAATTAGAGCTACCGAGGCTTTTACACCGAGAGCTTGGCAGGGAAACAAACAGATTCCGATTTACTCACTTATGGTGGCAACTGAGCCGTTATCTAATGAGCTTATGGCGGAAATCAAAAATTATAGCCGGGCTACACTGCAGCAAGCTTGCCACTTAATCACCTACGCCCAATTTACCGGTGATAAGAGATTAGCTTTAGGGGGTCGTGGGGTTAGATATAAATTATTCTCGCGTCTATCGGAGCGAAGTGAGATTGATAATCGAATGCACTCGGCACTCGAAAGAAGAGCTCGGGCCTGGTTTCCACAATTATCAGATACTAAATTTGAGTATCGCTGGGGTGGACCGGTTGCGCTAACGCGAAGGTGGCAGTCGTATTTAAATTTCGATAGAAACTCTGGTGTTGCCCAAATTGGTGGTTATGTTGGAGATGGTGTGACTTTGTCCTATCTAGTTGCCAAAACTCTGGCACAAATCATTAGCAATAAACCCACGCCAAATCTTGCCTTTATCGATCAAAAAATTGGTAAGTGGGAGATTGAACCTATTCGCTACTTTGCA
>JBJTJQ010000054.1:0-16100 GCA_046095545.1 Candidatus Nanopelagicus sp.
GCCCTAAATGCTATTGAAAAAATATTAAACAAGCGCTGGCCAGAGAGTAAAATTGAACCGACCTTAGATCGCATATTGGCTTTAACCGATGCGCTTGGTTCGCCACAATTTTCTTATCCAACCATTCATTTAGCTGGTACTAATGGGAAAACAACTACTGCCAGAATGATTGACCAATTACTTTCCCAGCTTGGCTATCGAGTTGGCCGATACACCTCGCCACATTTAGAGTCATTTACTGAGCGGATTAGCATTAAAGGTGAGCCAATTAGCCCTGAAAATATGATTGGCACCTACAAAGATATTGAGTTGTATTTAGATTTAATTGACTCAAGGCAGCCAAATCCACTTTCATACTTTGAAGTTTTAACTGCGATGGCATTTGTGGCATTTGCTGAGTATCCAGTAGATATTGCTGTAATTGAAGCAGGTATGGGAGGTCAGTGGGATGCAACTAATGTTGTTGCGTCAGAGGTTGCAGTTATGACACCTATTGGTTTAGACCATATGGAGTATTTAGGAAATACGTTGGAAGAAATTGCTCAAACCAAGGCAGGTATCTTTAAGCAAGAATCTAATGTGGTGCTAGCTGCACAAAAGCCAGAGGTAGCAAAAGTATTGCTTGCTCAAGCAGCAAGGGTTTCCGCTAATGTATTTAGAGAAGGTGTTGAATTTTCAGTTAAGAAAAGAGCACTCGCAGTTGGTGGACAATTAATCTCCTTTAACGGGATTCATTCAGAAATCAGTGATGTTTTCTTACCGCTTTATGGCGATCATCAAGCAAATAATGCAGCGCTAGCTTTGGCCGCAGTTGAGGTTTTTGCAAAGGTTAAGTTAGATGAAGATTTAGTTCGAGAGGCATTTAGTCAGGTTAAATCTCCAGGCAGATGCGAGATTGTATATAAAGACCCATTAGTGATTATTGATGCTGGCCATAATCCGCACGGGATTTCAGCGCTGACAAAAACGATTAACACTGAATTTGATTTTGAATCTGTAATTGCAGTTGTTGGCGTTTTAGCAGATAAAGATGTCAATGGCATGCTTAAAGAATTGACTCAAATGGCTGATTTTATAGTTCTTACCCAAAATCAATCACCAAGAGCCATGCCACCAGATGAGTTGGCAGCATTAGCATCCACCTACTTTAAAACTGAAGCAATTGAAGTCATTCCAGATTTAAGGCAGGCTTTAAGATATGCGCTAGAAAAGGCAAGCTTGGCTAATCAGGTAAGTGATGGCGTATGTGCAGTTGTTGTTACTGGATCGGTTTTAACTGCTGGTGAGGCCAAAGGTATCTTGCGAGAGTTTGAGGAGAAAATTTAATGCGCACCTTATGTGCTGCAGTATTAAGTATGGAGTCAATCTTGATGGGATTTGCTTTGTTAATTGCAAAAGATCAAGCAAGTATTGATCAAATCTGGTTCGGCGCAGCAATTGCGATCCTATTACTGCTTACCTCAGGCATACTTAAGCGAAAGGGTGGGTATTTGCTGGGATCTATCTGGCAGATTTTTGTTATTGGGTACGGTTTGGTAATTCCACTTATGTTTTATCTAGGTGGGCTGTTTGCTATTTTATGGGTGGTTGCAATTTATCTAGGGCGAAAGGGTGAGGCAATTAAGGCTATAAACATCGCATCTTTAGATAAGGATGGCCCAAAACAGCGGTAATTTTCAGCATCGGAAAAATCTGCGTAGAATAAGAAAGTGAGTTCAGAGCAAACCTTAATTTTGGTGAAACCAGATGGCGTCAGACGCGGTTTGGTTGGTGAAGTTATTGCCCGAGTTGAACGTAAGGGTTATAAAATTACAAACCTCAGAATGCTAACCGCAGATAGAAATATTTTGGCTAAACATTATGCAGAGCATGAAGGCAAACCATTTTATGAACCTCTTATGGAGTTCATGGCATCTGGTCCAATAGTTGCAATGGTGGCCGAAGGTGAGCGAGTAGTAGAGGGCTTTCGCAAGTTAGCTGGTGCAACAGATCCAACTGTGGCCGAGCCTGGAACCATCAGGGGAGACTTAGCGAGAGATCAAGGTACTAAAGTGGTTCAAAATATAGTTCACGGCTCAGACTCGCCAGAATCTGCTAGTCGAGAAATAAAGATTTTTTTTCATACCTAATAGATTATTAACCAAGTAAGCAAGGAGAAGAGCACATGGCTAAAGGACAAAATCGTATGTCTTGGATCGGTCGCGATATGGCGGTGGATTTAGGTACAGCTAATACTTTGGTTTATGTGCGAGGCCGTGGCATTGTGCTTAACGAACCATCTGTCGTGGCTGTTAATCAAGATACAGGTGCGATCTTGGCGGTTGGATTAGAAGCAAAGCGAATGATTGGTAGAACTCCTGGAAATATTGTTGCAATTCGACCACTTAAAGATGGTGTAATTGCAGATTTTGATACTACCGAGCGAATGCTCAAATACTTTATTCAAAAAGTTCACAAACGTCGTTACTTAGCTAAGCCTCGAATTGTAGTTTGTGTGCCATCAGGTATTACTGGTGTGGAACAACGTGCGGTAAAAGATGCCGGTTATGCAGCCGGTGCGCGTAAGGTTTATATTATTGAGGAGCCAATGGCCGCGGCAATCGGTGCTGATTTACCAATTCATGAGCCAACTGGAAATATGGTGGTAGATATTGGTGGTGGAACTACTGAGGTTGCTGTTATCTCTCTCGGTGGAATTGTTGCCGCTCTTTCAATTCGGGTAGGTGGCGATGAATTAGATCAATCAATTATTAATTGGGTTAAACGAGAGTTTTCACTTTTGCTTGGTGAGCGGACAGCAGAGGAGATTAAAATGGCAATTGGTTCTGCATTCCCACTTCCTGGAGAACCAGATGCTGAAATTAGAGGACGAGATTTAGCAACTGGATTACCAAAGACTATTTTGGTTACCTCAGCTGATATTCGTAAGGCACTAGATGAACCAGTTACTGCAATTGTTAATGCAGTTAAAAATACATTAGATAAGACACCGCCTGAGTTAGCTAGTGATTTGATGGACCGTGGCATTGTTTTAACTGGTGGTGGGGCATTACTTCGTGGTTTAGATGAGAGATTACGTCATGAGACTGGAATGCCTATTCATATTTCAGAGCGACCACTTCAGGCAGTGGCTGAAGGCTCCGGCAAATGTATTGAAGAGTTTGAAGCCTTGGAAAAGGTTTTAATCTCTGAACCTCGGCGCTAATTTTTTATAAGGGAGCTATTTGTGGCTAGGGGCGGCGGTAATCGTTCGCGGCTCTTATTAGTTTTACTCCTGGTTTCTTCGCTGTTTTTTATAACCTTAGATTTACGGGGAGTTAATTTAGCAGGCAGTATCCGAGGATCAGTTGCATCTGTATTTTCACCATTAGAGGCTCTTTTTTCAAGAGTATTTTCGCCAATTGGAAATTTTGCTGGCGACATTAGAAATATCGGTCAAGCTAGTGAAAAAATTGAGAAGCTAAATAAAGAGATCGAACTATTAAAATCCAAAGAAATCTTAGATGAGGATATGGTTGGTCAATTAAATCAACTAAAAAATATTTTAGATCTTGCCGGTCGTGGCGGTTATAAAGTTGTTGCTGCAAAAGTCATTAATCGAGGATCCTCAGCCACATTTAAAGAAACAATTACAATTGATGTTGGTAGTAGTTCAGGAATCAGTAGAAATATGACCGTAATCTCTGATGGTGGTTTGGTTGGAGTTGTGAAATCGGTCAGTTCAGAGTCCTCTATAGTTCTATTAATGAATGATCCAAGTTTTAAAATGGGAGTTCGAATTGCTGGTTCTCAAAGTATTGGTGTTTTAAGTGGGCAAGGTGGAAATTCATATCTGTTGCAATTACTAGATGCAGCCGGTGAAATTAAATTAGGCGATAAATTGGTTGCTAGGGGCAGCGACGGGGGCAGACCATTTGTTCCTGGTGTTCCAGTAGGCACAGTTGTTGAGGTACAAGTAACGCCTCCTCAATTACCCAAAATGCTGATGTAATCGCTTCAGCGAATTTAGATCGAATTGGCATAGTTGCCGTAGTAGTCGCTGCGCCCAAGTTTGATCCACGAGATTCGCTTATTCCAAAACCAAATCCCACCGTTACTGTTTATGTGACTCCAACCCCAACTCCGTCACCAAGTAATTAAATGTATGAGCAGATTAAGAGTATTTAATACCTCTATATTTCTTTTTATTGTCTTTGCCATCCAAGAAACTATGATTTCTAGAATAAATTTCCCAATAAATGGTTTTTCGCTTTATATTGCAACATTAATGGTGGTTTTATCGCTAGAGGATAGAACTGGATCTTTAGTATTTGGCTTTATTGGTGGGATCATTATGGATCTTTCAATAACTGCAGATTCACCATTTGGTCAATGGGCTTTGGTGATGACGTTAATGGGTTATTTATTTTCAATAAATAAGGAGAGTATTGGCGATTACACTGATGTTCCAATTGCCTTTATTGGATTTGTTAGCTTTGCATCAGCCTTTTCACTTTTAGTATTTGTGATAATCGGCACCCTTCTAGGTGAGCAAATGGGCGGGATTTATCGAAATATTTCATTGATTTTCGCAAATACGCTTTGGACGCTTTTAATTATGCCACTCTTTCTACCCGTAATAATTCGAGTAAGAAAAGCACTGCTGACAAGTAGGGAAAAGTAATGAGTCAGCGGGGTAAAATTAACTTAATTATTTTCCAAACTTTGATCTTTTCATTACTTTTTGCATTATTTGGCCGGTTATTTTATTTACAGGTTTTAGATTCGGATCGATATCAAGATGCGGCGATAAGTATTCAAAGTCGAGATATCGTAACTCCGGCTGTGCGCGGGGCCATTACCGATATAAATGGCTCTCCGTTGGTGGTTGATTTGCCAGGCTTGGTCTTATTTGCAGATCGGACAACCTTAGATCGACAGGCTGATAAAGGAGTTTCTATTTTAAGCCGAGTAGCTATACTTTTTAAACTTGAGTACTCAGATATTTATCAGCGAACTAGATTGTGTGGTGAGCTGCCGCGAGAGAATCGTGCTGGTTGTTGGAATGGAACTAGATATCAACCTATTCCTTTAATTGGAAATGCTTCACAGGAGTTAGCTCTAAAAGTAATTGAAAACTCAGATTTGTATCCTGGGATCTTAATTCAATCTGTGCCTATTAGAAGTTACCCTTCCTTAGCGGGTGAAAATGCTGCGCATGTTTTAGGTTATGTAGGTGCGGTCACTGATGAGGATTTACTTAATCCTGAGAAGAATTACTATCGAAGTGAGATAGTTGGCAAGAGTGGTTTAGAGGTCAAATACAACGATTATCTACGTGGCACTCCGGGAGTTAGAACATTTTTAGTAAATCGTAAAGAGATTGTGACTAAAGAGTCGAAAAATATACAGGCGATTGCCGGAAATAACTTAATCACAAATATTGATTCTACGTTACAAGCAGCTGCGGAGAATGCCCTTGAATCTGCCATTTTTCGGGCCAGAAGCTCTGGATATCGTGGTGACTCTGGTGCAGCGGTAGTTATGGAAATCAAGACCGGCAGAGTTTTAGCTTTGGCCTCCTATCCAACTTATGACCCAGAGATTTGGCAGCGTGGATTAACTGTTAAACAAGCAAAGGATCTATTTAGTGAAGCTAAGGGAGTGCCTGCTTTATCTAGACCAATCCAAGGACTTTTCGCACCAGCTTCCACCTTTAAATCTGTTTCAGTATTAGCAGCAGCTAAAGCTGGTTACTCATTAAATGCCAGATATGACTGTCCAGCAACTGTGGAAATTGGTACGAGAACTTTTAAGAATTTTGACAGTAAAGCAGCTGGTCGTATTCCATTAGATCTTGGTATTGCAATCTCTTGTGACTCACTTTGGTATCAAATTGCCTATGATGAATGGGTACGTGATGGCGGGCTAAAACCAAAATCTAATCCAAATGATTACTTCTTTAATGCTGCTAAAGCTTTTAATATCGACAAAATTACTGGGATTGACCTACCAAGCGAGTTAAAGGGTCGACTACCTGATCGACAATGGAAGCAAAATTGGTATGATCAAAATAAGAATTTCTTCTGTAATTATAAGCAGCGCGCTAAGAAAGAGGATTTAACGCCATATTTAATTGAAATTGCACGTGAGAACTGTTTAGATGGAAATAAGGTTAGAGCCGGAGATGCGGTAAATTTTTCGATTGGGCAAGGCGATACCTTGGTAACACCATTAAGATTGGCTGAGATTTATGCCGCAATTGCTAATAATGGTCTCTACTACAAACCGCAGGTTGCTAGAGCAATTGTGGATGTAGATGGAAAAGTAATTAAGGAGTTTAAACCTGAAGTAGCTGGAAAGGTCGAGGCGGAACAATCTACTTGGGATTTTTTGCGACGATCTCTTCGCATGGTAGTAACCCAAGGAACTGCAGCTGGAGTATTTGCCGGTTTCCCAGTTGAGGTCAGTGGGAAAACTGGCACCGCTCAAGTTTTTGGTAGAAATCCAAATGGCTCTGCTAAAGATGACACCTCTTGGTTTGCAGCTTATGGGCCAACTAAGGATCCGCAGTATGTAGTTGTGATGATGGTAAGTCAGGGGGGATTTGGTGCGTCTACCTCTGGCGTTGCCGCTCGAGATGTCTTTGCAGCACTTTTTGGCGTTAGCGGAAATAGAGTTGATCCGGAAAGAGTGATTTTTCCAAATGGCGTGCCAAAAACTATTGCTAAGGTAGATCTAACCAAAGCAGCTAAGGAATCTTCCAATAAGCAGGGCAAGATTAGAGTTGGGAGTGTGGTTGTCGAATGAGTCAATCAATAAAGTTCCGTGCGGATAAAAGGATAATTTTTGGTAAGTTCGACAATATTTTAAATTTCGCTGTAATTGGATTATTAGCAATCGGAACACTCTTAGTTTATGCTGGAACTCGAGAGTGGTTTCGATCCTATGGATTAGATCCTGAGTATTACTTAAAGCGCCACGCGATTAATATTGTTATTGGAGTTTTGCTTGCCTATGGCACGACCCTGATTGATTATCGATTACTACGGGCATATACACCAATCATCTGGCTTGCTGCAGTTGTTGGCTTAGTTTTGGTGTTAATTCCCGGAATTGGCAGTGAGATAAATGGCGCTAGGGCTTGGATTGCACTGCCTGGTGGATTTCAAATTCAGCCAGCTGAGCTAGCGAAAATTGCAATTATTGTTGGCATTGCCATGATTTTGGCAGATCGAGATCAAACCGATCAAGATCCATCAGATTTAGATGTGCTCAAGGCGTTAGCAATCTCTACCGTACCAATCTTGTTAATTATTGCCCAACCAGATCTAGGTACTGTCTTAATTATTTCAGCGGCAGTAGTGGCAATGATCGGTGCCTCAGGAGCTAGAGCTATTTGGGTAGTGGGCTTATTACTGCTTGCCATCGTAGGCGTATTTACTGCTGTACAAACTGGAGCGGTCAATCAGTATCAAGTAGCCCGTCTGCAATCCTTTGTCGATCCAAATGCAGATCCACAATCTACTGGTTATCAACTTCGACAATCAAGAATCACCATTGGCTCTGGCGGTCTATTTGGCAAAGGCTTATTTGAAGGACCACAAACTAATGGTCGATTTGTACCAGAGCAGCAAACAGATTTTATTTTCACAGTCGCCGGTGAAGAGCTTGGCTTTGTTGGCTGTACATCAATCTTATTTTTATACTTTTTAATATTTTTAAGAGGCTTTGCCATCTGCAAGCGAAGCAGTGATTTATTTGGCAGATTGGTCTGTATTGGCGTGATAGCTTGGTTTGGTTTTCAAACCTTTGAGAATATTGGTATGGCTATGGGCTTAATGCCGATGACTGGTGTGCCGTTGCCATTTTTATCTTATGGTGGCTCTTCCATGTTTGCCAATTTAATCGGGATTGGCTTGCTGCAAAATGTTTACGCTCGCAGCCGTTAAACACGCATAAAAATAGGTAAGTTGGCGGATTGCGCCAGATCTGCGATACTTATCCCACGCATTCAGCGCGAGGATAAAGATCCACCGCCGCGATTGCGTCGATATTTTTAGCAAGTTAATTAACCAGATTAATTAAAAAAAGTATTGTAAGAGATACTGCAAAACTGCAGTAATAATTTTTTGAAAAGGATTTGATTTCTATGGCTGATGAGCCTAAAGCACCACGTAAGCGCGCTGCCAAAAAAGCAGCAAGCGAAGATAAGAACAGTACAAAAAAATCACCAGTAATTCCGGTGCCACTTTTTCAAGCCGCACCAGTAAGTAAGACACCCAAAGCGAGTAAGTCAGTTAAGGCTGCGCCGAATATTGCTGCAGTTGAAAGCAAAGGTAGCGAAGGTGAGGGTGAGGAGTTTCGCCGTCGCCGCCGACGCGGTGGTAGAGGACGCCGTCGAAATGGCAAAGAGGGTACCGAAGGCGTATATATTGAATCAGCAGCGCTTGCAAGTGATAGTGAAGCACTCGAGGTTACCCATAAGCGCCGCCGTCGACGTAGAGCAAAGGGTGAGGGCGTAGTACCAGGTGAGACTGTTGAAGAAGATGGCGTAATTACTATTGTAAAAGTACGCGAGGCCAGAGTTCGCCCACCAAGAAGTGAGGCAAGAAGTGAGGCAAGAAGTTTTGGTCGAAGAGATCGAAATAAGTTTGACCGAATAGATCGCAGAGAGCGCCGTGACTTTACGCGCCGGCGAGGAACAGTAATAACTGAATCTGAGTTTTTAGCCCGTAGAGAGGCAGTTGAGCGATCCATGTTGGTTCGCCAAATTGCGGATCGAACTCAAATTGCAATTATTGAAGATGATGTAATGGTTGAGCATTATGTAAATCGAAACAGCAATATTTCTTATGTAGGAAATGTGTACTTAGGAAAGGTTCAAAACGTCCTACCATCAATGGAGGCTGCGTTCGTCGATATTGGTAAGGGCCGAAATGCTGTGCTCTATGCCGGTGAGGTTAACTGGGATGCGCATGGTTTATCCGATACTGCACCGAGAAAAATTGAACATGTTTTAAAATCTGGCCAATCGGTATTAGTGCAGGTTACTAAGGATCCAATTGGTCAAAAGGGCGCTCGCTTAACTAGCCAGATCTCACTTCCTGGTCGTTACCTTGTTTATGTTCCAGGTGGTGGTATGAGTGGAATTTCAAAGCGTCTGCCAGATAATGAAAGAAATCGGTTGAAGTCGATATTAAAGAATTTAATTCCAGAACAAGCTGGGGTAATTATTAGAACAGCAGCTGAGGGCGTACCAGAGGCTGAGCTAGAAAGAGATGTAGTTCGTCTAAAAGCTCAATGGGAGGATATTGAGAAAAAAGCGAACAGCTCCACTACCTCGGCGCCATCACTTTTATATGGTGAACCAGATTTAACGGTAAGAGTTATACGCGATATCTTCAATGAAGATTTCAATAAAATGCTGGTACAAGGTGATCAAGCTTGGGATGATATTCAAAACTACATTGGGCATATCGCACCAGAACTAGCTAGCAAGATTGAAAAATGGAGCAGTAATAAAGATTTATTTACCGAAAACCGGGTTGAAGAGCAACTAGCTAAAGCTTTTGATCGCAAGGTTTATCTACCATCTGGTGGCTCCTTGGTCATAGATCGAACAGAGGCAATGATCGTAATTGATGTTAACACTGGAAAATTTATTGGTAAGGGTGGAAACCTCGAGGAAACAGTTACCAAAAATAACCTAGAGGCAGCAGAAGAAATTGCAAGACAACTTCGCCTACGCGATATGGGTGGAATCATTGTGATTGACTTTATTGATATGACATTAGAGTCAAACCGTGAACTAGTTTTGCGCAGGTTAGTTGAGTGTTTAGGCAGAGATCGAACTAAACATCAGGTCGCTGAAGTTACCTCTTTAGGTTTAGTGCAAATGACTAGAAAGCGTGTTGGTCAGGGATTAATTGAGGCATTCTCAACTACATGCGAAAGCTGTGGTGGCAGAGGCATTCATATTCATAGTGATCCGGTTAAAAAGGTAGCTTTAGAAAAAGATATGGAGCAGAGATTTTCTCAAACTAGCAAATCTTTCACTGAAGATGATGACGAAGATGAATTAGATGATAAGTCTGAAAATTCTGAAGACGAAGAATCAATTTCTAAAGATGAAGAAGTTGAGCAAACTCCACCCGTACCAGCTTCACGCCGAAAGGGGCGAAGAGCTGTGAGTACTGGGGTAATTTCCACCAATTAATTAGGGCATTAATCGGTGCATTTGACCGGAGAGAGAGCAATCTCTACCCTTATCCACCTACCCTGATCGAATGTGAAGATTAAGGTTTATTTATTAGCAAGGAGCAGATTGTGTACGCGATTGTTAAAGCTGGCGGCCGCCAAGAGAAGGTTTCAGTTGGTGAAACTTTAGTGGTCGATCGTTTAGATGCAGCCGTTGGCTCCTCAGTAACTTTTCCAGCAGTTCTTCTAGTTGATGGGTCTGATGTGACTACTGATCCAAAAGCGCTAGCGGCTGTGAAAGTAACTGGTGAAATACTTGCAGAACAAAAGGGTCCAAAGATTGCGATTTTAAGATACAAGAGCAAAACCGGATACCGTCGACGCCAAGGATTTCGTTCTAAACTTACTCGTGTAAAAATAACTGGAATTAATAAGTAACTACAAAATAAGGCAGGTGAAAGCAGATGGCAAGTAAAAAGGGTGTCTCCTCCACACGTAATGGTCGCGACTCAAATCCTCAGTACCTTGGCATTAAAAGATTTGCTGGCCAGGTAGTTAAGGGTGGCGAAATTTTAGTTCGCCAACGTGGCACTTACTTCCACCCAGGAAAAAATGTTGGAATTGGAAAAGATGACACATTATTCGCTCTTGAGGGTGGGTCAGTTGAATTTGGCCGTGCTCGTGGTCGTCGAGTAGTAAATATCGTTCCGGTTTCATAACTTAAGCGGATTATTAATTGTGGGTCCGCAAGCTGCGGGCCCATTTTTATTTTTCGTTGTCGAAGGGAGTTCACATGGCTACTTTTGTTGATCGTGTGACTCTGCATGCCTCGGCCGGTAAGGGTGGAGATGGTTGCGTTTCAGTGCACCGAGAAAAATTCAAACCATTAGGTGGGCCAGATGGTGGCAATGGTGGCCGTGGTGGGGATATTGCATTAGTAGTGGATCCGGATGTCACAACACTTTTAGATTTTCACCATTCACCTCATCGAAAGGCAACAGATGGCAGGAAAGGTGCTGGTGATTTTTGTAATGGTGCAGATGGCAAAGATCTAATTCTTTCGGTTCCAAATGGAACCGTTGTGAAAGATATTAATGGAAATACCATTGCCGATCTTGTTGGGTTTGGTACCAGGTTTATGGCAGCTCAAGGTGGAAAAGGCGGCCTAGGTAATGCTGGCTTAGCAAATTCAAAGCGAAGAGCACCAGGTTTTGCGCTATTAGGTGAACCAGGAGAAGCGCGGACTTTATTTCTAGAATTAAAGAGCGTTGCAGATATTGGCTTGGTTGGTTATCCAAGTGCCGGTAAGTCGTCATTAATTGCAGCAATCTCTGCAGCTAGACCCAAAATTGCTGAATATCCTTTTACAACTTTGGTACCAAATTTAGGAGTAGTCCAAGCAGGAGATACGAGATTTACTGCTGCTGATGTGCCAGGACTTATTCCTGGAGCAAGTCAGGGCAAGGGATTAGGTCATGAATTTTTACGCCACGTAGAGCGATGTGCTGCACTTGTTCATGTTTTAGATTGCGCAACACTTGAAACCGATCGTGATCCAGTTAAAGATTTTGATGTTATTGAGGAGGAATTAAAAAAATATGGTGGCTTGGCCGATCGGCCAAGAATCATTGCTCTAAATAAAATTGATATTCCTGATGGTAAAGCGATGGCAGATATGGTGCAAAAAACTCTAGAAGATAGAGGCTTTCTTGTGTTCCAAGTCTCTGCTGCTTCCCGTGAAGGTATTCAAGAGTTAGTTTATGCAATGGCGCAAATAATTCAGAAGAGTCGGAAAGAAAAAAAGGACGAACAAGTTACTCGAATTGTTTTACGTCCGGTTGCAGTTGATGATGCCGGATTTACAGTAACCGCAAATGAAGATGGCTCATTTAATGTAGTTGGAGATAAGCCTGAAAGATGGGTTAAACAAACTGATTTTACAAATGCCGAAGCAATTGGATACTTGGCTGATCGTTTGGCTTCCTATGGCGTGGAGAAGGAATTGTTTAAGCAGGGCGCAAAATCTGGTGATGAAGTAAGAATTGGTGAGGGGGATGAGGCAGTTATATTTGACTGGGAGCCAAGCATTGAGGCTGGCGCTGAATTACTTGCCGGTCCAAGAGGAGAAGACTTACGTCTTTCAACTCCATGGCGAATGGATTTACTAGAAGATGATATTGATCAACTAAGTGATGACGAAATAGAAATGCAATGGGAGTACAATGTACCTAACCCAAAAAATCCTAGAATTGATGAAGATGTCCATTAATCTAAAAGAAATTAACCGTATAGTAATAAAGGTTGGCTCTTCAACGCTTACTGGTAAAGCTGGCGCGAATTTAGATCCAAAGGCAATTGATGATCTTGTTGATGTTGTCGCTAAACTTAAACAAGATAAGAAAGAAGTAATTGTAGTATCTTCTGGAGCAATAGCTGCTGGTCTAGCGCCACTTGGACTATCAGCTCGTCCCTCTGATTTAACTTCTCAGCAAGCTGCTGCCTCTGTTGGACAGGGTTTACTCATGGCTAAATACAGTCAATCCTTTAATAGATTTAAGATAACAACTGCTCAAATATTGATTACTTTAGAAGATATTACCAAGGATGCACATATTGCTAACATCAAAGGAGTCTTAGGCTCACTTTTGAAGCAAGGTGTAGTTCCAGTTATAAATGAAAATGACACTGTAGGTACTGAAGAGATTAAATATGGAGATAATGATGGCCTCGCTGCAAAAGTTACTAAATTAATTGAGGCAGACCTATTAGTTCTGATTACTGATATCGATGGACTTTATGATTCAAACCCAACTTCACCAGGAGCTAAGCAGATTCATCTCGTTTCTGATTTGTCTAAAATAAACTCAGATTCACTAGGCGGGGCTGGAAGCTCAGGGGTAGGAAGTGGCGGGATGATTACTAAAATTGATGCAGCACGAGTTGTTACTAATGTTGGTATCGGAATGTTGCTTACAAAAATCTCTGATCTATCTGATGCCTTAGCTGGTAAGCAGGTTGGAACTTATTTTTTACCTAATTCTTAAGATTTGAAATCTCAAGTAATGCCTTGGCAGTATCTGCTTCATGATCTGAATCAGTTGGATTATCACTTAACTTCACAATCACAGTTCGCGTATCTGGATTTATAAAAATAAATTGACCATGCAGGCCAAGTGCCAGAGAAATTCTTGGATATGGGTGCCAAACCTGTGCTCCATAACCCCAATCTCTATCTAAAGTTGTTACTGAAGTAGTCATTCGATTTAGCCATGATTTATCTATTACTTTATTTGGCCCGGCATATCCACCATTTAGAAATAGCATTCCGACTCGAGCATAATCAATTCCAGAGGCATTAAAGCAGCAGAATGTTTTTTCGGTTCCCCCTACCCGGTCAACATTCCAAGTTGCAGGATATTTTGCACCAATAACCTGCCAAACATTTTCGCTAAAGTAATCTGCAACTCTCTTTCCAGTTACTTTCTTAATTATCATTCCAAGCATTTGAGTATCAACACTGCGATACTCAGATTTCGTCCCTGGATCAAAAGCCATTTTTCTATTATTTTTTAGAAACCAATCAAGGTCGGTAGTGGCATACATTTGCGCAATAGCTACACCCCATCCGGAGGGCCCTGATGGGTAATTATCACTCACGCCAACGCCTGCTTGCATATCTAGCAGTTGCTTGATTGTGACTAAATCAAAACTAGTACCAGCTTTTAAATCAGGGAAGTAGTCAACAAACTTATCACTTTCTGAAATTTTACCTTGTGAGATTAATTGACCAATCATTATTGATGTCATTGTTTTAGCAACTGAGTAAGAAGGTAATTGCGACTTTTGACTAATACCATCTTTATACCACTCATAAGTCATTACACCATTTCGTAAAACAATAAAAACATTGGTATCTGTTTGCTTCAAGAATTCATTAAACGCAAGGGAGGTGCCTTTATACATAATTTCATCTGGCATCTTTTCGGAAGACACTGGGATAGTAATTGGTTTTATAGCTGGATCAATCACATGCCATGGCATCAAAGTGGGCGTCTTTGATGCTGGGGCTAACCCCAGCTTTATTGCCGCGATCGGTTCTGGATAATGAATTACTTTGGTGAAAATAAACAAAGCCACATATACAAGTCCAACTGAAATTACAGTATTTCTTAGGAACTTAAATAAACGTCTCACGCCGATAGCCTAATAGCCCGTAGGCTTAGGACATGGCAGCCACATCGATAATTAAAGATCTTGCAACCAGAGCACGCTTGGCTGCTCGCGAACTTGCCAATTCATCTAATGCTCAACGAAATCAAATATTAGAAAATATATCTTCTGAGCTGGAGAAAAATTCACATTTGATAATCGAGGCTAACCAATTAGATATGGAAGCGGCTAAGAAATCTGGGATGAACCAGTCCCTTCAAGACAGATTATTGCTGACCGAAGCAAGAATTAAATCGATGGCAAACGCCGCAAAAAATATCACTAAGTTGCCAGATCCTTTGAATAAAGTTTTGGTAGAAAGAACCTTAGATAATGGTTTACATCTTCTTCAGAAATCAGTTCCATTCGGTGTGGTTGGTATGGTTTATGAAGCCAGACCAAATGTCACAGTTGATGCCGCAGTAATTTTAATTAAATCTGGAAATGCAGCCTTATTGCGCGGATCTTCTTCCGCAGAACACAGCAATAAAGTTTTGATTGAGGTAATGCGAAAAGGATTTGCCGGAACTTCGATTTCGCCAGAGGTGATCCAATTAGTGCCATCAAATGATAGAGGAACTGTGACAGCTTTGTTAAAAGCTTCAGGATTTGTAGATTTAGTTATTCCAAGAGGAAGTGCGCAGTTAATTAGAACTGTGGTTGATGAAGCAACGGTGCCAACCATAGAAACCGGAGCTGGCGTCTGCCATGTATATGTCGATAAGTCTGCTGATTTTGACAAGGCAATTTCGATTTTGATTAATTCAAAGTGTGATAGACCAAGCGTATGTAACGCCGCGGAAACTCTTTTAGTTGATAAACAGATATCTGATCGGTTTTTACCACTAGCCTTAAAAGCATTAACCGATGCAAATGTAATAATTAATGTCGATTCAGTGAGCAAATTGGTGGCTGATAAATTAGGCATACAAACAAAATTAGCCAACAATGACTCTTGGTCAACAGAGTATGGAACTTTAGAAATAAATATCGCACAAGTAGATGGTGTAATGGGTGCAATTGACCATATAGCTAAATATGGTACAAAGCACACAGAGGCGATAGTTGCCCAGGATGATTTGGCTATTTCAGCCTTCACAACTTTAAATGATTGTGCCGCCATAATGGTTAATGCCTCAACACGATTTACTGATGGTGAACAAATGGGATTTGGGGCTGAGATTGGAATTTCCAATCAAAAAATGCATGCCCGAGGCCCGATGGGACTAGAGCAAATGACTACTACAACTTGGATTGTTAGTGGAAACGGCCAAATTCGCAACTAAATTTGCACCAGTTATACTCACCGATTATGTCTGCAATCTCTCGCGATGAAGTCGCTAATTTGGCCAGACTAGCTCGAATATCAATGAGTGATTCTGAGCTAGATCACTTAGCAACGGAAATGGATGTAATTCTTGGTGCAGTAGCCCGGGTCCAAGAGGTAGCAGGTAAAGATGTACCACCAACATCACACCCATTGGATGTTAGTAATGTCGCTAGAGAAGATCAGGTAGTTCCAAGTCTTACACCAAGTGAGGCATTATCTGGCGCTCCGGCAAGCGATGAGCAAAGATTTAAAGTTCCACAAATATTAGGCGAAGAATAAATGATGATTAGAGAATCTGCTGCAAGTATGTCTGCTGCATTAGCCAGCAAAGAGATAAGTGCAGTAGATCTTGCTAATCAGCATTACGATCAAATTACAGCAG
>JBJTJQ010000055.1:0-2400 GCA_046095545.1 Candidatus Nanopelagicus sp.
GATCTTAAATAAGGCAGTAGTTCACGGAAAAGTAATTTTATCCTCTGGGAAAGAGGCGGATTACTATGTTGATCTACGCCGAGTAACTTTAGATGCAACTGCAGCACCATTGGTTGGTGAAGTAATGTTGGAGTTAACAAAGGATTTAGATTTTGAAGCTGTTGGTGGCTTAACTCTTGGAGCAGATCCGGTTGCAACTGCGATGATGCATGTGGCGGCAAAGAGCGGGCGAAAGCTAGATTCATTTGTGGTGCGAAAAGCTGAAAAAGCTCATGGCTTACAAAGAAGAATTGAAGGACCAGATGTCAAGGGTCGAAAAGTTTTAGCTGTTGAGGACACATCAACTACCGGTGGTTCAGTTCTCACTGCAGTAGAGGCACTCAAAGAGGCGGGTGCAATTGTGGTTGCAGTTGCAGTAATCGTTGAAAGAGGTGCCGCGCCGAAGGTTAAAGAGGCAGGATTTGAGTATCGGGCTGCCTATCAACTATCCGATTTGGGTTTGTAATGAAAATACTTGTTACAGGTGGTGCTGGATACATCGGTTCTGTGCTTGTTAATAAATTGATTGAGCAGGGACATTCAGTAAATGTCATAGATGATTTAACTAACGGATTTAAAGAGAATATAGATGAAGCAGCACAGTTTATAGAAGGATCGATTCTGAATGATCACCAACTAAACCAAGCATTAGATGGGGTTGAAGTGGTTTATCACTTAGCAGCAAAAATCCGCGTAGAAGAAGGTGAATCTATGCCGGATTTATACAAGAAAGTCAATGTGACTGGAACTTTAAATTTAATAAAAGCATGTGTTGAAAGAAAAATTAATAAGTTTGTTTTTGCTTCAACCGCAGCAGTGTATGGAGAACCGAAAGATTTTCCAGTTAATGAACAGTCAAAAACTAACCCAGTTAATGTATATGGTACGACAAAACTTGAGATTGATAATTACCTAGAAGCAAACGCTAAAAAACTAGGAATCTCCTCAATATGTTTTAGATTTTTTAATATCGGTGGTGCTTTTAAAACTAGCCATGGCAAATGGTTAAAAATTAAACATGAAGGAGCGACCCATTTAATTCCTAATATTCTGCACAGCTCAGACAAAAAACCACTTTTAATTTTCGGGAATGATTGGCCTACAAAAGATGGCACACCCACTCGCGACTTTGTGCATGTATTTGATCTTGCAGATGCATTGATTAAAGCGTTAGGCGTTTTGGATAAATCTGGGAATCAGATTATCAATTTAGGTACAGCGACTGGGTCAACTGTGTTGGAGGTTGTAAAAACTGCTGAAAAATCTTTGGATAAAGTGATTAATTTTAATTTTGCACCAAGAAGAGCAGGAGATAGTTTTGCCTTAGTAACCAGTAATCAAAAGGCAAAAGAGGTTCTTAATTGGCAGCCTATAAAAAGTTTAAGTGATATTTTGGTTGATGCACAGGCGGAGCTACTTGCGAATAGATAAGTTTAAGTAAAGATCTTTATATTTCTTACCCATAGCCTCAACAGAAAATTTTTCATTTAGTAACTTTTTTGCTTGAATTCCAGTTTGTTGAATAGAGTTTTTGTCAGCAGCGAGATTCATGATTTTATTTGTGAATTCATTTACTCCACCCTCAACCAAATACCCAGTTTGATTATCAGAGATAAATTCAGAAACTCCACCAACATTCTTACTTAAGGTTGGCTTTCCTAAATTTGCAGCTTCTAGCATCACTAGAGGTAGTCCTTCATTTTTACTAGTAATCAACAGTAAGTCAAAATCTTTAATTACTTCAAAGGGATCTGCTAGCCAGCCAGTAAATCTAATTGGTAAATTTACTGCTGCTTGTTTTGCTTCATTAAAAAGTTCACCTTCGCCAACCATGGTCATTTCAAATTTATTTGGAATTGCACGTGATAAATTTTTGAATACTTCTACCGCCAAAATAGGATCTTTAATTTGAGTAAATCTTCCAACCCAAAGCAATTTAATTTGTTGGCCACTGGAGTTAACCGGCGAATGTAATTTTCCCGAGATGCCAATCTGAATCACTTGCCATTTCAAATTTTTCCCAATACCAAGTTTGGTTAGTGAATTCTTAGTTTCAGCGGTGACTGCGACCGCAGAATCCGTATAACTGCTCATAATCCTTTCAATAAAGTTAAATATAAGAGATTTGTACTTTGCAAAGTATCCATATATCAGGTGACCATGAAAGGTGTGCACGGTAGGAATATTCTTTGCCACAGATTTAGCTGCGATTCTGCCTAACACGCCCGCCTTAGAGGTATGAGTGTTAACTACATCAGGTTGCTCAGTTTTGATGATTTTTTTGATTTGAAAAAAGCTTTTTATATCGTCTATTGGATTTATGGAGCGATGAAGTGATTTGATTTTTACTAAATCAGCCCT
>JBJTJQ010000056.1:0-2745 GCA_046095545.1 Candidatus Nanopelagicus sp.
TTACTCTGCAGCCAAAGGCGGCATCATCGGATTATCTAGAAACTTAGCTCTAGATGAGGGCAAGTATGGAATTAGAGTTAACTCAGTCTCTCCTGGAACCACCGCAACTCCTTTGTTGAAGAGTTATATGGAGAAGTTTCCTGATGAAAAAGCGCACGCATTATCAGTTGCCCCAAATGCCAGATTTGGATCCCCTGAGGAGATTGCAAATGTAATCTTGTTTGCTCTCTCTAAAGATGCATCATTTATAACTGGTGCAGATCTAATGGTTGATGGCGCACTGCATGCTCGATATGCCTAATTAAAACAATTTTAACTTGTAGACACGATTTGCTGTACCTGCCCAAAAATCTTTTTGCTCAGTAGATGAAAAACTCTTTGTAAACTCCTCCATTAAATCAATACTTTGCCGATAGGTTGCAGCGAGCAAACATACTGGCCAGTCAGACCCAAACATCATTCGAGCAGGTGTAAATAGATTTGTAACATGCTCAAGATACGGCCAGAAATCCGCAGCTTTCCAATTCTTCCAATCTGCTTCAGTAAACAATCCGGAAACTTTAATAACAACATTTTCAAAACCTGCCAGTTCACCCAGTTTATCCGCCCAAGGTTGCATCTCACCCTTTGCCATATATGGTTTAGAGATATGATCCAATACAAATTGAGTCCCTGGAGATTGCTTGACCAGATCGATTGCTGCTTGCATGTGTGGAGTTTTAGTCAAAAGGTCATACACCAAACCACGTCTTCCTAGCTCTTGGACATTTTTGATTACCGCTGGCTTGGCAAGATAACCAATGTCCTCATAATCATGGGCAATATCTCTAATTCCAACTAAATGCTTAAAACCCCTCATAGATTCATACTTATCAAGGTATGAAATCGCATCAGCTGAATCAATCTTTAAAAATCCAACAACTCCTGCTACTAACTCATCATCTTCTGCAAGCTCAAGCAACTCTGGTGTTTCATCATAATTTGTAACTGTTTGTACTACTACTGTTTTTTCGATGCCGCATCCAGCTATGGCATCTCTTAGATCATTGATTGAAAAATTCTTTTTTATCGGATTTAACGCTTCACCAACCATCCAGCCTTGCTCACGCACAGATAAATCCCAAACGTGATGATGTGAATCAATTCTCATTATCTTACCTACCTTTTGCTCTTGTTGAATTTAGTTTGCACTTCATCGAGCTTAACTGAAATAAAGTGAGATTCAATTATTGATGATTTCATGTCCCAACCCAAACTCTGATACAGAAATTTCTTACCATTCTCAAAATCTGATTTTTTAAGGGTAGCAGTATGTAGCCTAGTCTTGCCAGTCAGATTTGCATTTTCGTTTCCAAAAATTGGGTCAAGAGAGGGGTTTGCAATGTCACCTTTTATTGGATTATCAAAGAAATATTCTGGTAAATTGTCTTCGTCGCTTGAAAATCCTAAAAGTGAATTGAACTTTCGCATCAACTGTAAACGAAGTGCGCCTAATTCAAGAATTTGCTCTTTAGTTATTTGGATTTTTGTTATGACATTTACTATTCCAATAACTTGAGTAAGCCTTAAATCTCGTGTTGGGGGCGAGGCAAAAATGCAAATACCAAGCGCATCTAATGCACTCCATAATTTCCAAATCTGTAGAACGGAACTAACTCTTTGAGAGTCAAGTGTTGCAATTGGCAGTCCTCCTTCAGGGATTCCATACTCTCTGCCAAAAATACTGTGTCTATCCCACGACCAAGTTGGATCAAAATCTATGTCGTGTTCAACTACGTCATAGCGAGGCCCGGTTGGATTTAGCGCCATCGCAAGCCCCAACCCTTGATTACCTCGAGGATCAAAGGGTGGAATTGGCATACTTTTAATCATTAAAGCCTTTTCGCTCAATTTCAAATTGATTACTTTTGTAACTAAGTCTTTAACTGGCAAATTGCGAACGGGGCGTTCTTGTGTAAGAAGAGCACTGATATACAAGTGTTCAACACCTAGTTCGTGACAGCAAGAGTTAAACTCAATACATCTTCGAGTGTCACTTTCCCCCCACTGTGCTGCAAATACGGTGACACCTAGTTGGTGGAGCATAAATCCTTGTTTTGGCTTATCTTTATCTGTAATCAAAATTTTAAGACAATTCTGGGGGCAATTTGGACAAGACAATTCAGATTCGTACTGATAAAAATCCATATATGAATTCCCATCAAACTTAGAGGCAGCTTCAGGCAGCTTTTCTGCAAAATTATCTCCTGCAAGATATCCAGACAGAGCTGGATTTACATAAATTCCAAATCCAGGTGGATCATATTGATACTTTGTTAAAACACTTCCAGAGTGTATTTGACTCATGTATTCGGAAGAGACTTGATCAAGATAAGCAATCTTTTCTAATGCCTTACTCTTTTGGAAATTTATGTATTTAATACCCAAGCGACCAAACAACGCACCAAACCCACCTGTTTGAGTGGGAAATCCGTAATTACAAACAACCGAAGCAGCTAATCGTTGCTGCTCGCCTGATTCACCAATTGCAAGAATTGTATTCGCACTACTTTTAACCGATTCAGTAGTTTCCCAAACAGATTTTCCTATTAATTCATTACATTTAACAAACTCAACGGCAATATCATTTACTTTCTTTACAATGCGCAAACCAATCAAAGAGGGTGACTGGCCTACAATACAGACTGCATCGATCATTAGAGAGCGTAAAGTCGATGCTAGTTCACCTTCAATTTTTGCTTCTCC
>JBJTJQ010000057.1:0-17038 GCA_046095545.1 Candidatus Nanopelagicus sp.
TCACCAGCTATGAACCTACTGACCGCTACCGTCTCTGGTGGAAAAGCCATGCTAGGAAATCTGGCAATTGCAGTCCCATCATCTTCGGTATCATCAGTGACAGTTGGAATAAGACCTGAGGGCTTCACCCCAGCTGCATCTGGATTTGAGGTAGCAGTTGAGGTAGTAGAGGAGTTAGGTGCCGACGCATTCGTTTACGGAAAGCCGGTTGATAAAACACTTAAATTTGCCAACACTAGTGAAGAGTTAGGCCAGGTGATCATTCGTTGGGATCCAAAAAATCCACCAAAGTCAGGTCAAACTGTAACTGTTGGGGTAAATCCGGATGGTGTTCACCTATTTGATGCTGCAACTGGAAAGCGAATCAACTAATTTATTAAATTAAAAACCCCACTTTTAAATGAGTGGGGTTTTTTAATAACAAAATTTAAGCCATAGCCTTTCGTAGGTTCTCATCGATTGCGGCTAAAAACTCTTGGGTGTTAAGCCAAGGTGCATCCTTACTGATTAAAAGCGCTAAATCTTTAGTCATTTTTCCACTTTCCACTGTAGCAATACACACTCTTTCTAATGTCTTTGCAAATTCGGCAACCTTAGGAGTGTTATCTAACTTTGCCCGATGAGCTAATCCTTGTGTCCAAGCAAAGATAGAGGCAATTGGATTAGTAGAGGTAGCTTTACCCGCCTGGTGATCTCGGTAATGGCGAGTCACAGTTCCATGAGCTGCCTCTGCTTCAACTGTTTTGCCGTCTGGTGTCATTAATACCGAGGTCATTAAACCTAATGAGCCGTAACCTTGGGCCACAGTGTCAGACTGCACATCACCATCATAATTCTTGCAAGCCCATATGTAGCCACCCTCCCAGCGAAGTGAAGTAGCAACCATGTCATCTATCAGTCTGTGGTCATACTCTAAATTGTTTTTATCAAACTCAGTTTTAAACTCTTTTTCAAAAACTTCAGCAAAAATATCCTTAAATCGACCATCATAAGCTTTAAGAATTGTATTTTTTGTTGAGAGAAACACTGGATATTTTCTAATCAAGCCATAATTAAAAGATGCTCTGGCAAAATCACGAATAGACTCATCTAAGTTATACATCGCCATAGCAACACCTGATGATGGAAAATCAAAGACATTAAACTCTATTGGTTGTGATCCATCTTCCGGCATGAAAGTCATAGTTAACTTTCCAGCTCCTGGAACTTTAAAATCTGTTGCTCGGTACTGATCACCAAAAGCATGACGGCCAATTACGATTGGCTTCGTCCAGTGTGGAATTAATCTAGGTACATTTTTAATAATAATTGGTTCTCGAAAAATTACGCCACCTAAAATGTTACGAATTGTGCCATTAGGAGATTTCCACATTTTCTTCAGACTAAACTCTTTTACTCTTGCTTCATCTGGTGTAATTGTTGCGCACTTAACTCCTACGCCATGCTTTTGAATTGCATGAGCAGAATCGATAGTTACTTGGTCATCTGTTTTGTCGCGATATTCAATTCCTAAGTCATAATATTCAAGATTAATATCTAGGTAAGGAAGAATTAATGAATCCTTGATAAATTGCCAGATTATTCTAGTCATTTCATCGCCATCTAGCTCAACAACAGTTCCCTCTACTTTTATTTTATTCATAAATTACTCCGCCCCTAGAGATCTTTAACATCTGCTTGTTTTGCACGAACCGCCTCTGCGGCAACTTTCAAAGATGAGAGCTCATCGCTAGTTAACTTGGTTTCAATCACCTTTGTAACACCATTCTTTCCAATTTGTGCCTCAACACCTAAGTACACACCAGAGATTTCATACTCACCATTCACCCAAGCGCAAACCGGCATAATTTCATTTGAGTCAGTAATCACTGCTTTAGCCATGCGAGCTGCTGCTGCAGATGGGGCGTAGTAGGCCGAACCAGTTTTCAAAAGTGCAACAATTTCAGCTCCACCATTACGAGTTTTATCCACTAATTCTGATATCTCACTTTGTGATAAGACATCTGAAAGTGGTTTTCCATTGACCGTGCAACGACTTGGAACTGGCACCATCGTCTCACCATGAGAGCCAAGAGTTAGTGTTTTTACAACAGAAACTTCAACCTTACATTTTTCAGCAACAAAATTTGTAAATCTGGCAGTATCCAACATTCCAGCCTGCCCCATAACTTTGTTGTATGGAAACTTAGTTGCAATTTGGGCAAGCGCAGTCATTTCATCTAACGGATTAGAAACCACAATTATTACTGCATTAGGTGAGTGCTTAGCGATATTCTCAGAAACCCCTCTAACTATTCCGGCATTAACACCAATTAAATCCATTCGGCTCATTCCGGGTTTACGTGGTAGCCCTGCTGTAATTACTACAACATCTGAGTTTGCTGTTTTTTCATAACCAGCGCCATCACTGGTAGTTGTTGCTCCGTACACTTTGGTTTCAAAATTTTCAATTGATCTTGATTGATTTATATCTAAGGCTAATCCTTCAGGTTTTCCCTCAACTATGTCAGTTAAAACCACACTCTCAAAAATATTGTATTCTGCCAAGCGAAGGGCAGTTGTTGATCCATAGAAGCCAGATCCAACTACTGTAACTTTTCCAGTTCTACTCATTTAATCCTCTCAACTGATGACCTAATATTACCGACCAAACCCTAGACCGCTAAATCGAGTACCTATCTTGCGTTTGGAAGAGAGAGTGCTAAAACGAACAACATAATACAAATCATAAGTGGCAAAAAAAGTTCAATATTTCGCTTAATTTTCAGTTGTGAATACCTAGCAATAACAATAATGCTTGCCCCTAGTGACAGGATAATAGAGCCAGTCCTAACGGCCCCCGTCATGCCGATAACTAATCCAATCCCAACAACTATTAGTGATACTTTTCTAATCTGATCTAGAGAAAAGCTATCCCTCATCTATTTGCCAATTCAACTAAATTAGTCAATAGCATTGCACGAGTCATTGGTCCAACACCACCAGGCATTGGTGCAAATACTGATGCACAATTTGTTACAGCTGGATCTACGTCACCAATTAGTTCGGCTTGTACTCGAGTGATTCCGACATCAATTACCACTGCTCCAGATTTAACCATCTCAGGTTTTATAAAGTGTGGCTTACCTACCGCAGCAACTACGACATCAGCATTTTTTATTAGATTGGTTAAATTTTTAGTCACTGAATGAGCTAATGTTACTGTTGCATCAATATTTTTTTGCGATAACAGAATGGATAGTGGCCTTCCAACTGTTGAACCCCTGCCAATTATCAAAACATTTGTTCCAGATAAATTGACTTTGTATTCCGACAGTAATGTCAAAATTGCCTTCGGGGTGCATGGAATTATTGAGTTTTTTGATAACACTAAATTTCCTAAATTAAATGGGTGTAAGCCATCAGCATCTTTATTAGGATCAATCGTCGATAAAACCTTTTGAACATCAATTGATGGAGGTAGTGGTAGTTGGACAATAAAGCCTGTGCACTTCGGATCCTTATTTAACCGCTCAATTGCTGAAATAATTTCATCTTCCGAAGCAGAAATTGGTAAGTTAATCTTGATTGAACTAATTCCAACTTCTGAACAATCGCGATGCTTTCCATCAACATAAGAGACTGAACCTGGATCATTACCTACTAAAATTGTGCCTAAGCCTAATTCTTTTTTTAAGCTTTTTAGATTTATAGAAATCTGATTCTTAATAGTTTGTGCAGATTTTCTGCCATCAATTATTGTTGCACTCATACTTCAAGCCTACCCTGCTTCACTTTTTTCTTAAAAAGGCGTGGAAAAATGTACACAATTAGTAGTGCTAGTAATAATTGAACTGAAATAGCAGCCGACATAATTAGTGGATTAACTCCAACCGGAGACATATTTTCAGAGAGTAATGAACCAGAACTTAGCCAAGAGACTATGGCAATAAATATAATCGAAATTACTATAAATCTAATCTTTAGTTGCCTAGCACTTCTTGTATCCAATCTGACTTTATTAATGAGATTTATATTTACCATTCCCAGGGCTAATAGACAAAAAGTAAATAAGGCCAGCCAGGAGTATTCACCAGTTGGTAAGGCGGCTAGAACAGGGATTGCAGGAATTTCACTCAATTCAAATACAAATGGAGAAATATAAGTTTCTCTACCTAACGAAAACCCAACACCGATTAAGTAGCTCAGCGTTGCAAAAAAAAGATTGGGTAAATACAGTACTTGTAGCAGAACTAGTAGAATTCCACCGAGTATTCCTGGTTGAATGACGATTGTTAAATTTTTTGCAGTATCAAAATTTACGGCTAGCGATAACGTAAAAATCATTCCACTAACTCCCAATAAAACCAAGAACATGCTAAATGGTAATTTAATTAAGTTTTCAATTTTTTTAGTAGAAGTAGCCATTATTAAAATTATCAATAAGATTGGTATGCCTCTAATCCAATCAATTTTTACTTGAGTATTAATGGAGACCAGGGCCAAAATCGTATACAAAAGTACATAGTTAAGAATAAAATACGCTCTACTAGTTTTACGATTAGCCAAAGTTTCGTTCGCTCGATTAAAACCATTTTTAATTGCAAGCCATGGAAAAATCACAGCTCCTATTGGTAAATAAGAAAGGTATCCATTCACACCATTACTTAAAATATTAAATGGAGTTAGATGTGTGCCAAGCCATAGCCAAACAGCAGCACGCATGGGGTCTGAAGTTGTTCCATAGGTACTACCGGCAGTTGCCCAAGCAAATAGAGTTATAAAGGCTATTGGGAAAATTATTATAAGAACTGATCTAATAACTTGTTGCAGCGTTACATAAAAATTACGTGCAACCATTAATTTCCTATCTGCGATTTATCCATTCAATATCTTGCGCATCAAGTTAGCGGTTTCACTTGGTGTTTTACCAACCGCAACACCGACAGCTTCAAGTGCTTCTTTTTTAGCTGTCGCTGTACCAGATGATCCAGAGACAATTGCTCCGGCATGTCCCATGGTCTTTCCCTCTGGAGCAGTAAAGCCTGCGACATATCCGACTACTGGCTTGGTGACATACTCTTTAATAAATTGAGCAGCTCGTTCTTCCGCATCTCCACCGATTTCACCAATCATCACAATCGCTTCAGTAGCTGGGTCATCCTGGAATGCACGCAAACAATCAATATGAGTTGTGCCAATTATTGGATCTCCCCCAATTCCAACAGCAGTTGTAAAACCAAAATCCCTTAATTCATACATCATTTGATAGGTAAGAGTTCCCGACTTTGAAACTAACCCAATCTTTCCTGGTCCAGTTATATCAGCTGGGATAATTCCAAGATTTGTTTTGCCCGGGCTAATAACTCCAGGGCAATTTGGACCAAGTATTTGTGTTTTGCCTTTACTAATTGAATAAGCATAAAAAGCTGCAACATCATGAACCGGTATTCCCTCAGTAATTACCACAACTAGTGGGATTTGAGCATCAATTGCATCCACTACAGCCGCTTTTGCAAACTTTGGCGGAACAAAAACTACAGATGCGTTTGCCCCAGTTGCTTGCATCGCATCCTTAACCGTATTAAATACTGGAATTAAAGCACCATCCATATCGACAATTTGGCCTCCTTTTCCAGGAGTAACACCGCCAACAATTTTTGTACCAGCTTTTAACATTCTATTTGTGTGCTTAGTACCTTCTGAACCAGTCATACCTTGCACGATTACCTTAGTATTTTCATTAACAAATATCGCCATTATTTTGCCGCCAATTGTGCCGCTTTTGCTGCCGCACCATCCATAGTATCTAATTGCTCAATAAGTGGATGGTTTGCTTCATTTAAAATTTTTCTTCCTAAATCTACGTTATTGCCATCCAATCTAACGACTATAGGTTTAGTTGCTTGATTACCTAAAATTTTAAGTGCTTGAACAATTCCATTTGCTACAGCATCACAGGATGTAATTCCACCAAAAACATTAACAAAAACACTTCTTACATCTTCATCTCTTAAAATAATTGAAAGTCCATCAGCCATTACTTCTGCAGACGCTCCGCCACCAATATCTAAAAAATTTGCAGGTTTGACGCCATATTTTTCACCTGCATATGCCACAACATCTAATGTGCTCATTACTAAACCAGCACCATTGCCAATAATTCCCACTTGGCCATCTAACTTTACATAATTTAGATCTTTTTCCTTAGCCAACGCCTCCAATGGATTAGTTGAACCATGGTCAATTAGACTCTCGTGATTAGGGTGCCTAAAATTTGAATTATCATCTAAGGTTACTTTGCCATCAAGTGCAATTATCTTGCCGTCTAAACTTTTTACCAATGGGTTGATTTCCATTAAAGTCGCATCTTCTTTTACAAAGGCTTCCCATAGTTTTATCAAAATCTCTGCGACTTGGTCAACTACGTCTGTCGGAAACTGTCCAGCCTTAATAATTTCTATTGCTTGCGACTTATCAATGCCTGTATTTGGATCAATTCCAACTCTTGCAAGTTTTTCTGGGGTCTTATGAGCCACTTCTTCAATTTCCATACCACCAGCGACTGATGCCATTACTAAGAAATTTCTATTTGCCCTATCCAGCAAAATTGCTAAGTAATACTCAGAATCAATGGGTGCTGCTTGAGCGATCATTACTTTTTTAACAATATGACCTTTGATATCCATACCTAAAATTGCTTTTGCTTTTTCTTTTGCATCAGCAGCGTTTTCAGCTAATTTAACACCACCAGCCTTACCTCTTCCACCAATTTTTACTTGCGCTTTTACGACAACTTTTCCTCCGATTTTTGCCGCAATTAACTCTGCCTCTTCAGGATTAGTTGCAACTGCACCGGCAAGAACTGGAATGCGATGGGATTCAAATAGATCACGTGCCTGGTATTCAAAAAGATCCAATTTTTCCCCGATCAATAATTTCTATAAAGAGGTGGTAATAGTAATGAAATGATGGAAAATTTTATAATTTCTCAACTGGGGCGTATCGCAATAAAAGTCTCTTGTGCCCAAATGAGCCGAAATCAATAGTTGCCTCTGCCCTATCACCTTCCCCACTAACCTCAATCACCTTACCTAAGCCAAATGT
Organism: Candidatus Nanopelagicus sp.; assembly: GCA_046095545.1. GTDB lineage: Bacteria > Actinomycetota > Actinomycetes > Nanopelagicales > Nanopelagicaceae > Nanopelagicus. The sequence continues at coordinate 7,087 of JBJTJQ010000057.1, forward strand.
GTCATGTGATACTTGTTCACCAATTTCTAGTTTCATGGTGGTACTAGATTTGCCAGTAGCTTTTGGGGCTGGAAAACTTCTTCTTATGGAAGATTTAATTTTGAGCGGTGATTCTTGTGATTGATTCCATTCGATAACATTGTCTGGGATTTCACCAATAAATCTTGAGGCCGCGTTGTAATTAGGCGATCCCCAGGCTGATCGATACTCAGCTCTTGTAATAAATAGATTTTCTCTTGCTCTAGTTAATCCCACATACGCAAGTCGGCGCTCCTCTTGCAATTCTTCTGGGTCATCTAAAGTCCTAGAGTGTGGAAAAATTCCTTCTTCCATACCAGTCAAAAACACGGTCTTAAACTCTAATCCTTTTGCAGTATGCAATGTCATCATAGTTACAACACCACCATGATCTTCACCGTCAGGAATCTGATCAGCATCTGACACAAGTGAAACATTCTCTAAGAATCCTGAAAGAGATATCTCCTCACCATCTTCAACTTCACTCTCTTCGTATTCAGTTGCTACTGCCACTAACTCCTCTAAATTCTCAACTCTAACCTCATCCTGAGGATCTTTACTATCCTGCAATTCCACAAGCAGGCCAGACTGTTCTAAAACTGCTTGGGCAATTACCGATGGCCTGGTCTTTGCTTCTACAAGTGTTTGAATTGATTTAATAAGTTTTACAAATTCTTTGAGTGATAAAACAGACTTTGGTGAAATCTCTATATTTTTATCAATTTCACATAATGTCTGCCAAAATGTTAAATTATTTTTCCGACCATACTCTTCAACTTGATCAATAGCCCTATCTCCGATACCCCGCTTGGGCGTATTGATAATTCTTCGCATAGAGACTTCATCTTCAGGATTCACGACCACTCTCAAGTAGGCAAGAAAATCTTTCACCTCTTTGCGCTCGTAAAACCTCACTCCCCCTACAACTTTGTATGGAATTCCTACTCGAAGAAAGACTTCCTCAAAAACTCGGGACTGAGCATTTGTTCTATAGAAAATAGCGGTATCGCCTGGACTTGATTTGTTTAGATCTTTTAATCTTGCAATTTCTCGAACAACAAAATCTGCCTCATCATGCTCGCTTTCAGCGACATAACCACTAATTAAAGCTCCGCTACCCGCATCTGACCACAGATTCTTATCTTTTCTACCCTCATTATTGGAAATAACGGCATTAGCCGCACTTAATATATTTTGAGTTGAACGATAATTTTGTTCGAGTAAAATAGTTTTAGCATTTGGATAATCTGATTCAAATTGTAAAATGTTTCTTATATTTGCTCCTCTGAAAGCATATATAGATTGATCAGCATCTCCAACTACACATAATTCAGCAAGCGGGAAACCTTCACGGTCAGCTCCAACCAATTCCTTAATTAATATATATTGCGCATGGTTTGTATCCTGATACTCATCGACCAGAACATGCCTAAACCTTGATCTATATTTAGCTTTAACTGCTGGGAATCTTTGCAGTACTTCAACAGTTTTAGAAATTAAATCATCAAAGTCCATTGAGTTGGCACTAGAGAGTCTTTTTTGATAAATTCCAAATACCTGTGCAACTATTTCTTGAAAATGATCTTTAGTCTGATTCAAATAATCTTCCGGACCCATTAACTCATTTTTTGCTTGTGAAATTATTGATGCAAAAGCTCTTGGGGCATAGCGTTTTTCATCAATGTTTAAATCTCGCATGATCAAAGTTATCAACCTCAAGGAATCGCTTTGATCATAAATTGTAAATGAATTTGTATAGCCAAGTAATGATGCTTCTGTTCTTAAGATTCTGACACACGCTGAATGAAAGGTTGAAACCCACATTGACTTTGCCCTGGCTCCAATAAGCTCTGCAACTCGTTCCTTCATTTCACTAGCAGCTTTATTTGTGAAGGTAATTGCTAATACCTCGAAGGGCGAGGTGTTTCTTTCCGCCAAGAGGTATGCAATTCTTCGAGTTAAAACTCTAGTTTTACCAGAGCCTGCGCCCGCTACTACAAGTAGCGGTGATCCTTCGTGCTTTACCGCTGCTAATTGATTTGGGTTTAAACCATCAGTTAGCTTGGACATATTGCTAAGTCTATCGGTGGTTAAGACAAAGGGTTTTGCTGCGGTAATCTAGCTTCCAATGAAACCTTTAGAAGATAGTGAAATTGAACGAGTTCTTGTCGTTACCGCCCATCCTGATGATTGTGATTTTGGTGCCGCCGGCACGATTGCTTTATGGACGGCCAAAGGAATAAAAGTTTCCTACTGTATTTGCACAAATGGTGATCAAGGCGGGGAGGATCCAAATGTTCCTAGAGAGGATATGCCTAAAATTCGCCAGCGTGAACAACGACAAGCGGGGCAAGCACTTGGCGTAACTGATATTACATTTCTAAATTACCGAGATGGTTGGCTTGTACCAACAATTGAGCTTAGAAAAGACATCGTCCGACAAATTAGAATTAGTAAGCCTGATCGAATGATTATTCAATCACCAGAACGAAATTGGGAACGGCTCTTTGCGTCTCATCCAGATCATATGGCAGCAGGAGAGGCTGCGATTCAAGCGGTCTACCCAGATTCTCGCAATCCATTTGCTTTCGAAGATTTGTTAAAGGATGAAGGCTTACAGCCGTGGCGGGTCAAAGAGGTATGGGTTATGTCTTCTCAAAACCCTGATCACTTTGTTGATATCACTTCTACATTTCACAAAAAGATGCAAGCGCTTCATAGTCATGTTAGTCAAACTGCACATAATTCAAATTTAGAGAATATGGTACGAGAATGGGGAGAAAAAAACGCAGCAGCAAACAACTTACCAGCAGGCACCATTGCTGAAGTTTTTAAGATTGTTAATACAAATTAACGAACTCTTACTCGTTCAATAGCTATTTTGCGTTTTGGTGTACCTTCAGCTTTACCATCGATAACTCCATCTTTCGCAACAGCCTTAACTATTTCAAGACCCTTTATTACCTTGCCCCAAATTGTGTAATTTGGTGGCAATGTCGAGTCGTTATAAACAATAAAGAATTGACTTCCGTTACTCATGTTTTCTGAATTCCAAACACCTACTACCCCAGTTGAATAATTACTTTCACTATTTATTGGCAAATTTTCGTTGTCATACTCAAAACTTGGTGCACCCATCCCAGTGGCAGTTGGATCCCCACAATGAAGTAAATAGCTTTCGGAAGTAGTCAAGCGATGACATAAGGTTTGATCAAAATATCCACCTTTTGCAAGCGCAGCCATGGCAGCCACGGTTACTGGAGCATTTGTTCCAAAAGCCTCAATTACTATGTCACCACAGTTTGTTGAAATATTAAACAACTTATTTTTGAAAGGACCTTTTACTTCTGGTGGCAAAATATTTTTTACACTGTGTCCTTTTGCCTTAGTTGCCTTGCAATTTAATTTAAATGACTTACCGTTTTGTGTGGCTGCCGCAGTCGAAGAATAGATCGAAGGCAATACAAAAATAGCTAAAGAGAAGATAGCTATTTTTATTTTGATCATGAGGTAAGTTTAATCAATAAATATCGAATCCCCAACAAAAAATTGGTTAAATACAGAATTACAACCGAACTTTAAGAACTTTCACAGTTTATTAAGGTTTTACAACTATTTCTACGCGCTGAAATTCTTTCAATTCTGAATACCCACATGTAGCCATGGATCTCTTGAGTCCGCCAAATAAATTCATTGATCCATCTGATGTATATGATGGGCCAGTTAAAACCTCACCCAAGCTACCAACTGTTCCTACTTTTACTCGATTTCCTCTAGGTAGTTCGGCATGATGTGCTTCTAAACCCCAATGCCAGCCTTTACCTGGCGCATCAGATGATTTTGCTAAAGGTGATCCCATCATAATCGCATCAGCACCGCAGGCAATTGCTTTGGCAATCTCACCACTTGAACTTACCGAGCCATCAGCAATTACATGCACATATCTGCCACCAGATTCATCTAGATAATCTCGTCGTGCTGAAGCCACCTCAGCCACTGCTGAAGCCATTGGTACTGAAATTCCCAAAACTGTTTTTGTTGTATGAGCAGATCCACCACCAAAACCAACCAATACCCCTGCAGCCCCTGAACGCATCAAATGAAGTGCACCTTGAGCAGTTGCACAGCCACCAACAATTACTGGTACATCTAATTCATAAATAAATTTCTTTAGATTTAAAGAAGTTGAGTTATCAGATACGTGTTCAGCAGAAACAGTGGTTCCACGGATTACAAAAATATCTACGCCGGCATCTATAACTGCTTTATGAAATTCAACTGTCCGCTGTGGCGAGAGAGCACCAGCAACGGTAACTCCTGCCGCTCTTATTTGTGCAATTCTTTCTTTAATGAGAGAAGGTTGAATCGGCGCAGAATAAATTTCTTGCATTCTTTTAATTGCTTTATCCTCTGAGAGTTTTGCCATATCTGATAATTGTTTCTCAGCATCTTCATATCTTGTCCAAATACCCTCAAGATTTAAAACTCCAAGTCCGCCTGCTTGGCCAATCGCGATAGCAGTAGCTGGAGAGACAACTGAATCCATCGGAGCTGCAAGAAATGGCAATTCAAATTTATATGCATCAATCTGCCAGGAAATAGATACTTCTTCTGGATCGCGAGTTCTTCTGGATGGAACTATTGCAATGTCATCAAAGGAGTAAGCAGCTCGTGCGCGCTTGCCTGGGCCTATTTCAATGTCGGACATATGACCAATCGTATCTGTTTAGAGAATTTGAATGAAATTTAACTTAGTAAGTCCCATGCTCGAACTCCACCAACAACTCCTGCTGAGTTAGGAATGATCTTGACTTTATAGTCAAAGCTTCTTAAAGCTGATTTACTAATTCTCTGTGAATTACCACCACCAATATATAATTTATCCCAGATTATCATTGGATATAACTCGCCAATTAATGCCTTTACGCGTCTAGACCATAGTTGATTTCCCATTCGCCTTCTGGAAATTTCTCCAATCCAGGCATCAATAGTTTTTCCATATCGAATAGTGGCATGTGATAACTCAAGGTGGGGGGCTAATTTGCCGTTGTTAAACATGGCACAACCCAAGCCAGTGCCAAAAGTTAAAACTGTTTCAAGCCCTACACCAGTAATCACTGCTGATGCGTGTACTTCTGCGTCATTAAGTACCAAAATTGGAAGTTTCAATTTTTTATATAGAGTGCTCTGAAGATCAAAACCATGCCAAATTTTCTTTAGATGAGGATCAGGTAAAGTTCTTGGGCCTCGCTTGTTTATATAATGTGGAATAAATACAATTTTTCCATTTCTAATCATTCCTGGTAAACCAACAGTTACGCGGTTTACCCTCTGATCTGCCAGCACAAAATCAGTGATGATCTCAACCAATAAATTAGGTGATAATGGGTAAGGTGTTTTAAGATAAGGAAAATCAACTAATACTTTTCCGCGTTGATCAAATACTGAAGCCTTGATTCCAGTTCCACCGCAATCAACTGTCAGTGTTATATTTTCCACTAGTTGATGTTAGTGGAAAATAAGTTTTTTTGAAACCAAGGCTTCATTTAATTTACTTAGTGAGAATGTCCACCTGGTCCATGTGAGTGTCCATGTCCTGCTGGTTCATCTTTTTTCTCTTCCGGAGTCTCAAAGACCAAAGCTTCCGTAGTGATGAACATTGCGGCAATTGAGGCTGCGTTTGCTAGCGCTGACCTAGTTACCTTGACTGGGTCAATAACGCCTTCTTTTACAAGATCTGTGTAGGTCTCAGAATACGCATTAAAACCATCATTAGGTTTCATTGTTCTTACTTTAGAAACAACTACATATCCTTCTTGGCCAGCATTTTCTGCAATCCAACGAAGTGGTTCATCACAGGCTTTGCGAACTAGGCGAACCCCAACAGCTCTATCGCCTTCAAAACCTAAATCATTATCAAGTGCAGTTGCAGCATGAACTAATGCAGCTCCCCCACCAACAACAATTCCCTCTTCGACAGCTGCTCTAGTGGCAGAGATTGCATCTTCAAGGCGATGCTTTTTCTCTTTTAGCTCCACCTCAGTATGCGCACCAACTTTGATTACGCAAACTCCACCAGCAAGTTTTGCCACCCGCTCTTGAAGTTTTTCGCGATCCCAATCAGAATCTGTATTTTCAATCTCTCGGCGAATCTCAGTTACTCGAGCTGCAACATCATTTTTATTTCCAGCTCCATCAACAATGGTGGTGTTGTCCTTAGAGATAACTACGCGTCTTGCTTTGCCTAGCATCGAGATATCAATCTGCTCCAGCTTTAAGCCAACCTCAGCTGAGATAACTTGGCCGCCAGTTAATATCGCAATATCTTGCAACATTGCTTTTCTGCGGTCACCAAAACCAGGTGCCTTAACAGCAGCTGAAGCGAAGGTGCCACGCATGCGATTAACCACAAGTGTTGAGAGTGCCTCACCCTCTACATCTTCAGCGATAATCAAGAGCGGTTTACTGGCCTGGGCTACTTTTTCCAGCACCGGTAAAACCTCGCTTAGGGCAGAGATTTTTTGACCTGAAATCAAAATAAATGCATCTTCTAAAACTGTCTCCATACGATCTGTATCAGTAACAAAGTAGGGAGAAATATAGCCCTTATCAAATTGCATACCTTCGGTGAACTCAAGCTCAAGACCAGTTGTTGATGATTCTTCAACAGTAATCACACCATCTTTACCAACTTTGTCCATGGCTTCAGCAATCAGATCACCAATAGCTTTATCCTGGGCTGAAATGGTTGCAACATCTGCGATCTGAGACTTACCGCTTACGCCAGTTGAATTCTTTCGCAATGACTCTGTAATAGCAGATACTGCTTGTTCAATTCCGTACTTTAATTCCATTGGTTGGGCACCGGCAGCTAAATTACGTAGACCCTCTTTAACCATGGCTTGTGCCAAAACAGTGGCGGTAGTTGTACCATCTCCTGCAACATCATTGGTTTTCTCTGCAACTTGTTTAACAAGTTGAGCACCCATGTTCTCTGCTGGATCTGATAATTCAATCTCTTTAGCAATTGTTACACCATCATTGGTAATTAAAGGTGCACCATAGCTTTTTGCAATAACTACATTTCGACCCTTAGGCCCAAGAGTTACCTTTACAGTATCAGCAAGTATGTTTACGCCACGCTCCATCGCGCGACGGGCTGCTTCATCAAATTGAAGTGATTTACTCATATTTACTTCTTTGCGATGATTGCTAGTACATCACGGGAAGAAAGTACTAAGTACTCTTCATTGTTGTACTTAACTTCAGTACCGCCATACTTTGAATACAGAACAACATCACCCTCTTTAATATCTAACGGAATGCGATTTCCGTTTTCAAATCGTCCAGGCCCAACTGCCATGACGGTTCCCTCTTGTGGCTTCTCCTTGGCGGTATCTGGAATAACTAACCCAGATGCAGTTTTTTGCTCTGCTTCATTTGCCTTTACGACAATGCGATCTTCTAGTGGCTTGATTGAAATTGCCATCTTGTTTACTCCTTTTGTTGGTTACTTACGGTTCTTAAAAACTTCTGCTTCGGTCACCTGGGGCGATAATTAGCACACGCAGGCTTAGAGTGCTAAAGCCAACTTTAAAGGGCGAACTGCGCTTGGGGCAAATTAGCGCTCTGATTTAAAAGATAACCTGAGAGATCTCAGCGGCTGAGTCCGCCGATATACCCATCTGGGAGGGCGCTAACCCCTCATTGATCGCCAGTGAGCCTAAGGCTGCCACCATCGCCCCATTATCGGTGCAAAGGTTTGCAGGTGGTATCGATAGCTCAACCTTGGCTGCCTGGCATCGAGCCATCGCTAGCTGGCGAAGCCTGCAATTTGCTGCCACTCCGCCGGCAATAACTAAATTATCAATTCCACTTTCTTGGCAAGCTGCTAAAGACTTAGTTAAAAGCACATCCACCACTGCTTCTTGGAAAGATGCTGCAACATCTGCTTTTTTATAATTTGGTGTTTGCTCTAAATATCTAAGCACAGCAGTTTTTAAACCTGAAAATGAAAAATCATATCTATGCTTTTGGATATCTATGTTTTGCGATAAACCTCTAGGAAATATAATTTCATCTGCATCACCATTTTTAGCTTCGCTATCAATAGCTGGCCCACCCGGAAATCCAAGTCCCATAATTCTAGCTACCTTATCAAAAGCTTCACCAGCAGCATCATCAATAGTTGCTCCCTTTACTTTGACATCATTAGCAAGATTGTTTACCTGCAATATCGAAGAGTGGCCACCACTTACTAAAAGTGCGATTGCTGGACGAAGTGTTTTCTCATTATTCAACATATCTACAGCAATATGCGCGGATAAATGATTTACCCCGTACAGCGGTTTGTCTAAAGCAAGCGCCAAGCCCGAAGCACTACTTACTCCTACTAATAACGCACCAATCAAACCAGGGCCAGCGGTTACTGAAATTGCATCAATTTCTTTAATTGAAACCTTTGCCTCTACTAATGCTTGCTTGATAACCTGTTGCATAGACTCCAAATGTGCCCGGCTTGCAACCTCAGGAACTACACCACCAAATCTGGCATGCTGATCAACGCTAGATGAAATTACATTTGCAAGTAATTTTCGATCGCTAACTATTCCAACTGCAGTTTCATCACAAGAGGTTTCAATCCCGAGCACGAGCGCCATTACTTGAGCTCCTTACGCATTACTACTGCAGTAAGTCCTGGGCCATAATAATTTTCTCGCTTTGATACCTCACTAAAGCCAAACTGTTCATAAAGCGGACGGGCAGCATCATTTCCAAGCCGCATCTCAAGCATTATGGCTTCAGCCTTTTTAACTCTTGCCCAATCAATTAAACGTTTTAATAATTCACGGCCTATACCTTTACGCCTATGTTGTTCAACCACGGTAATCGTGTGAATATCTGCTACATCTTCGATAAAGAAAATACCGGCATAAGCAATTAATTCACCTTCAAATTCAGCAACTAGGTAATGGGCATTTTTGGGTGATTTGGCAAACTCCTCCTTAAATTGCGAGATAGACCAAGCAGCCTTTTTATATACATCTTTTTCGATTACAGCCGCCGGTACTAAATCTAAAGCGGTCATCGCTCTAAATTTCACTCCCTGTGGCAAAGGATAAGCATCAGGCTTTCTTATATAAATTGGGTTTTTAACTAATTCACTTCCGCCAGAAAGTCTGGCAATCTCAACTGGATCTGGAAAGTACTCACCCTCATTAAAGATTGGAATTTGATACTTTTCTAACTCAATAGCCTTACTTACTGCAGGTTCAGTTATCCGCTTTGAATTCCTATATCTAGCCCAATATCTCTCTTTGCGTCTAGCATCAGTTGAGACTATAAAATCTTCTTGATTAATACCTGCTGCCATTGCATCTAATGAGCAAACGCCAACCCAATTAATTCCAGCGCCAAGTGCAAAGCTTTGTGCAAATGCAATTCCCACTCTTAAGCCGGTAAAGGGACCAGGCCCCATTCCGATTGCAACTAAATCAATCTTACTTTCAATAGCCAATGCTCTACTTACTAATTTTGGTAGCACCTCACTATGAGATAGTGGATCGTCATGAAAATCACTAAAAACTACTTGTGAATCCTTAACTAAGGCGACAGATGTTCGAGAGGTTGAGGTATCAATTGCCAGAATGGTGCTCATAAGTTAAAACCTGACCAACGATCTCCAACTAAGTTGAAACTTATATTTCTAAAACTTTCTTCTGTGCCCTGTTTGATGATTATTTCTAGGTATTGATGAGTAAGTGTATTTACAAACAAAGCGCCCCATTCAATAACAAAAATACTGTTTTCCAAATAACTTTCAAAATCTAAATCACTAAAACTGCTAACTCCTTGCTCTAACAATCGATATGTATCTATGTGAATAAAATTAATTTTTGACTTATAAACTCGGCTAATTACAAATGTTGGAGAG
>JBJTJQ010000058.1:0-3610 GCA_046095545.1 Candidatus Nanopelagicus sp.
TGGGATTTAGATTCCCAGTTAGAGCAGGCAATGGACGCACTGCGCTGTCCACCACCTGAAGCTGATGTAAAGGTGTTATCTGGGGGTGAGCGCAGGCGGGTAGCCCTTTGTAAATTACTATTACAAAAACCAGATCTACTACTACTTGATGAGCCAACTAACCATTTGGATGCAGAATCTGTGCTTTGGCTTGAGCAACATTTGAGTAAGTATGAAGGCACAGTGGTGGCAATTACCCATGATAGATACTTCCTAGACAATGTTGCGCAATGGATTTTGGAGTTAGATCGCGGACGTGCTTATCCATATGAAGGAAATTACACAACATATTTAGAGACCAAAGAGGCACGGATGAAGGTTGAAGGGCAAAAGGATGCCAAGCGAGCTAAGCGATTAAAAGAGGAGCTTGAGTGGGTAAGAATGAATGCCAAGGGCAGACAGGTAAAATCCAAAGCACGTCTTGCCCGGTATGAGGAGATGGCAGCAGAGGCTGATAAAACTCGTAAGTTAGATTTTGAAGAGATTCAAATTCCACCAGGACCGCGCTTAGGTGATGTAGTTGTGGAGTGTAAAAATTTAGTAAAAGGCTTTGATGATCGAATCTTGATTGATGATCTCTCCTTTACCCTGCCTCGAAATGGCATTGTGGGAATAATTGGGCCAAATGGTGCTGGAAAAACAACTTTGTTTAAGACCATTTTAGGAATGGAAAAAGCAGACTCTGGTGAGGTAAAGGTTGGTGAGACGGTAAGAATTTCCTATGTTGATCAATCCCGTGGTGGTATCGATCCAAAGAAATCATTATGGGAGGTAGTCTCTGATGGCCTTGATTTTATTAAGGTAGGAAATGTGGAGATGCCAAGTAGAGCATATGTCTCTGCCTTTGGTTTTAAAGGACCAGATCAACAAAAGCCAGCCGGGGTGTTATCAGGGGGTGAGCGCAATAGATTAAATCTAGCTCTTACTCTAAAACAGGGTGGAAACCTATTGCTATTAGATGAGCCAACCAATGATTTAGATGTTGAGACTCTTGGTTCATTGGAAAATGCACTCTTAGAGTTTCCAGGGTGTGCAGTTGTGATCTCCCATGATCGCTGGTTCCTAGATCGTATTGCCACTCATATTTTGGCCTATGAAGGGGATTCAAAGTGGTTTTGGTTTGAAGGCAACTTTGAAAGTTATGAGGAGAATAAAATCTCCCGTCTAGGTATTGATGCCGCTAGGCCACACCGTGCTACCTATCGCAAGTTAACTAGATAAGGCAGAAAAAAATGAAATATACCCATAAAGCATTTGTTCGCTGGGATGATTTAGATGCATTTGGTCATGTAAATAACGCTAAGTATTTAACCTATGCCCAAGAGGCAAGATTTGATTGGGGTTGGTACTCATTTGCTGAAAAAAATGAGAAGCCGGTATTGATGGAGATGGTAGTTGCCCGGGGTGAGGTGGATTATCTTCTACCAATTACTGAGGGTGGCTGTTTTTATGATGTGCAGCTTTGGGTGGATTCAATTGGTAATTCATCCTTTGTTAATGGGTATGAGATTTCCAAAGATGGCGTGATCTATGCCAAGATGAAAACCGTTCAGGTAACTATTGATTTGAATACTAGAAAATCTCGTCCAATAAATGCTGCCGAACGTGAGTTTTTAACTAAGTTTTTAATTAAGTAGTTAAACCTTCTCTTGAGGTAGAGTTAAATAATGAAATTAAAGATCCATCCAGCATGGATAGTTGCCGGAATAACCTTTGGCACCCTATTTGCATCAGCAGGTTTTAGAAGTGCTCCCTCAGTCTTAATCTTGCCCCTAGAGGATGAATTTGGCTGGCGTCGAGATGTGATCTCAGCTGCTATTGGTTTAAATGTCTTACTCTTTGGATTAACTGCGCCATTTGCTGCAGCATTAATGGATCGATTTACGGTACGCAAAGTAGTAATGAGTGCGCTCACGGTAATCGGATTTGGGGCATTACTTACAATTTGGATGAATCAAAGTTGGCAGCTTTTGTTGCTTTGGGGCGTAGTCGTGGGTATCGGCACTGGATCTATGGCCTTAGTTTTTGCAGCAACTATTGCCAATAGATGGTTTGTAAAAAGACGGGGCTTAGTCATTGGAATTTTGACTGCTGCTGGCGCTTCTGGCCAATTAGTATTTTTACCAACTCTAGCGCACCTTGCTCAAAATCCCGGTTGGCGTGCATCCTCATTAATGATTTCTCTGGTTGCATTTTTAATGGTGCCGCTTATATATTTATTCCTAAAAGAAGATCCACAATCGATAAATTCCATGCCATATGGCGCAGCAAATGATTGGCAACCGCCAGTTTTAGACCGGGGTAATGCAGCTAAAGTTGCAATAGTTGCATTAAAGGATGCTGCCAAGATAAGAAACTTTTGGTATCTGGTTGGCTCGTTTTTTGTTTGTGGCCTATCAACTAGTGGCTTGATTGGAACACACTTTATTCCTGCTGCTCATGATCATGGCATGGCGCAGGTTACCGCCGCTTCATTGCTGGCATTAATTGGTGTTTTTGATGTGGTAGGGACTGTCTCATCTGGTTACCTGACAGATCGGATTGATCCAAGAAAATTATTATTCTTCTATTACCTACTTAGGGGATTATCACTATTTTTACTACCCTCAATCTTATTTTCAACTGTTGAGGCCTCAACCTTAGTTTTTGTTATCTTCTACGGTCTAGATTGGATTGCAACGGTGCCTCCAACTGTTGCACTCTGTCGTCAGGTACTAGGACCACAGAAGGGCGCAATTATTTATGGTTGGGTGTTTGCCGCCCATCAAATAGGCGGATCTATTGCGGCCTTTGGCGCAGCTGTTTTAAGAATAAAGTTTGGCGATTATGCAGCTGCATTTTACATCACTGGAATTTTATGTGTAATCACAAGTTACTTTGTATTACAAATTACTTTAAAAGAATCGAGTAAGGTTTGAATACTAGTTTTTATGTAAGAATTGGTGGTGAAAAAACCTTTAACCAACTTGTTTCTCATTTTTACGCTCTGGTTGCAGTTGATCCAATTTTGCGGCCGATGTATCCAGATAGTGATTTAAAGGGTGCAGCTATGCGATTACAAATGTTTTTAGAGCAGTACTGGGGCGGACCTACTACCTATAGTGAGCAAAGGGGACATCCCAGATTACGGATGCGACATTCATCCTTTCATATTTCAAGGGCGGAGCATGATGCTTGGATTAATTGCATGCAGCAGGCGGTTGCCGGCCTTGAGATTGATCAGGAGCTAAAGGATGAGTTATGGAGTTATCTAACTCAAGCAGCGGCGGCAATGATTAACGCAGCTGAGTAGTAACTACTTTTTTGGTTGAGATTTATTACCAACCTTCAAGATCTCACCATTTCGTAGGTACCAGATTGTGCCCTTGGCATCTCTTACTGTAGTTATTCGAAGTCCAACTGTTTCAACCACACCCTGTATATCTAATACATCTATCTTATCGCCCACACCATATTGATCCTCTACCAACATAAAGATGCCAGATAAAATATCTCGTACTAAGGTTTGTGCGCCAAGTCCTAATGCCACTCCAATTACTCCAGCAGAGGCAATTAATGGTCCAAGATTTAA
>JBJTJQ010000059.1:0-13590 GCA_046095545.1 Candidatus Nanopelagicus sp.
CTAGAAGCACTTGAGAGTGCTAATGATCAACTATTGACTAAAAAAGAGTTACTTGTGCTTCGCCGCGAGCGCGAGAAGTTGAATAGAAACTTAGATGGTATCCGTAACATGACCAAGCTGCCAGCAGCTATTTGGGTAGTAGATACTAAGAAGGAGCACTTGGCAGTTGCTGAGGCGAAAAAACTTGGGATTCCAGTAATTGCAATCTTGGATACTAATTGTGATCCAGATGAGATTGATTTTAAGATTCCAGGAAATGATGATGCGATTCGCTCAATTGCATTACTAACTAGAGTTATGACAGATGCTATTGCCGCAGGTTTGCAGATTAGATCTGCCAATGCTGCCAAGATTGCTGATAAGGCTGCTGCTGAAGCGGCCGCAGCTGCTGAAAAAACAGCTGAGCAACCACTGGCTGACTGGGAAAAAGATTTAATTAAAGAGCCAACCGAGACACAAGGGGCGTAACTTGGCATACACAGCAGAGGATGTAAAGAGATTACGGGAGCAAACCGCTGCCGGAATGTTGGATTGTAAAAAGGCTCTGGATGAAGCTGATGGTGATTACCAAAAAGCGGTAGAGATCATTCGCGTTAAAGGATTAAAGGGTGTTACTAAGCGCGAGGGTAGAGCTACCTCAAATGGTTTAGTGACTGCAAAGGCTGAGGGTGATTTAGGTGTAATGCTGGAGCTAAATTGTGAGACAGATTTCGTGGCCAAGGGTGAGAAGTTTCAAGCACTCGCCGATGAGTTACTTAATCATCTAGCATCATCAAAACTAGGTGAGTTAGATAAGTTTTTAGCCTCTAAAGTTAATTCTGGCAAAACTGTGCAAGAGGTAATTGATGAGGCAAATGCGATGTTAGGTGAAAAAATTGAGATTAAAAGAATCTCAGTTTTAACAGGCGCACCAGTTTCGATTTATTTGCATAAGACCTCACCAGATCTACCACCACAGGTTGGCGTTTTAGTTCAATTAAAAAATGCGGCCGAAAGTGTAGGCCGAGATATCGCCCAACATATTGCCGCTTTTGCACCACAATTTGTCAGCCGAGATCATGTACCAGCCGAGGAGATTGCTAAAGAGCGAAGATTGGCGGAAGAGAGCGCTCGCGCAGAAGGCAAGCCAGAGGCCTCAATTGCAAAGATTGTCGAAGGAAGAGTTACTGGATTTGTTAAAGAGGTATCACTTTTAGAGCAAGCTTTTGCCAAAGATGCTAAGAAAACTGTGCAACAGATTCTAGATGAGGCAAAGACTGCCGTGTCTGCCTTTAATAGATTCCGCGTAGGTCAGTAAACTTAAGTTATAGACAAAATTAATTTTAGGAGCGCTCATGCCACGTAAGGGTTATAAACGAGTGCTCCTTAAATTATCGGGTGAGGTTTTTGGCGGGGAAAAAGGTATTGGCGTAGATCCAGATATCGTCCATGATGTGGCAAATCAAATTGCAGATGTGGTTAGAGCTGGTACTCAAGTAGCCATCGTGGTTGGTGGTGGAAATTACTTTAGAGGTGTGGAATTACAACAGCGAGGTATGGATCGGGCCCGAGCAGATTACATCGGAATGCTTGGTACGGTAATGAATTGTCTAGCGCTACAGGATTTTCTAGAAAAGGAAGGAATTGAAACTAGAGTTCAAACTGCAATTACTATGGGACAGGTTGCTGAACCATATGTCCCGCGCAGAGCAATTCGTCACTTAGAAAAGGGCCGAGTAGTAATTTTTGGTGCCGGAGCTGGCATGCCATTTTTTACAACCGATACAGTTTCGGCGCAACGGGCACTTGAGATTGGCGTTGAGGCATTACTTCTGGCAAAAAGTGGTGTCGATGGCGTTTATGATGCCGACCCAAGAAAAGATAAGAATGCTAAAAAGTATGAATTTGTTTCATATGATGAGGTTTTAAGTAAATCACTTGCCGTTGCCGACGCCGCTGCCTTTTCATTGTGCCGGGAGAACAAATTGCCAATTGTGGTATTTGATCTAAAAAATAAGGGCAATATTAAGCGCGCTGTATCTGGGGAAAACATAGGTACGCTAGTTAATTAAGAGTAATTTTCGAGTAGTTCAAATGTCCTAGTAGAGTTGTATTAATTAAGAAGGGGATGCAAATGTCAGAGTTAAATACATTTTTAGCCGATTGCAATACCAAGATGAATAAGGCAATTGATGTTGCTAAAGAGGATTTTGCATCGATACGTACCGGGCGAGCTCATCCATCTATGTTTGCCAAGTTAATGGTTGATTACTATGGAACTGGCACACCGCTATCTCAGCTAGCCACAGTTCAAGTGCCAGAGGCGAGATTGGCGTTAATTACTCCTTACGACAAAGGAGCTATGGCAGCTATCGAAAAAGCAATTAGAGATTCTGATCTTGGAGTAAATCCAGGTTCAGATGGGACGGTAATTAGAGTTAATTTTCCACAACTCACTGAAGAGCGCCGTAAAGAATTTATAAAGGTTGCAAAATCTAAGGCTGAAGATTCCAGAGTTGCAATCCGTGCAATTAGAAGAAGTGCAAAAGAATCTATGGAAAAATTAGAAAAAGATGGCAAGGTTGGCAAAGATGATTTAGCTCGAGCCGAAAAAGAGTTAGAGAAAGTAACTGGCGATCATGTAGCTAAGATTGATGAATTACTAAAGCATAAAGAAGTTGAACTGCTAGAGGTTTAATGATGGCTGATCTGCATGCAATAAATGACGCGATCAATAAGCGGGCAGGTCGAAAACTTCTTCCTTCAATATTAGTTTCTATTTTTTTACTTGCAATAATCTTTACCACCATTAACCTAGAGCCATTATTATTTTTTGGTTTTATCTGGGTAGTAATTATGATCGGGGTTCGAGAAATAGCCCACGCCTACCGTAAGGGTGGTATTGAGCTACCTGATTACGTATTAATGATGGCTGCAACCGTACTTTTAGTTGCCACCTGGAATGGTGAAACTGAAGGCTTGGCGGTTTCAACTGGCCTTACGATTCCCATTCTAATGTTTACCCTTTTGTTAATTTCTCAAAAAGATTTTATTAAACGCTCTACCTCAGCTGTTTTTATCACATTTTATTTGGCAGTTTTAGGTGGATTTATACTGCTACTTGCAAATCATCCAGATGGTGCGCTACGAATTTTGGCACTGGTTGTTTTAATAGCCTGTAATGACACATTTGCATATATTGCTGGTGTATTACTTGGTAAACATAAGTTAGCGCCCAGCATCAGTCCAAAAAAGTCATGGGAGGGTTTAATTGGGGGCGCCATTGCATCAATTGTTGGCGGTTCGTTAATTTTTCACTATCTATTTGAGGTCAATTGGATTTTCGGAGCAGCAATTGGCGTTATGACGGTGATTACAGCAACCTGCGGTGATTTAATTGAGTCTGCCATTAAGCGAGATTTAGCGATCAAGGATATGTCGAATTTACTACCTGGCCATGGTGGGATTATGGATCGATTAGATTCAGCTCTTTTTACTGCTCCGGCTGTTTGGTTCGCTTTTGAACTTATCGCTCGGTATTTGTAAATGGCTGATTTAGTTTTTGAAGCCCCACCAGTTAAAAAAAAGAGCCCAATCCACCTAGCTGATTTAACGGTAGCAGAGCGTAAGGCAAAGGCCGAGGAATTGGGAGTTCCGGCATTTAGAGCTAACCAATTAGCGGTTCATTACTTTACCCATCACAATGATGATGTCGAAAGCTTTACCGATATTCCAAAGGAGTTACAGGCCAAATTAGCTGAAGCTTTTTTGCCAAGACTGATTACCTTAGTTCGCTCAATAAGCTGTGATGGCGGCAAGACTAGAAAAGATTTATGGCGCTTACATGATGGCGTATTGGTGGAATCAGTTCTCATGCGATACACAGATCGCACTACTGTTTGTATCTCTTCGCAAGCAGGCTGTGGTATGAACTGTCCTTTTTGTGCAACTGGTCAGGCAGGTTTGACTAGAAATTTAACTGCCGGTGAGATTACCGCCCAAGTCGTTATGGCGGCAAAGGCTTGTGATTTAGGGGAGTTGCCAGGTGGTCCAACTCGATTATCTAATGTTGTATTTATGGGTATGGGTGAGCCGATGGCAAATTATGCCGCGGTCATGCAAAGCATCAGGAATATTACCAACCCGCAACCAAATGGATTAGGTATTGGTGCTAGATCAATAACATTATCAACTGTTGGATTAGTAAATGGCATTGAGAAATTAATTGATGAAGATATTCCGGTTACCTTAGCAATTTCATTACACACACCAGATGATGAGTTACGCGATACATTAGTGCCAATAAATTTAAGATGGAAGGTGAAAGAGGTACTTTCGGCAGCTGATAAGTATGAACGAAAGACGGGTCGGAGATACTCAATTGAGTATGCATTAATTCGAGATATTAATGATCAAGCTTGGCGAGCTGATCTGCTTGGTCGCTTACTAAAAAATAGAAATGCACATGTTAATTTAATTCCATTAAATCCAACCCCAGGTTCGAAATGGACCGCTTCGCGAGCTGAGGATGAGCGGGCATTTGTTGAAATTTTAGAAGGCTATGGAGTGGCAGTTACGGTGCGAGACACTAGAGGGCGGGAGATTGATGGTGCCTGCGGACAATTAGCTGCAATTGAACAAAAGGCTGGAAAGTAGGCAAGATCTGAAGTTTTCACACGCTAATGGGTGTGATTATTTACGCAACATAAATGTTGCGTAAATACCTAAAGCCGATTACTATGCGAAGTATGAAGAGATGGCTTATCGCGGCTGGATTATCCTCATTATTACTTTCTTTGACAGTTGGCTGCTCTGCCCAAAATGAAAGTTCACCTGAATTAACAATTTACTCCGGCAGATCTGAGGATTTCATAGCACCATTTTTAACTGCCTGGCAGAACAAGAGTGGAGTGAAGTTAAATATTCGATATGGGGATTCAGCAGAATTAGCTGCCCAAATTTTGGAAGAGGGTGATAATTCACCAGCTGACCTTTTCCTAGCTCAGGATGCGGGCTCTCTTGGTGCAATTTCAGCTGCCGGGTTATTTACCCCAATTGCTAATGATGTTGCCACTTTGATTCCAACTAAATACATTGCTAAGAATCGAGAATGGATCGGATTAACCGCTCGCGCTCGAGTATTTGCCTATGACCCAAATAAAATTAAAACTCTACCTTTAAGTATCTCAGATCTAACTAAGCCAATTTATAAAAATCAATTAGCCATTGCACCAACAAATGCCTCCTTTCAAGCCTTTGTTACCGCCATGATTAATTCTAATGGGATTGATTTTTCTAGAAATTGGCTCGCAGCGATTAAGGCAAATGGCGTGAAAATTTATGCCAAGAACTCTGCAATTGTTGAGGCAATAGATAAGGGTGAGGTTTCAATCGGGCTAGTAAACCATTATTACATCTGGGAGGTTTCAGAAGCTTTAGGTAGAGAGATAAATGTTTTAAATGGTTTTTTCACCGCCGGAGATATTGGAAATCTAATTAATGTCTCAGGTATTGGCATATTAAGTTCTAGCGATAAAGTGGATTTAGCAAAAGGTTTAATTGATTTTCTAGCCTCCACCGAAATACAAAAAAAGTTTGTCTCAGATACCCATGAGTACTCATTAATTGATAATCAAACCGCCCCGACAGGATTACCAACCCTTGCCGAAATAGGCTCACCAAATGTGGATTTAGGCTTGCTTAAGGATGTCAAAACTACCCAAGATTTACTAATCGAGGTAGGTCTACTTTAAATGCAATTATTAAATGATAATGAAAAAATAAATGAACTAGGGCTTTATCAAGGCCAGGGGAAATCAGGTAAGAGGTTTTTAGGCTTTGCCACAGCTTTTGTCATTACCTTATCGATGCTGCCACTTTTCTACTTAATTGTTCGAGCAATTCAAAGACCAATTGAGCAAACTGCAGATCTACTTTTAAGAAACAAAACACTTGAGGTGGTAGGGACCACTGCGCTACTAGTGGTGTTGGTAGTTGTACTTACTGGCATATTTGGCCTAGCAATTGCATCTGGCATACATTTTGTTGAGCTGCCATTAAAACCACTATTAATAATTCCAGTATTCCTGCCGCTTGCAATTCCCTCCTATGTATTTACCTATACCTGGATCGCTTTAATTCCAGGCTTTTCTGGTTTTTTTGCTGCCGTTTTTATTCTCACCCTTACCACTTTGCCATACGTTACCTTGGCTTGTCTTGCCGGCTTTCGTAGAGTCAACTCATCACAGATAGAGGTGGCAAGATCTTTAGGGCTTAATTACCCAACCACCTTTTTTAGGGTGGTATTGCCACAAATACGTGGTCATTTAAGTGGTGGTCTACTTCTGGCTGGACTGTATTCAATGAGTGATTTTGGCGCAGTATCACTATTAAATGTTGATACCTTAACGGTGACTATTCAAAACATGTATCGCGCTTCCTATGATCGCACCGCAGCTGCGGTTATGAGTTTAGTTCTTATATTTCTTTCAGCTCTATTTGTAGTAGGGGATGAAAAAATAAGGCAAAAGAATATGAAAACAAAGGTGATTAATACCCTTTCGATTAGAAGTGAGTTAATTCAAAAACTTTCATATCAAATTTCTATTATGGTCATAATCTTCATCTACACATTATTTGCCGTACTTGTTCCAATCTATGTATTGCTGACAAGATTTATCTCTAATCCAATTGCTATCAAGTGGGATATGGTGTTTAGCGCCTCAATTTCAACAGTATCTGTTGCTCTATTTGGTGCAGTTATTGCACTGGTACTCTCAATCCCAATTGGCATTTTGTTCTCAGAAGAATCTACATTGCTCACGCGAGCTACCAATCGAATTATTTTAATTGGGCACGCACTTCCTGGTGTGGTAATTGGTCTTGCCTTAGTTTCATTTAGCTCAAGATTTGATTTAATTTATCAAACTACATTTCTACTAGCTTTTGCCTATGCGCTTTTATTCTTAGCTAAATCGGTAGCAACAATGAGTAGTTCATTGGCTCAAGTTCCATCTGGTGCCAAAGAGGTAGCAGCTACCTTGGGACTAAGTCGATGGGCAGTATTGAAAAATGTTGTAGTACCGATTTCATCTCCCGGCATAGCCTTAGGCACCATATTAGTTTTCTTAACTGCCATGAAGGAGTTACCGGCAACACTAATGCTTAGGCCAACTGGCTTTGAAACACTCGCTACGCAAATCTGGTCATATGCTGCGATAAATCGATTTAATGAAGCCGCACCTTATGCTTTGATTTTGATTGCAATCGCTGCTATTCCAACATTTATTTTAAGTAGACCTGATAAAGCTGATCGCATTCAGCTTAGCCAAGGATTTGGGAGTTAATCGTGGCCTCGATTGAGATCAAAAACCTAGATGTATCACTGGGTAATAAAAAGGTCTTAGATAATCTCTCATTTAATTTAGGCTCTGGTCAAATTGCAGCCTTATTGGGGCCATCAGGCTGCGGTAAGACAACATTACTTAGAGCAATTGCGGGTCTGCTTCAGCCAAGTGCTGGAACTATTAGATTTGATAAGCAACTAGTAAGCCTTTCATCATTAGTATTACCTGCGCATAAGCGGAAAATTGGTTATGTTCCACAAGATGGTGCGCTATTTCCTCATCTTAATGTTGAGGAAAATATCGCATTCGGCATAGATAAATCATCACTTACTAAGATGCAAATTAAGCAAATAGTTAAAGAAATGCTAGCGCTGATTGATTTAGTGGGTTTTGAAAAACGTGTGCCAAATCAACTATCGGGCGGACAGCAAACTCGAGTGGCATTAGCTAGGGCGCTAGCGGTAAAGCCAGCGATGATTTTGCTAGATGAACCATTTTCCGCCCTAGATGCGCAGCTAAGAATTGATCTTCGAGCAGA
This sequence comes from Candidatus Nanopelagicus sp., assembly GCA_046095545.1. Lineage (GTDB taxonomy): Bacteria > Actinomycetota > Actinomycetes > Nanopelagicales > Nanopelagicaceae > Nanopelagicus. Next base: position 7,864 of record JBJTJQ010000059.1, read on the forward strand.
TGTAATTAAATTACTACGGTCTCAAAATACAACTGCAATTTTAGTAACCCATGACAGGGAGGAAGCGTTAGTTTCTGCAGATCTTCTAGCGCTTATGCAAAACGGAAGGATTATTCAGCAAGGGCCACCAGAGCAGGTTTACTCTTCGCCAAACTCCGCTACAACCGCTATCAGCACCGGAGATGCTCTAGTACTTAAGGCAAGAAAGTTCTCCGATGGTAAGACTGATTATTTATTTGCGCCTATTAAATTAAGTTCATCAGATTTAGAAACTGGGGAGGTGGTGATCAGGCCAGAGGAGATAAAGATTTCAGCAGATGTTACCCATGGAATGATTACTGGGCAGATAAATAAGATTGACTACTATGGTCATGATGCCATGATCTCAATTAATGTTGCCGATAATTTATTGCAGGTTCGAATTCCTGGCCCACTTGACTTTAAAGTTGGTCAAAAAGTTGGCCTAACTCATGTCGGTCCAATTCGTTTTTTTGCGCATAGCTAGTAATTCTGGCCAGAGTATCAGCTGGCTAAATTAATGCCGGTCTAAGGTGGAATTGTTAAAATTGGCCTAATTTTAAAGGGCTCTAGAAAAGTATTGATTACTCCAATCTTTCTAACTAGACTGCCGACTAAGTGTGTTCAGTAAACAGCCAAGGAGTAAATGTGAAAACCCTGCAAAACTTTGTTAATGGTAAAAAAGTTAATGCTACTTCAGATAAGGTGCAAGATTTAATTAATCCAGCGACAGGTGAGGTTTTTGCAAAGGCTCCAGTCTCAAATGCATCCGATGTAGATAAGGCTATGAAATCTGCAGCTGCAGCATTTGAAGTTTGGAAAGAATCCACGCCAGGTGAGCGTCAAAAAGCGATTAATAAGATTGCAGATGCTATTGAGGCCAGAAGTGAAGAGTTGATCGGTATTGAATCTGAAAATACTGGAAAGCCAATAGCGGTAACTCGTGCTGAGGAAATCGGCCCAATGTTGGATCAAATTAGATTCTTTGCAGGTGCTGCTAGAAATTTAGAGGGTAAGTCGGCCGCTGAATACTTTAAAGGACATACATCGTTTATTAGACGAGAGCCAATTGGAGTTTGTGCTCAAGTTACACCTTGGAATTATCCAATGATGATGGCGGTTTGGAAGTGGGCACCAGCAATAGCAGCTGGAAATACTGTTGTCTTAAAACCAAGTGATACCACTCCAGTATCAACACTTTGGATGGCAGAGTTAATGCAGGAATTTTTACCTGAAGGTGTAATAAATGTCGTAGTTGGCGATCGAGATACTGGTCGACATTTGATTGAACATGAGATTCCACAAATGGTTTCAATTACTGGCTCGGTCCGGGCCGGTATGGAGGTAGCTTCAAGTGCGGCTAAAGATTTAAAGAAATTGCATTTGGAGTTGGGTGGAAAGGCACCGGTAGTGATTTTTGATGATGCCAATTTACAAGCAGCATGCGAATGGATTGCGGTAGCTGGCTACTTTAACGCCGGGCAAGATTGCACAGCAGCGACTAGAGTTTTAGTTGAGGCCAGTGCTTATGAAGATGTGGTTGCCCTACTTAGTGAGCAGGCTAAAAATGTAATTAAAGTTGGTATGCCAGATGAGGATGTGTTGGTTGGTCCAGTAAATAATGCAAACCAATTAGCAAGAGTTCAAGGATTTTTAGATCGTGTACCTGCGCATGCTCGAGTAACAGCAGGGGGTAGTGCAATTAAGCGCCCTGGCTACTTCTGGAATCCAACTGTGGTGGCGGATTTAAAGCAAGATGATGAGATGATTCAAAATGAAATATTTGCCCCAGTCATTACCGTGCAAAAGTTCACCGATGAGGCAGAGGCAGTTCGCCATGCCAATGGGGTTAAGTATGGCTTGGCTTCAAGTGTTTGGACAAAGGATCATGGCCGGGCTATGCGAATGGCAAAGGCTTTTGACTTTGGCTGCGTTTGGATTAATACCCACATTCCAATGGTTGCGGAGATGCCACATGGTGGCTTTAAGCACTCTGGAACTGGCAAAGACCTATCAGCATATGGATTTGAGGAATACACTCGCATCAAACATGTGATGACTAACCTCAACGCCTGATAGATTTCCCCACATTCCCTAAAGTATTGACCCATCCGACTAGAGATAAAGAAAGTGAACTAATGAAGAAAGATAAGCAGTCAATCTCCCCAGAAGCTCGTGCGATTATCCGAGCACAATTAACTCGTCGAACATTATTTGCTGGCGTCGGTGCGGTATCAGCAGCAGGATTACTCGCAGCATGTGGCACAGGCTCATCCACTGGTGCCGAAGCTGTTGTTGATGTAAGTGATAGTGAAAAAATTGTCCGCTGGGCAAACTGGCCGTTGTATTTAGATTTTAATGAAGATACTAAGGTGTATCCAACTCTGGCAGCTTTTGAGCAAAAGAGTGGAATTAAAGCAACCTATGAAGAAGCAATTGATGACAACAATACATTTTATGGAAAAGTTCAAGGACAACTTTCCATCGGATCTGATATTGGTTATGACATTGTTACACCAACAGATTGGATGGCAGCTAGATTTATTGAGCAGGGATACGCTCAAAAGTTAGATCCAGCAAATGTGCCAAACAAATCCAATATCCGCCAGGTCCTAGCAAATGTTGGTTATGACAAGGGTCGTCAATACTCTTTAACCTGGCAATCAGGTTTTGCCGGCTTTGGCTGGAATACTCAAAAACTTCCAAAGGGTGTTCGTACTATGGAGGATTTATTTGCTCCTGCTAATAAGGGCAAGGTTGTGGTTTTATCTGAACTTCGAGACACAATCGGAGTAATCATGCTCTACCAGGGAGTTGATCCATCATCTAACTTTACTGAGGATCAATTTATGAATGCGATTGACTTCTTTAAGCAAAAGATTGCCGATGGATTTATTCGCCAAGTTAAGGGTAACTCTTACTCAGAGGATCTAAAGCGTGGTGATGCTAATGCAGTTATCGGCTGGTCTGGCGATATCTTTATTTTGCGTGCAGAAAGTGATGGCAAGTTTGACTTTGCTATCCCAGAATCTGGCGGAACTTTATGGAGCGATAATATGTTAATTCCATCAACCTCAACCCATAAGAAAAATGCTGAAAGCTTAATGAATTACTACTACGAGCCAGCAGTCGCCGCTGAGGTGGCAGCTTATGTAAATTACATCTGCCCAGTTGAGGCTGCTCAACCTGAGCTAGAGAAAATTGATCCTGAGTTAGGAAATAGTCCTTATATATTCCCAGATGCTGAAACATTGGCAAAGGTGAAGGTCTTTAGATCCCTCTCTGCTGATGAGTCAACTAAATTCCAGACAGCTTTTGACGAAGCTATCGGTAATTAAGTAAATCTAAAATAAGGAGCAGATAAGTATCCGGTGATGGCGAACAACAAGGTTTCGCAAGATACTGGAGATTTAAAGCTAGATCGAGTCTCTAAACATTATGGAGATTTTTGTGCCGTTGATGATTTATCCTTAGTTGTACCAGATGGATCCTTCTTTGCACTCCTTGGACCATCTGGTTGTGGCAAAACCACAACGCTTCGAATGGTAGCTGGGTTAGAGGAGCCATCGGCTGGCACAATCTCTATCGGTGATACCGATATTACAACTCAAAAACCGTATCGAAGAAATGTAAATACAGTTTTTCAAAATTATGCACTTTTTCCACATCTGACAATATTTGAAAATATTGCATTTGGTTTAAGGCGACGTGGCCTTAAGGATGTAAAAACTGAGGTCGAGAATGCGTTAAATCTGGTCGAGATGGGACACCTAGCACAACGAAAGCCAAATCAATTATCAGGTGGTCAGCAACAAAGAATTGCAGTTGCTAGAGCAATTGTTAATAGGCCGGAGGTCTTGCTACTTGATGAACCACTGGGTGCACTTGATTTAAAACTTAGGCGACAGATGCAGATTGAGTTAAAGCGAATTCAAACCGAGGTTGGAATTACCTTTATCCATGTAACTCATGACCAAGAAGAGGCCATGACTATGGCTGACACTATTGCAGTTATGAATCTGGGAAAGATTGAGCAGATGGGAAGTGCCACAGAGCTTTATGAGGCTCCAAAAACTGCATTTGTGGCTAACTTTTTAGGTCAATGTAATTTAATTAAAGGAAAAGTAACTAATCGTGCAAGTGGTAAGGCTGTTGTCTCTGCCAAAGGTCTCACCTTTGAGGTGCCACTTTCTAGGGTTGCAACTGATAATGATTCAGTTTTTGTAGGTGTTCGTCCAGAGAAGTTACGGCTAGATGATTCCGGTGTGAACTCGATTAAAGATTGTGTAGTGATCGATCGATCATTTGTTGGCACATCAACTCAATACCTTGTTAAGGCTCCATGGGATTTAGATTTAGTTGTTTTTGAGCAAAATGATGAGGGATTACATGATCTTCGAGTTGGCGATAAGGTCTCACTTGAGTGGGATCCAGAGCACACCTTTGCATTAGATGGGGCTCAAGATATTAACGCTGGCGCAGATCTAGATGACGAAGAGTAATTAATGGCATTTTTGCATGGCTTAAGTAAGAGCCACACCGGTTCAGGTGGTGTTCTAAAAAGTAGATCACTTACCCCTTATATACTTTTAGCTCCTGGCATTATTTGGCTATTAACATTTTTTATTATTCCTATTTTTTCCCTCGCCAGCACCTCAACCATGGTCAGGCCTGAGGGCTCCCAAATTGGTACCTATGTTCAAGAGCTTAGATTTGCAAATTATATTGATGCGTTTTTAGCCAGTAGGGAGCAGTACTTAAGATCATTTATTTATGCAGCTCTTGCCACATTACTGGCATTAGCAATTGCATATCCACTGGCATATGCCATTGCCTTTAAATCTGGCAAGTTTAGAAACATACTTCTGGTCTTAGTAATTGCACCTTTCTTTACATCTTTTTTGCTTAGAACTATTGCTTGGACTCAAATCTTGGCCGACTCTGGACCAGTTGTTTCGGCGATAAAAGTCATACCCTTTATCGATGAAACTTTTAGGATTAATAACACCTCTACCGCAGTAGTTATTGGTTTGGCCTATAACTTTCTACCATTTATGACCTTGCCCTTATATGCAAGTCTTGAGCGAATTGATCCCAGAACTCTTGAGGCTTCAGGGGATCTATATGCCAATGGGTTAACTACATTTAGAAAAGTAACTTTGCCACTATCTATGCCAGGTGTAGTCGCTGGCACATTACTAACCTTTATCCCAGCAGCTGGTGATTATGTGAACGCAGCAATTTTAGGTAATCCAAACACTAAAATGATTGGTAATGTAATTGAATCTAGATTTTTTGCGGTCGTTGATTATCCAACTGCTGCTGCACTCTCCTTTACCTTGATGGCAACAATTTTGATACTAGTTACTTTATATATCCGTAGATCTGGAACGGATGAGTTGGTATGACAAAAATTGCCGCACCAAGACCATCACTTAGCCATCGCACCTCCCGCTGGTTTGCTAGAAACTTAATTCGTATTTATGCCGGAGTTGCTTTTATTTATTTGTTTATTCCAGTTGCCTATACATTTGCCTTTTCATTTAATGATGCCGGTAAGAGCAATCTCGTCTGGCAAGGTTTTACCTTAGAGAATTGGAAAAATCCATGCGGTGCTCCGCAGGTATGTGAGTCAGTAGTTAACTCACTTCAAATTGGAGTTATTTCAACAGTTCTTGCCACAATATTAGGAACGATGATTGCATTTGC
>JBJTJQ010000060.1:0-4486 GCA_046095545.1 Candidatus Nanopelagicus sp.
ATTGTCTCAGCACTTCGCCGCGGAACGATGCTGGATAAGTTTTCACAGGGAGTAGCATTAGGTGCTGCGAGTTTACAAATATATTTTGTTGGTTTGATCTTACAATTTATTTTCGTGGATAAATTGGCCATTTTGCCAATACCCGGTTACACATCACCCTTTGAATCATTAAGTTTATGGGCTCAACAAATGGCTCTACCCTGGATCACTTTGGCATTTTTATTATCGGCAATTTATTCAAGATTAACTCGTGCCGGCATGATTGAGGTAATGAGTGAAGATTATGTTAGAACTGCCAGAGCTAAAGGTTTATCGGCCAGGCAGATTAACTCCAAGCATGTGTTGCGCGGGGCAATTACGCCAATAGTGACGGTATTTGGCTTGGATTTAGGCGCGCTATTAGGGGGGGCAGTAATCACCGAATATGTTTTTAATATTCCAGGATTAGGAAAACTTTCAACTGATGCCGTAGCAAATCTTGATATTCCAGTTGTAACTGGCACAGTTTTATTTTCCGCTTTTTTCGTAGTTACCGCAAATATTTTAGTTGATCTAATTTACTCTGCCTTAGATCCCAAAGTAAGGCTTTCATGAGCAAATTTTTGGAGGTAAGAAATTTATCAGTTAATTTTCCAACTGAAGATGGTTTAGTAAAGGCAGTTGATAATCTCTCATTTTCAGTTGAACCTGGGAAAACTTTAGGGGTAGTAGGAGAATCTGGATCTGGAAAATCAGTCACAAGTCTGGCAATTCTAGGGCTACACAAGGGAAGTAAGGCAGAGGTTTCTGGTGAGATTTATGTAGGTGGCGTAGAAATTAATTCAATTTCTGAGTCTGAAGTTCGAAAACTTCGAGGCAAGCAGATGTCCATGATCTTTCAAGATTCGTTAACTGCATTAAATCCATATTACACAATCGGGGATCAAATAATCGAGGCTTATCAAGTTCATGCAAAAGTTTCAAATCCAATAGCAAGAGCTCATGCTATTGAAATGTTAGATCGAGTAGGTATTCCACAACCGCATAAAAGAGTTGATGATTACCCGCATCAGTTTTCTGGGGGAATGCGGCAGCGAGCCATGATTGCTATGGCACTTTCATGTAATCCAAATTTACTTATTGCCGATGAACCAACAACTGCCTTGGATGTAACGGTTCAAGCCCAAATTCTTGAGTTAATCAAAAATTTACAGAAGGATTTTGGAACTGCAATTATTTTAATTACTCATGATTTGGGAGTTGTGGCGGAAACTGCAGATGATGTTTTGTTAATGTATGCCGGAAAAGCGGTTGAGTTTGGCAGCGTGAAAGATGTGCTGCAAAGGCCCCAGCATCCCTATGGTTGGGGATTGTTAACCTCAATACCTAGATTAACTGGTGATCCCAATAAAAAATTAGCAGCCATTTCCGGGATGCCACCCTCACTAATCTCGCCACCTTCAGGCTGCGCCTTTCACCCAAGATGTGCTTATTTAAGTCAGGTCGGTTCTGCCTGTTCTGGGTTGGTGCCAGAGCTATTGCCGCTACCAACCGATGCTCATCATTTAGTTAGATGTCATTTAGATGTACAAACCAGAGCTGAAATTTTTCAAAATCAAGTGGTGCCAAAATTATGAGTGTAATCCTAAAGGTTTCCCATCTGAGTAAACACTTTACCGGCTCAAAAAATAGTTTTTTTGGTAAGGCAGATGTTATTCATGCCGTTGATGGGGTTAGCTTTGAAATTCAAAGTGGGCAAGCTTTGGGTTTAGTTGGCGAATCAGGGTGCGGAAAATCTACAACCGGAAGATTAATTACTAGATTACTTGAGCCCGATCAGGGCAAAATAGAGTTTGCAGGTTTAGATATTACACATCATAGTAACGCCAAGTTGAAACCAATTAGATCCCAACTTCAAATGATTTTTCAGGATCCATACTCCTCGCTAAATCCGCGACATACGGTAGGAAGTATTGTTGCCACCCCTTTTAGAATTGCCGGCATTAAACCAGAGGGTGGTGTTAAGAAAAAAGTCCAAGAATTACTAGAGATTGTTGGTCTAAATCCCGAGCACTACAATCGATATCCCCATGAATTCTCCGGTGGGCAGCGCCAGAGAATTGGGATTGCGCGAGCCTTAGCATTAAGACCAAAATTAATCGTGGCTGATGAGCCAGTCTCAGCATTGGATGTATCTATTCAAGCTCAAATCATTAATTTAATGAAGGATTTACAAAAAGATTTTGGCCTAACCTTTCTCTTCATTGCTCATGATTTGGCGGTAGTACGCCACTTTGCAAATCGAGTGGCAGTTATGTACTTAGGAAATATTGTGGAGATTGCCGATCGAGACTCTCTCTATCGCTCCCCTCGACATCCATATACCAAGGCGCTGCTATCGGCAGTGCCGGAAAGTGACCCAGATGCCGCCGGGACTCGAAACCGAATCCATTTAAGTGGTGAGGTGCCTAATCCAATTAATCCACCCTCTGGTTGTCGATTTAGAACTAGATGTTGGAAAGCTCAACAAATATGTGCCGATCAAAAACCAGAGTTATTGCAAATAGGCAGCTCTGAAGTGGCCTGCCATTTTCCGGAGTAATTACCAGATTCGAACCCGATCAGCTGGGGGGAGAAAGTGTTTATCAGTTTCACTCACGCCAAAGGCCTCGTAAAACTCAGTTAAATTTGAAACCACCTGATTACACCTAAACTCATCTGGGGAGTGAGGATCGGTGGCAATCCTTCTTCTTACCTCCTCTGCGCGATACTTTCCTCGCCAAGATTGAGCCCAACCTAAGAAAAATCTTTGATCACCGGTAAAGCCATCAATTACTGGAGCTTGCTTGCCAGCCAGGGATATTTGATAAGCCTTATAGGCAATAGTTAAGCCGCCAAGATCGCCAATATTTTCACCAATTGTTAGGGCGCCATTGACCTTAACATCTGGGGCATCGGTGGGCGAGAGTTGATCATATTGCGCAATTAATTTTTGAGTTAATTTTTCAAACTCAATTCGATCTGCCTGGCTCCACCAATTCTCTAAATTTCCATCGCCATCATATTTAGAGCCCTGGTCATCAAAGCCATGGCCAATCTCATGACCAATCACCGCACCAATGCCACCATAATTAGCGGCATCATCATCGGCTAGCACATCAAAAAATGGTGGCTGCAAAATAGCCGCCGGAAATACAATCTCATTCATCCCTGGGTTGTAGTAGGCATTAACAGTTTGTGGGGTCATATACCACTCAGATCGATCGACCGCTTTGCCAATCTTGCTATATTCATACTCACTGGCAAATCTTGCGATCCGAGCTAAATTACCAATGAGATCATCTGGGGTAATCATCAATTTGCTGTAGTCACGCCACTTATCTGGGTAGCCAATTTTTGGGGTGAATTTATCCAGCTTAATAAAGGCCTTTTTCTTAGTTTCATCGCCCATCCAGGTAAGGGCGGCAATATCCTCTCGGTAGGCCTGGATTAAATTTGCCACTAAATCCACCATCCGCTCCTTAGCCTGTTGGCCAAAATGGCGCTGGACATAGATCTGGCCGACTGCCTCGCCAAGTGAGGCTTCAACCAAACCAACTGCACGCTTCCACCGATCCTTAAGCTTTGGAGTCCCAGAGAGGGTGGTGCCATAGAAATTAAAGTTCTCATTAACTAGCTCCTGATTTAAATAAGGAGCACTTGAGGAGAGAATCTGCCAGGTAAGCCAGGCTCGCCACTTATCTAACTCAAAATTGCTCAATAGCTCAGATAGACCAGCAAAGAAGGATGGTTGGCGAATGATTACCTGCGCCAGCACCTCTTTTGGCGTCTGACTACCCTCAATCCAACTTTGCCACTCAAACTCTGGGCAGAGCTTTACTAGTTGATCAAAGGTATTTTTGTTATAGGTCAAGGTGGCATCTCGATCCTTGACCTGATCCCAATGATGATCTGCAATCTGGGTCTCTATCTTAAGGATTAGCTCAGCAGCTAGTTTTGAGTTTGGTAGTTTGGCTAGCTCAAACATCTTTTCAATATGCAAAAGGAGAGCCTGCCGGATTGGCTCATACTCTGCATCTTTGTAGTAAGCCTCATCGGGCAGGGATAAACCACTTTGACCTAAGTAAACAATATTCTTAGTTGAATCCTTATGATCGGTTGAAACAAATAAATAAAATAGACCACCCAAACCCTTTGCCTCCTGCTGAGCTAAGAGTTTCATAAACTCACTTTTGGAATTAAATTTCTGCGCCGCATCTAAATCGCTCTTTATGGGTGAGATGCCCAACTGCTCAATTCGCTCTTCAGCCATAAAACAGCTATATAAATCACCTATTTTTTGGGCAGTACTACCGGCCGCCGGTTGATCTTTTGCTTGATCCAAAATGATTTGCTGAACCTGCTTTTCTGCCTGTTCATACAACCGGTAAAAGGCGCCATCACTGGCTCGGTCGGCTGGGATAACAGATTCTTTCAGCCAGCTGCCATTCATAAACCTAAATAGGTC
>JBJTJQ010000061.1:0-3334 GCA_046095545.1 Candidatus Nanopelagicus sp.
ATATTGTGGTCACTAACCACACACTCTTAGCGATTGAGATTGTGGATTCACATCCGATCTTGCCGGAGCGGGATGCAATTGTTTTAGATGAGGCACATGAGTTTTCCGATCGCACCACAGCTGCGGTGACTGAGGAGTTAACTGCGGCCAGAGTGAGTAGGGCAGCGGTAATGGCTAGAAAACATATGCCGTCAAAGGCAAGTGATAGCTTGGTTAAAGCCAGTGAGAAATTTACTAAAGCGGTGGAGGAGTATGCCCTGGATGTAAAGCTGGATACAGCTAAGTTGGGCAAATTAGAGCAGGTGCCCAGCCAATTAGAGGCCGGGATGCGAAAGGTAAAGGAGGCAGTGGCTTCGGTATTGCAATTAATTTCAGCTGATGAGCAGATTATTGATCCAGATACTATGGCCGAGCGAGCGCGGGTAAAGGGTGCGCTAAATGAAATTAATCAAACTATTACTAAGTTATTAAAGCCAGGAAGCACACATGTGCTTTGGTTTGAGCCAAATTTTTCTACACTCTACCTTGCCCCACTTTCAGTCTCTGATGTGTTGCGCAAAAATCTATTAAGTAAGACGCCAGTAATTGCCACCAGCGCCACCTTAACTGTGGGCAAATCCTTTGATCCAATCGCTAAAAGTATTGGTTTTGTAGTTAATGAAAAATTAGCTGAAGATAATGGTACAGAGATTGAGGAAATTGGTAATCAAGAATCTGATCAGCAGAGTATGGATCCGGCAAATCTGCAGATCTTAGATGTGGGCTCACCCTTTGATTTTGCAAACCAAGGAATGTTATATCTACCAAAGGATCTACCAGAACCAACTAGGGATGGCATCTCCCATCAAGTCTTAGTTGAGTTGGGAGAGTTAATTCAAGCAGCTGGCGGTCGGTGCCTGGCATTGTTTTCCTCTTGGAAAGGGGTTGAGGCAGCGGATGATCATTTGCGAAAAGTTTTAGCAGAGTTAAAGCTGCCAATAATTACCCAACGAAGGGGGGATGCAGTTGGGCCATTAATTGAAAAGTTTGCTAACGATGAATCTTCCACCTTGCTGGGCACAATCTCACTTTGGCAAGGTATTGATGTGCCAGGGCCAGCCTGCACCTTAGTTGCGATCGATCGAATTCCATTTCCTCGGCCAGATGAGCCGGTGTTAGCAGCTAGAGCTGCGCAGGCAGATCAAGCTGGTGGCTCTGGCTTTATGCAGATCTCACTGCCACGGGCAGCCCTACTTCTTGCTCAAGGTACGGGCCGATTAATTCGCTCATTAGATGATCGAGGAGTGGTGGCGATATTAGATTCTCGAATTGTAAATAAGCGGTATGGCGCAACTCTTTTAAACTCAATGCCAGCTTTTTATCGCACCCATGATGGGGCGGTAATTAAAGAGGCACTTACTAGATTAGATCAACAATACAAAGCGGCAGCCGAAAAAGCAGGTGGTTAGAGCGCTTTTAACTTTTCTAGAAGTTGTGGCCAAGTATTAGCAAAGCTGGGGTGGAGATTTTTTTTAATAACATCATCAAATGCAATCCACGCCACCTCTTTGGACTCATCATTTGCTTCATGGGCAATTAACCCCTTGTGGGCATTTGCAATTACGGTGTGATAACTCCACACCCCATGATCATCAATAAAGATCTCACCAGCTGTTAAATCTTTTTCAAAGATACCGATCTCTTCATGGGCCTCTCTGATCGCAGCCTCAACTGCGCTCTCATGAGAATCCCGGGCCCCACCTGGAATTCCCCAGGTATCGCCATTGTGTACCCAAGGAGCTCGGTGTTGCATCAAGATGGTTTTATCTCTAATTAGTAGTAATCCAGCTGCGCCATGTAATCCCCAATGCTTACCACCGCAACTACATTCCACCCAACCATCGCCATCTCGGTGTGCCATAAGGGTAGTTTTACACACTAAGGAGTAATTCACATATTTACTCTCAACTTTAAGCGGTGAGTTTAAAATCTATTTAAATTATCGCCATGATTTTTAAGCCGGGGTTATTAATTCTCACCCTGCCCCTACTTTTATCTGCTTGCGCTAGAGCTCATGGGGCGATGGAGATTGGTGATTTAAATTCAGATCAAGTTAATTCAGGTCAAGTAATTTCAGATCCAACTAGATTAGATCAGGCAGAAGATGATGATCTTTCACTTCTTCCAATAGTTGAGCCAGCAGCAATTGAGCCAATTATTAATTATGTAGATGGCTTAAATTTGGCGCTAGGCGGGGATTTATCAAAGCTAAAACAGGCAGCAGCTGCTGAGTGCGCCTGTTTAGCTATCTCATCCCGCCTAGCTAGCCTCTTTACCAACGCAGCTTTGCAGGTGCAGGGATATAAATTAACGCAACTACTTATTAATTCCGATGGGCCAGATCAAAAAGTATTTGATGTGGTGATTAATCGCGCCGCCCTAACCAAGATTGAAAAAAATAGTGGCAAGCAGCAGATCTGGGGTAGCTCTGAGATCATAAATCAATTTGTGGTGGCAAAACGAGATGGGGTGTGGCAATTAATTCAAATTCGATAATCAAAATCACACAACTTTCCATCTTAAGTCTTGGTTTTTTACTATTTACTACTCAGATCGCTTACTCTGCTAGTTGTGTTGATAAGACCTGTGTAGATGTCTTTACCTCCGAAAATCAATTAATAATTACTGCGCAAAAAGGAGCGGCAAAAGCTGCGCCAAAAGTAGTGCCAAAACCGATTAGCAAAGCAACAAGTAAACCAATAAGTAAGCCGGCTGCGCCAAAGGTAGCTAAACCAGTAACTAAGGTGCCAAAATTATTAGCGCTACCAAAACCTTCACCAAAGCCGACTATTAAACCGGCAGCTAAGCCAGTAAGTAAACCAATAATTAAAAAGGTGGTATCCGCTAAAAAGCCAACCACCGCATCCTTATCTGATCGATTAACAAAAATGTTGCCTGCCGGTGATATTAATTATCAACCAGGGGTTGATCCACTAGTTAATATTCCGATCTATTTCTGGAGCCAAACCCCAGCTCGATTTACTGCGCTAGTTCCGATTTTAGATGTGGTGGTTTATGTAAATCTGACCCCCACATTTACCTGGAGTTATGGTGATGGTGGGTATGAGGTGAGTAAATTTGCTGGCGCGCCATATCCGATTGGACCAATTACTCATACCTATAAAAAAGCTGGTCAGTATCAAGTTAATTTAAGGATTACCTGGACTGGCACTTGGAGTGTTAATGGCGTAACTACGCCAATTAATGGCAATGCAATTACTCAGAGTATTTCAGCCAATATCGATGTGCTAAGTGCCAAATTGAGATTTATCCAGTAATCCACAATAAATAAGCT
>JBJTJQ010000062.1:0-11444 GCA_046095545.1 Candidatus Nanopelagicus sp.
TGTATGCGGTCAGAACCGCTCGCGCCTACACAGGTAAAGAAGGAGTTGTAAAGGTTGAAGGCGGCTATCATGGCAGTGGAGATCCCGTTTCTTTTTCTACTAAACCATCATTAGATAAAGCTGGACCAGCTGAAGCTCCAATCTCTGTACCACTTAATGCAGCAGTGCCAGGTGAGTCTTATGTTGTTCCATACAACAATATCCAGGCTTTAGAAAAAGTCTTTAGTGAGCATTCCTCAACAATTGCCTGCTTTATTGTTGAACCAGTTTTAGAAAATATTGGCATAGTTGTACCTGATGAAGGATATCTAGAGGCTGTAAGAGAGTTGTGCGATCAATATAAAATCGTTTTAATTTTCGATGAAGTCAAAACTGGTTTAACTGCTGGCCCTCAAGGAGCAGCCCAAAGACTTGGAGTAATTCCAGATTTAATCTGTCTTGCAAAATCTATTGGCGGCGGAATTCCACTTGCAGCATTTGGTGGAAAAACTGAATTTATGAAACCCGTTTCAGATGGTAGAGCTCCTCACCTTGGCACATTTAATGGTCATATATTGGCAATGGCAGCAGTAAAAGGTGTAGATAAAGTTTGTACACCAGAAGCCTTAGGAAAGGCCGAGTCATTGAATATTCAAGCGTTAACCAGGATTAAAGAGATTATCGATGAGTATGAATTGCCCGCTCATACAGTTGGATTTGGGGTAAAAGGATGCGTAACTTGGTCAGATAAGCCAGTTCGTAACTATCGAGATTACAAAGCTACAGATTTTCAGGTAGCAGAGTTATCATTTTTATGGTCACTAAACCATGGCATCATGACGCCACCTGGATTGGATGAGCAGTGGTTAATTAGTTTGGCCCACGGCCAGGATGAAATTGATTTTATGGTTAATGATTTTAGGGAATTAGCAAAAACTCTTCGCGGTTAAGTTTAGGTATTTTGTGGAAAACCTAAATTGATCCCGCCATGGCTAGGGTCTAGCCAGCGAGATGTAACAACTTTTCCTCTAGTGAAAAAGTGCACGCCCTCTGTACCGTGCGCATGAGAATCGCCAAATAGCGAATTCTTCCAGCCACCAAATGAGAAATAAGCCATTGGTACAGGAATTGGCACATTTATCCCAACCATTCCCACCTCAACCTCATTTTGAAAACGCCTAGCAGCTCCGCCATCATTGGTAAAAATTGCAGTTCCATTTCCATACTGATGATCATTTACAAGTCTTAGTGCCTCGTCATAGCTTTTCACTCTGATTACGCTTAAAACTGGTCCAAATATTTCTTCCAGATAAATGCTCATGCTAGGTTTAACATGATCAAATAATGTTGGGCCTAACCAAAATCCATCACCATCAACTTTTACATCTCGACCATCTACAACAACCTTTGCACCCTCTTTTTCACCAGCATTTATGTAAGCAGCCACCTTATCTCGATGTACTTTGGTAACTAAAGGCCCCATATCAGCGCCTTTTGTGCCATCACCTGTTTTAATTTTTACTGCACGCTCTTTTATTTTTTCAATTAATTTATCTGCAATAGGCTCAACGGCAACTATTGCTGAGATCGCCATACATCTTTCACCCGCTGAACCAAAACCGGCATTAATGGCGGCATCTGCAGCTAACTCTAAATCAGCATCAGGTAAAACAATCATATGATTTTTTGCTCCGCCTAATGCTTGAACGCGCTTACCTGATTTTGTGCCATTTTCATAAACATATTTTGCAATCGGAGTTGACCCTACAAAAGAGATTGATTTAATTTTTGGATGAGTTAGTAATGCATCAACTGCAACCTTATCGCCGTGCAAGACATTGAACACACCATCAGGAAGTCCTGCATCCTTTAATAGTTGCGCAATCAACATAATTGCACTTGGGTCCTTTTCTGATGGTTTAACAATTACAGTATTACCGCAAGCAATTGCGATTGGGAAAAACCACATTGGCACCATGGCTGGAAAATTAAAGGGCGAAATTATGGCAACTGGACCAAGTGGTTGACGAATTGAGTAAACATCGACCCCAGTAGAGACCTCTTCGGAGAATCCACCTTTTAATAAATGTGGAATACCACAAGCAAATTCAACTACCTCTAAGCCACGAGTTACTTCGCCTTGTGCATCACTTAAAACTTTTCCGTGTTCTGCAGTAATCAACTCAGCAATTTTTTCTTTGTTTATATTTACTAACTCTCTAAATGCAAATAAAACTTGAGTCCGCTTTGTTAATGAGGAGTGGCGCCAATCCTGGAACGCCTTTTCAGCAGTATGAACTGCTTTATCAACAGTTGCAGTATCTGCAAAAGCTACAGATCCTGAAACTTTTCCAGTTGCAGGGTTAAAAATTTCACCCGACCTATCTGATTTTGCAGGATAGACCGACCCATTGATCCAATGTGAAATGGAATTCATGGAAGTAACAATACTTCAGGTTTCATCTCACTTCTACCTGCTACCAAAAAATGAGCATAGATGATTAGATAGGCCTATAACTTTAGAAGCAATAGGAGCAATGTTGAGCACCCCAGAAATTAATCCAGAAAAGGCAGCAAAAGTATTTGCAGATGATCGAGCAAATGTCTTTCATTCTTGGTCTGCCCAAGCACAGATTTCTCCTTTGCCGATTGCTGGCGCCAGTGGATCCTATTTTTGGGACTTCAATGGCAAAAAGTATTTAGATTTTTCTTGCCAGTTGGTTTTTACAAATATTGGCCATCAGCACCCTAAAGTGATTGATGCAATTAAAAAGCAGGCTGATCTCTTAACAACTATTGCACCCCAACATGCAAATGAGGCGCGAAATGAAGCAGCAAAGAGTATTTTAAGTTTAGTCGAGGATAAATTTAAGAAAGTATTTTTCACAAATGCTGGCGCAGATGGCGTTGAAAATGCAGTTCGTATGGCAAGGCTTCATACAAATAAGCATAAAGTGTTGTCGACCTATCGTTCTTATCATGGCAATACTGGCTCTGCGATAAATGCAACCGGGGATCCAAGAAGATTTCCAAATGAGTTTGGGTATGGCCATGTTCACTTCTGGGGACCATATCTATATAGATCTGCCTTTTGGGCGGCAAGTGAAGAACAAGAATGTCAGCGAGCACTTGAGCATTTAGAGCAAACCATTATTTTTGAAGGACCTAAAACAATTGCAGCAATATTAATTGAAAGTGTTCCAGGGACAGCTGGTGTATTGGTACCACCAAAAGGTTACTTAGATGGCATTAGAGCGCTCTGCGATAAGTATGAAATTTTATGGATTGCTGATGAAGTAATGTCTGGTTTTGGAAGGTGTGGTAAATGGTTTGGCTATCAGCACTCAAAATCTGTACCTGATTTAATTGTTTTTGCAAAGGGTGTGACCTCAGGTTACGTCCCATTAGGTGGGGTAGTAATTTCAGATGCGGTTGCTAAAAGCTTTGATGAGCGAGTATTTCCTGGCGGTTTAACATACTCTGGCCATCCACTTGCCTGTGCAACTGCGGTGGCAACAATTCAAGCTATGAAGAGTGAAAAGATGGTTGAGAATGCTGCAAGTATTGGTGAAAAAATTCTTGGACCTGGATTAAAAGAGTTAGCCAAAAAACATAAAGTAATGGGTGATGTTAGGGGAGTAGGCGTATTTTGGGGAATTGATATGGTTTCAGATCAAAGCACTCGAGAACCACTTGCCCCTTATGGATCAAGTAGCCCTAAGATGAATGAAATTGTTGCCACCTGTAAAAAGAATGGCTTAATGCCATTTAATAATTTCAATCGAATCCATCTAGTTCCGCCATGTAATATTTCAGAAGCAGATGCAAAAACCGGGTTAGAAATTTTCTCAAACTCACTAAGTGAGCTTGGTTTTTAAAAATAATGCTTAAGTGCTATGCATTTATTGCGAATAGATGGTTAACATGAGAAATAGATGTGAGTAGCAAATGGCTATAGAGCTCAGTAGTATCGATGAAGCCTTATCGAGGATTAAGGATTTGGCAGTAAAGCATTCAGGTAGATTCATTATTGGCATAGTTGGAAAACCTGGCGCTGGTAAATCCACACTTACATCATATTTAGTTGAAAATTTACCAAAAGATTCAGTCTCACTTGTGCCTATGGATGGTTACCACTTAAGCAATCTGCAGTTGAAAAATTTAGGTCTATCTGATCGTAAAGGAGCATTTAATACCTTCGATTCAAATGGGTATGTGAGCTTACTAAAACGTATAAATACCGAGACTGATCAAGATATTTATTATCCTGTGTTCCATCGAGAGATTGAAGAGTCCTATGCTGCCGACGGTGTTGTTTTAGCTAATACAAAAATAGTTTTAACAGAAGGCAATTATTTATTGTTTGATAAAGCCGGTTGGGAAAAGGTTGCAGCTGAGCTAACAGAGATTTGGTACATTAATATTAACGATAGTGTAAGAATTGAAAGGTTAGTAAAACGGCATGAGTTTTACGGTAAAGATAAAGAGTCAGCCTTTAATTGGGCTACTGGCACAGATGAAATTAATGCCAAAATTGTCGAATCTACTGCCGCCAGGGCGGATGTAATAATTAATATCTAACTAACCGATTCAAGGTATTTAAGAGCGGTAGATATCATATAAAACTTACTTAGTTATCTAGATTTATATTAATTAATCAAAATTCTTGCTATCTTGCTTACATGAAAACTGACCCTAATAATTCGATAATTGAAATTGGGTATAAAGGATTTCCGTTGGATTCGTATGGCAAGTCAGTTGCAGATTTTCTTGCCAAGAGACCAAATATATTTACTTCAGGATTTCAATTTCCGTTAATGGTTATCAAGCAAGATGCATTAACTCACAATATAGACAGAATGTCCCGATTTTGTAAATCTGTTGGTGCCGAGTTAGCTCCACATGTAAAGACCACAATGTCGCCATATATTGCACAATTACAAATTGATGCCGGCGCATTTGCAGTTACTGTTGCAAGTTTATGGCAAGCTGAAATATTTATGAAATTCGGTTTTAAAAGGATAATTATTGGAAATGAAGTATTAGATCAATATGCGATTGCAAAAATTGCAGAATTAAACAAATCAAAAACAGTTGAAATCATTTTTTATGTTGATTCGATAACAGGACTAGAGATTATAAAAAAATTTACTCCCTCTAATGGTATTCAAAATTTATTTATCGAAGTCGGAACGGTAAATGGCAGGGGCGGAGTTAGAAACCTTGATTTGGTTAAAGAAATTGCCATAGGTATCCACTCCGACCCTAGGTTGAATTTACGGGGAGTGACCGGATTTGAAGGAGCAGTTCCAAATATTAGTAGGACTAAAGATGGTGAGAACTTAGTCATTGAGTTTTGTGGTCGAATAGTTAATGCCGCTGCACTAGCTTTTGAGTATAAATCAGATAACAAATTTATTATTAGTGCAGGTGGAAGTGCTTATTTTGATATTGTCGCAACTGAGTTAAACAAATTTAATCAAGAAAAGATATTACTGTTGCGAAGTGGTGGTTATGTAACACACGATAGTAAGTATTATGAAGATTTATACCCATTTAAATTCTCTTCAGATGGCTTCTTGCCAGCAATAGAGATCTGGGCTCAGGTTATTAGTAAGCCTGAAGATAGCTTTGGGATTTTGAATTTGGGTAAGCGAGATGTTGGAATTGATTTACACAACCCAATTCCAATTTTACGATTTTTTGAATCTATAACAGAATTCTCAGGAGAAGTAGAAAAGTTAAATGATCAGCACGCATTTCTAAAAAGCAGTAGTAATTTTAATAATGCTGACTTAATTGGACTTGGAATATCCCACCCCTGCACCACATTTGATAAATGGCGATTAATTCCACTAGTAAATAGCAACTATGATGTTGTAGATTGTATTCAAACATTTTTCTAAATCTGCCTAGGAGCGATTGATGAAAGTAGAACATATCCAAGCACAAGGGGCGCCAGCTCCTGGTGGATCATATTCACACGGTGTAGTTGCTAATGGCTTTTTGTATACCTGCGGTATGGGACCAGTAAACCCTGATACCGGAAAAATAGTAGAAGGTGGTGTGGCTGAACAAACTCGACAAACCTTATTAAATCTACAAAAAATATTGGATGCTAAGGGCGTGAAATTTTCAGATGTCGTAAAGGTTACTGCTCACCTACAAGATGTTAAAAGAGATTTTCACTCTTATGATGCTGTTTACCGAGAGTTTTTTACTGCCCCATTTCCAGTTAGGACTACAGTTGGTTCAGACCTAATGAATATTCTCGTTGAAATAGATCTTGTTGTAG
The DNA here is from genome assembly GCA_046095545.1 of Candidatus Nanopelagicus sp. GTDB lineage: Bacteria > Actinomycetota > Actinomycetes > Nanopelagicales > Nanopelagicaceae > Nanopelagicus. The sequence goes on from JBJTJQ010000062.1 coordinate 6,275, forward strand.
CACTCTAGGTATAGGTTATTACTCAGACATAATTATTTGTAACATAATTACTACTCTTAGTCAGATAAATAGCATTAGCTAGATTTCCACATAAATTCTCTGACTTAAAATCATTAAGCAAATCCTTTGTATAGTTGATAAAACTTACTTAGGAGATAAATTATGATTGAGAAATACAATAACTTTCTATTACTATTTACAAGTTTTATAATCAAAAAAGTAAGCGGAAAAAGCAGAGCAGATGTACCAGGCTGGGTTTTAGTAGTTTTAATGACAACAGCCTTAGTAACCGGGATTTGGTCAATTGCAGCTCCCAAACTAACCACAATATTGCGCAACTCTCTAGATGCAATGGGCGGCATTAGGTAGTTGCGCAATCTACTTAGCCAAAAAAGCCGAGGTTCAGTTGAGTCATTTATAACCATAATTCCGCAGGTGATCGTCTTTCTAATTATGTTCCAATTAGTTTTTATGCAGTTCCAAGTCATAAAAGATACTTATATTTCACAGGGAAAAATTTCAAGATCTGCAATTTATGGAAATGGTGATAACTTCATTAGAAAGCCATTAATTGGTGGTGGATCTATCTTGTTGCTAGATAAAACTACTGAGCTAAGTAAGTTCATTGATATCAGCACGCCAGCTAGAAAAAAGGTGGTTGCCATTGCAGTTGATGAGGATGATAAAAATTAAGAAGCTGCTGGCGAAAAGTTCTGGGTCTGCTATTTCAGAGTTTCTTATTTTTACCCTACCATTTTTCACCGCCTTTTTAATAATGATCACTCTAATTCAACAAAAAGCAATGGCAATTTCAGAGAGCAATAACCTAGCTCGGCAGGCAGTTAGAGCATTCGTGACCAGTCCTAATGAAGAGTTAGCACAAGTTAGAGCAAATCAAGTTATTGAAATTTATAGATCAACTCTTTCTGCTTCCCAGGTAAATTCAAACAAGATTGAGTTGGCAATTTCTTGTGCTAAATATCCATGTTTTTCTCCAGGCAATATGGTGATCGCTACTATATCAACTGACTCTAATCAAATCGCTACTGCAACTGAGTATGTTGACTTATGGCGATAATAAGTTGGTTAAATAAAAAAGATCGAGGATCTTTGATCCCACTTTCGTTAGGCTTTTTTATAATTGCCATGACGCTCACCTTTATTTCAATAAATATTTCCGCAGCATATGCAGTAAAAAAGCAATTAATAAATGTCGCAGAGGCGGCGATCAACAAATCAGCACACTCAATAAGCCTGCCCGCCTATTATGCGCAGTTAAATAGGTTTAGCGATCGCAAAAGAGTTCCATTAGATTGCTCAGCGGCTTTAAGCACTTTTTCTAGATTAATTAGTGACAGTTTGATAAGTGGTAAAACAATAAGAATCGAAGATTTTAATTGCGATCTTTACGACATATCTGCCGAAGTTTCCATTCTGGCCAAATTTCCGATTCAAATTCCATTTTTTAGCCTAGATCAATTTGGTGCATTTGATATTCGTACCAAAATCGGCGCAAGTTCGGATTACATCCCGAATTAGATTACCCTAAGCCTATGGCTGCCAGAGAGTATCAAGTTGAAATCGATAAAATCGACATCACCTTAAAATCTATTGAGCAGGTGTTAAATCTGCCAAAATTAATCGAGAATGCAGCCTTATTAGAACAACAGGCAAGTGCGCCAAATCTTTGGGATGACCCGCAGGCGGCTCAAGTTATCACCAGTAAATTATCGCGAGCGCAATCAACGATAAATAAGATTAATGGCATTAGATCTCGCCTAAATGATTTACCAATCATGGTTGAAATTGCTAATGGTGAAGCGGATAAGGTATCTGCATTTAAAGACATTAATAAGGAGTTAGATGACTTAACGCAAGTAATTAATGATCTTGAGGTTCAGACATTACTTAGCGGTGAGTATGATGAACGTGATGCGCTTATCACCATTAGATCAGAGGCTGGTGGAGTAGAAGCAGCTGATTGGGCACAGATGTTAATGCGGATGTATTTAAGATTTTGTGAACGTCATAACTACAAAGTTGAGGTTCTTGAAACCTCATATGCTGAAGAGGCTGGAATTAAGTCCACTACCTTTAGAGTTAACGCACCATATGCCTATGGCCGATTATCGGTAGAGCAAGGCACCCATAGGTTGGTTCGTATCTCACCATTTGATTCCCAATCTCGCCGGCACACCTCTTTTGCCGGCGTTGAGGTTGTACCGGTTGTGGAACAAAGTGATCATATTGAAATTGAGGAAAAAGATTTGCGAATTGATGTGTATCGATCATCTGGTCCTGGTGGACAAGGAGTTAATACCACAGATTCTGCGGTGAGAATTACTCACGCGCCAACTGGAATTGTCGTTTCATGTCAAAATGAAAGATCTCAAATTCAAAATCGTGCAACCGCTATGGCAGTTTTGCAATCAAAATTATTGGAGCGGCGCAGATTAGAAGAACGGGCCAAACTAGATGCATTAAAGGGAGATAACTCAGGCTCTTGGGGAAATCAAATGCGATCATATGTACTTGCGCCGTATCAAATGGTGAAAGATTTGCGAACTGATTTTGAAGTAGGAAATCCATCGGCAGTACTAGATGGTGATCTGGATGGATTTATTGAGGCTGGTATTAAATGGCGCAAAGGGCGCGAGTAATCTCACAATTGGGCATAATTCTCAGATATTTTTACCTTAAAATAAGTGGTAAATAGCCAAAGTTATGTGATTACTTATCTAAACTAGCCTAAGTGCTCCAGTAGATCTATCGAAGGGCTTTTCATTGATTAAGTTTGAGAATGTCACCAAAATCTATCCTCGCCAAGACAAAGCCGCTTTAGATGGGGTTAATTTAGATATCGAAAAAGGAGAGTTTGTTTTTTTAGTTGGACTTTCCGGCTCGGGAAAATCTACCTTTTTAAAATTAGTTTTGCGGGAAGAGCGGCCAAGCTCGGGAGTAATTCATGTGGTGGGAAAAGATTTAAGTGCTCTCTCGGCCGCCAAAGTTCCAGAACTTCGCCGGCAGGTAGGAACTGTGTTTCAAGATTTTAGATTGCTACCAAATAAAACTGTAGCGGAGAATGTGGCATTTACTTTGCATGTACTTGGGTATTCAAATAAGCAGATTAGTCGCGAAGTACCAGAGGTTTTAGAGTTAGTCGGACTTGAAGAAAAAGGTGATCGCAAGCCAAGTGAGCTATCAGGTGGTGAACAACAACGAGTTGCAATTGCTAGGGCGTATGTTTCAAGACCTACCATTTTGATTGCCGATGAGCCAACAGGAAATTTAGATCCGGCCACCTCAGTGGGAATCATGAAATTGCTAGATCGGATTAATCGAGAAGGCACTACTGTGGTAATGGCAACTCATGACTCAGGCATAGTCGATCAAATGCGAAAGCGAGTAATTGAATTAGAGGGTGGGCATGTAATTCGTGATCAGGTTCGTGGCGTATATGGCTATACCGGTTAATTTCAAGATGAAAAAGATAGGGTTACTAAATGCGCGCTAAGTTTGTGGCCAGTGAGGTCGGCATCGGCCTGCGTCGAAATTTAACTATGACCTTTGCGGTAATGATTACTGTAGCAATCTCACTCTCACTGCTTGGTGTTGGCTTACTTGCTAACTCTCAAGTTCGCGTTATGAAAGATTATTGGTATGACAAAATTGAGGTCTCGATATTTTTATGCGGTTCATTATCAGAAACGCAATCTTGCGCTAAAGGAGTAATTACCCAAGCGGAAAAAATATCTATTCAGCGTGATCTACAAACTTTGCCAGTTGTGCAGGAAGTTTTTTACGAATCCCAAAGTGAGGCATTTAAGAGATTTCAGGAGAGATTTAAGGGCTCTGCTATTGCTCAAAATGTAACTGCCGATCAATTACCAGAATCATTTAGAGTAAAACTTAAAGACCCAACCAAGTTTGCGGTGATCGAAAGCGCCTTTGCTGGCCGACCAGGAGTAGATATTGTCCAAGATCAGCGGGCGATATTGGACAAATTCTTTAAATTACTCAATGTCCTAAGAAATGGCGCACTAGTAATAGGTGCTGCCTCAGTCCTAACCGCTGCCTTGTTAATTAGCAATACCTTAAGAATTGCAGCTTTTAACCGCCGGCGGGAGACTGGGGTTATGAAGTTAGTTGGCGCATCTAGTTTTTCAATTCAATTACCCTTTTTACTTGAAGGAGTTTTTGCAGCAATCTCTGGTTGGATAGTTGCAACCGGAGTACTTGCAGCCTTTAAAGCTGTGGTTGATTCTAGAGTGGCTCCACTTTTAACCTTTACCCAATTTTTCACTTGGCAGGATGTCTGGGTGGCATCTGCCTGGCTATTATTTACTGGATTATTTGTTTCCACCGTTGCATCTGTGCTTACACTTCGCAAATATCTTAAGGTTTAACCACCACCAACTTAAGATTAAGGGGGTTGCTTGTGGTCAAGGAGCTTGGTAAAAAAGTAATTGCCCAAAACAAGAGCGCTCGCCATGATTACTTTATTGAATCAGTTTATGAGTGCGGATTAGTTTTAACTGGTACTGAGGTTAAATCCTTAAGAGCAGGTAGGGCATCCTTAACCGATGGCTATGCCATGGCAAAAGAGGGCGAGATTTGGGTTAGCGGAATTCATATTCCTGAGTACAACCAGGGTTCTTGGACTAACCATATGCCGCGTCGGGAGCGAAAATTACTTATGCATAAGCGAGAGATTGCGCAAATAGCTGGCGTGATAAAACAAGGTGGCTTAACCTTAATTCCACTCTCACTTTACTTTAAAGATGGTAAAGCAAAGGTTGAGATTGCAGTGGCCAAAGGTAAGAAAGCACATGATAAGCGCGAAACTTTGAAGCAACAGCAAGCAAGTAGAGAGGTAGAGCGAGAGCTATCTCGCCATGCAACTGGTAAGAGTGGTGGTAAAGGTAAGCGCAAAAAATCAGATGAAGATTACGATTAGTAGTTGAATTAACAGTATTTTCAAATAGCCGGTAAAATAACCCCTTCACACAACTAAATATTGAAAATTAATTCGATTAACTCTTGGGGGTGAACGGTCTCGACTTTAGTCGTTACTTCAAGGCAAGCGGGCCGAGGAAGCCGTGATGATCTCGTTAACCACAAAAACATGGCAAACTATAAGCGCAAGTAAAACTGCCGCTGATTATCAACT